>DZBX01000043.1:0-15933 GCA_022730075.1 Rhodanobacter sp. | reverse complement strand
TGAAAGTCCATGCCATAGCCGAACACGTAGCGATCCGGTACCAGCAGGCCGTTGACGTCGCTGTGCAGCCCCGGCACGCAGCGGCCATGCGGCTTGCGACACAAGGTGGCGATGATCACCTCGGCGGCGCCCTCGGCCAGACACCAGGCGCGCAGCGCGGCCAGGGTATGGCCTTCGTCGAGGATGTCATCGGCCAGCAGCACGCTGCGCCCGGCCAGCGGCGTGGCGGGGCGCTGCTTCCACAGCAACTCGCCGCCCTGGGTCGAGCCGCGGTAGCGCGTGGCGTGCACGGTGTCGAAGCGCAGCGGACTGCGCATGGCCAGCGCCAGTTGCCCGGCAAACGGCAACGCGCCGTGCAAAACGGTCAGCAACAGCGCCTCGCGTCCGGCCAGGCGCACATCCAGCGCAGCGGCCATGTCGTCGATGGCCCGCGTGATGACGCGGCGATCGTGGATGAGATCGCTGGCGGTCAGCGCAGCGGCCAGCGTGGCAGGCAGCGCGCTCATGCCACGGCCTGCGTTTGCAAGCTGGCCAGATCAGCCAGAAAGCGCGCGCGCTGCGGGTTGTCGAGCAACGCCGCCCAGCTTGGCGCAACCTGCCCCGCCAGACGCGCCTGCGCGAATGCAGGAGCGCCATGCACGGCGCGCGCGGCGGCCAGTGCCTCGGGCACCAGCGCCGGTGCGCAGGCCAGCACGATGTGACAGCCGGCGGCGTAGTGCGCGGCGACGCGCGCGCCAACGCCGCCGGCGCTGGCGGCCGCGGCCATGCCCACGTCGTCACTGATGACGACGCCGGCGAAGCCCATCTCGCCCTGCAGAATGTCCTTGATCCAGCGCGGCGAATAGCCCGCCGGCAACGCATCGATGGCGGGATAGGTCACGTGCGCCATCATCACCGCCTCGGCGCCGGCGGCGAAACCCGCCGCGAACGGACGCAGATCGGCTGCGCGCAACTCGGCCAGCGTGCGCGCGTCGCGCGCGCCCTCGAGGTGGGTGTCTTCCAGCACCGAGCCGTGCCCCGGGAAATGCTTGAGCGTGGCCGCCATGCCGGCCAGTCGCATGCCGCGTACATAGGCCTGGCCGAGCGTGGCCACGGCCTCCGCATCGACGTGCAGCGCGCGCGTGCCGATGGCGCGGTTGCCGCGCGCCAGATCCAGCACCGGCGCGAACGACAAGTCCACATCCATCGCGCGCAGCTCGCTGGCCATGATCCAGGCGTGCTCCTCGGCCAGCGCCACCGCACGTGCCGCATCGCGGTCCCACAGCGCGCCGAGCGTGTCCAGCGCCGGCAGACGCGTGAAGCCTTCGCGGAAGCGCTGCACCGGGCCACCCTCCTGATCGACCGCGATCAGCAGCGGCGCCGCGCGCGCACCGCGTACCGCGTCGATCAGGCATGTCAGTTGCGCGCGATCCGAATAATTGCGCGTGAACAGGATCAGCCCGCCCACCTCGGGCGCGGCCAGCCACGCGTGCTCGTGCGCGGCCAATTGCAGACCCTCGATGCCGATCATCAGCATGTTTCATCTCCGGCGCGTTCGCGCGCGTTCCACGCAGCGTAGGGATGCGCGATCAGGTTGACGTTGAAATAGCGCAGCAGCCGGCTGACCTCGCGCCCCAGCCAAGGCGGGCGCGGAAACGGGGCGTCCGCGGCGGGCAGCTCCAACTCGGCCACGACCAGTCCGGCGTTGTCACCCAGAAATTCGTCGATCTCGAAATGCACACCATCCACCGGCACCACGTGGCGGCGCTTCTCGATCAAGCCATTGCACAGGGTTTGCAGCATGCGCTCGGCATCCGCGGGTGGAATCGCGTAGTCATATTCATCGCGCGCGATGCCCGCGCGCGCGGCCTTGATGTTGAGCCACGCCGTGGCGTCTTGCACACGCACGCGCACCGAAGCGCGCGCCAGCCCCGCGGCCAGCGCCGCAGCGTCGATCAGATAACCCTGGCGCAGGTGCAGCGTGCGCGTCACGCCCGCGCGCCATGTCGTATCGCGCAGCAGGAACTTGCGTTCGATCTCGATGCCCATGCGTGCCTCAGTCGCGCTCGAACAGCGCGATGGATTCGACGTGCGCGGTATGCGGAAACATGTCCATCACCCCTGCCGCCGCCAGACGGAAACCGTGGCGCTGCACCAGCACGCCGGCGTCGCGCGCCAGCGAGCCTGGATGGCACGATACATACACCACGCGTCGCACCGTCTTGCCAGGCAGATAGTCCAGCAGCTCGGCGGCGCCAGCGCGCGGCGGATCCAGCAGGATCTTGTCCCAAGCTTCGCGCGCCCACGGCGCCTGGCGCTGGTCGGCAAACAGATTCGCGGTGTGAAAGCGTGCATTGCCCAGCGCATTGCGCGTGGCATTTCCGGCGGCTCGGGCGACCAGACCGGCGTCGCCCTCGACGCCCGTCACCGCGGCCGCGCGGCGCGCGATCGGCAAGGTGAAGTTGCCCAGCCCGGCGAACAGGTCGAGCACGCGCTCGTGCGCCTGCGGCGCCAGCAAGTCCAGCGCCAGCTCCAGCATGCGCCGATTCAAGCCGGCGTTGACCTGGATGAAATCCAGCGGCTGAAACACGATCTCGATGGCGTCATCGTCGATGCGATAGCTCAGCGTGCGCGCGTCTTGCTCGCGCAGCGGTCGCGCGCTGTCCGGTCCACCCGGTTGCAGCCACAGCGCGATCGCGTGCCGATCGGAAAACGCGGCAAGCCGCTCGCGATCGGCCGCGCCCAGTGGCTGCATGTGCCGAAACAGCAGCAGCGCCGTGTCGTCACCACGCGCGAATTCGATTTGCGGAATCTCGCGGCGCGCATCCAGCGTGTCGATCAAGGCGGCAAGCGGTTCGATCAGCGCACCGAACGGTGGCGCCAGCACCTCGCAGCCGCGCAGGTCGGCGACGAAGCGCGGATTGTCCTCGCGAAAGCCCACCAGCACGCGGCCTTTCTTCTCGACCCAGCGCACCGACAGGCGGCCCTTGCGCCGATAAGCCCATGACGCATCGGCCAGCGGCGCCAGCCAGCGCTGCGGCGCGACCTTGCCGATGCGTTCGAAATTCTCCGCCAGCACGCGCTGCTTGGCGATCAATTGCGCCGCGGGCTGCAGGTGTTGCAACACGCAACCACTGCAGCGACCGAAGTGCACGCACGGCGGCACGGCGCGCTGCGCCGAAGGCGTGAGCACTTCGAGCAGCTCGGCCTCGTCGAAATGCCGATGGCGCTTGCGCGGTCCGATGCGCACGCGCTCACCCGGCAACGCGCCGCGCACGAAGACCACCTTGCCATCGCTGCGCGCAACGCCGCGGCCGTCATGGCTGAGATCCAGGATGTCGGTTTCAATCTCGCTCATGCGCGGAAAACAAACGGCCCGGGCACACTGCCCGGGCCAGGTGACGAGAGCAATCGCGCGCGCAGCCTTACTTGCGATGCCACGCGCCGGAACTGTCGCGATAATACCAGCCGGGGCGCGCTTTCTGGATCCATGTCTGCGCGAAGATGGCGCGAATCTTCGGCTCCCACTCGGGGTGGCCATTGGCGCTCGCGATGGCGGCATACAGATCGGCGCGCTCGCGGTTCGCGCTGGCCACGGTCTGGCTGACCCCGGCACGCTGCGGCAACGAGGCTGCATTCAGATCACGCACGGCGACATTGCCATCAGCGGTGAATCCGACGACACCGGCTTTCAGCAAGGGTTCGAGGTTCTGCTCGAAGTTCGCCTTCATGCGCGCTTCGATGGCCTGGATCCCGGGCGTCGAGACATCCATGTCGGGTTCGGCGGCGGCAGCCGGCGGGATGATGAAATCCAGCACGGCGGCGCCGAGGCTGCCACCGCTGCCCGAACCGGAGCTTGCCGGCGTGCTGCTGGCAGGTGCGGGGCTGCTGCCGGCGGGCGCCGTGCCACCCGTGGATCCCAGCACGTTGCCGACGATCTGCTGCGCGGCTTTCTCCGCGGCGGCGGCAGGAAAATACACATTGATCGTCACGCAGCCGGCCAGCAAGGTCAGGCAGGCGGCGAGCAGGATGAGCGGCTTGATGCGTGGCTGATGCATGGCGGTTCCTTCAACGAATGACCGGGGCCTGCCCGGTGGTGGCGGCTTGCAGACGCGACAGCAACGTGGACCAGTCTACCCGTGTCTGATGACCAATGATGTGGATGTAGGGCAGGCCATCGCCCTCGACGATGCTGTAGCCGCCGCCATCCGCAGGCTTGATGCCGCCCATGATGCACACGTTGTTGGCCAGCGTGCAGGACAGCCCGATGTGCTTGTAACCGAAGGTGCTGAACAGGCTCAGCACCGCGCCCTGGATGCCACCGGCCAGTCCACCGCCACCACCGACCGAAGTCAGGTTTTTCACCGCGCGCTGACTGATGCGCCCACCGCCTGCGGTGTGCAGCTCGGCCGTGAACGCCACCGGACGCCACGACACCAGACGCAATCCATGCACGCTGCCATCGAGCTTGCCGGTGATCTCGCCGAAATCGAACACGCTGGTCAGCGGCGCAAGATCGATACCGCGCAGGCTCAGGTCGGCGCCCATCTCCGGCGCCACGCCAAACAAGTGCGCCAGGCTCATGCGCGTGACATCGACGTAGCCACCGAACACCTGCATGCTCAGCCCGCCACGCAAAACGGCGCGGCCATCCTGCCAGCGCAGGTCCGGGATCGCGCCACCCAGGGTGCCGCGAAACGCCGGCCAACCCAGCGCACCGGACAACTCGCCCAGCGAAACGCCCGTGAACGCCAGCCCCGTGCTCAGACGCATGGGCTGCGTGCCGGGCGGTGCGAAATCGAAGTGCTGCACGCGCAGGCTGCCGCCGAGCAGCGGGATCTGCGCCGGCGTGGCCAGGCTCAGCACACCCTTGTCGTCACGCAGGCGTATCTGCATGGCGCCCAGCGGTACACGGTAGATGCTGGCCGCGCGCCAGCCCAGCGTGGTCGGCGCCAGCGTGGCGCCGCTGCGCCAGGCCAGCGCGCCGTTGGCACCGGCGATGGCGAAGCGGCCACTGCTATCGGCCATGTCGACGTTCTGCAATTGCAGGTGCAGTGCGTTGAGCGCACCGCGCTGCCAATCCAGCGTCACCTGCGCCTGCCCCATGCCCTGCAGGCCCGGCACACCGTGGCTTTGCAGCCAGGTGCTGGCGTAACGCGGAATCGCTCGCGCCAGATCGATGTCGGCGCGGCGGACCAGCAGGCTCTCGAGCGCGCCTTTGGCACTCAGCGCCATGCTGGCACTGAGTGCCACGGCGTTGCCATCCTGGTAGTCGAAACGCGAAATGCGCAGCGCGCCTGCGGCATCGCGACTCAGGCTCACATCCAGCGGCGCATCACGCGCCGGCAACTGCGTGTAAAAACTGCCGGCCAGCAATTCACCGCCACGCAGCGCGCCATCGAAATCAAGTCGCGTGGACTGCGCGTCGTGCTGCAGGTTGAAATCACCACGCACACCGAGGCCCTGCGCCGCCACGCTGCCGCCCTGTGCGAACGCGGCCAGCCCTTCCACGCCCACATGCCCGGAGACGCGCAAGCTGCCGGAATCAGCATCCATTGCGATGGTGCCGCTGGCGCTGCCGTTGCGGATACTGCCGCCCGGCGAAGCCGCGGCCAGCGCGCCACCCAGCCAGCTCAGCGGCAAGGCGCTCAGCTGCAATTGCACATGCAGCGGCGTATCCATCGGCAGTGCCGCGTCGATGCGCGCGGTGCCCTGGCTGATGCCGATCATGGCGGTATCGCTGCGCGGGTCCAGGGTGACCTCGATCTGCGCGTCACCCAGCGCGCGCCCCGGTGCACCACGCACCTGCAGCGGCGCCTGCAGATGCCAGCGACCGTCGCTCTGGCGCTGTAGCGTGCCGTCCATCTCGATGCCGACCTGTTTCCAGCCAAGCGCGGGAACGGCCACGGCCACGGCCGACAGGCGCAGCGCGAACACGCCCGGGCGCAACGTTTCGGGCGCCAGAACCACACGCACATCGCGCGCCTCGATGCCTGGCGCAGCGAGCGCGCGCGCATGCAACGCGATCGCGGCGTGCCCGGGCAACGCGGCCAGTACCAGCAGAAGGCCACACAGGCGCGGAATGCTTGCAATCACTTTCATTGCCGGCGATTCTGCCAGTGCAGCCGGAGAATGGACATGAATACGGCGCTAACGCGGCATTTGCAGATCTTGCTGGCGGAGGATGATGCGGTTTCGGCGCTGTATCTCGCCGACGCCCTGCGCGCACTCGGCTGCGTCGTGCACCATCGCGCCGATGGCGCGGATGCGCTGCAAGCCGCGCGCAGCATGCGCTTCGACCTGCTGCTGCTGGATTTGCATCTGCCGCGCTGCAATGGCAGCGAGCTGCTGGCTCGACTGCGTGCCGATGTCAGCTCCGCCAGCCACGACGCCATTGCCATCGCCACCTGCGCCGGGCTCGAGACAGCACAGCACGCGCATCTGCTGGCACAGGGTTTCAGCGATGCACTGCCCAAACCGCTGAGCCTGACCTTGCTCACGTCCACCCTCAATGCACATGCCACGGGCGCGCCACTCGACGAGGCACGCGGCCAGTCCGTCACCGGCAACGCCGCCACGCTGGCGGCGCTGCGCGGCCTGCTGGCGCAGGAGTTGGCGCAATTCTCGGCGCAATTCGACGCCCTGCTGGCGCGCGATCCGGCGCAACTCTGCGAACGCCTGCACCAGCTGCGCGCCAGCTGCGGGTTCTGCGGTGCGCCACAATTGCAGGATGCCGCCACCACATTGCACGATGCATTGCTTCAGGGTCGCGCATGCGAGGCCGCGCAGGCGCGCGTACGCGCGCTGCTGGGCGCGACGCGGCTCAGTCTGCTGCGCGCGGGCGCGCTCGTGCCAGCCCGGCCAACGACCACGAGGCCAGGTCCCGACCCCCCAGGTGCGCGCTGATCAGCGCGCGCAACAGGCGCCGCAAATCGCGCAGATCCTGCGCATCGGGCATCTGATCCCGCGCAAGCGCCAGCAGTGCAGAGCCGCGCAATGCGGCGCCATCCGATTGCGCTTGCCAGCGCAGCGGACCGCGCTCGGGCGCGTAGACATAGCGCAACCCGGCCTGCACCGGCGCGCCGGTCTCGGCTTCGCGGTCGAGCAACGGCGCATAACCCAGTGCGTCGAGCAGATCGCGCTCGAAACGGCGCAGCAGCCAGGCACTGGCGCGGACACCCTCGAGCTGCGCCAGCAGTGTCGCGTACTGCGCGAACAGGCGCGCATGGGCATCCTCGCGCGGCAGCAGGCGCACCAGCAATTCGTTGACATACAGCGCGGCCAGCAGGGCTTCGCCGCCGAGCGCGTGCAGTGCCACCAGTTCGGCCGCGTGCAGGCGCCCCAGCTCGCCCTGACGGCTGTAGCTCAACCGCAATCGGCGCAGCGGCTGCAGATCGGCACGCGCGGTCGGCGTATGCGCACCGCGCACGCCGCGCGCGATCAGGCCGATGCGGCCATGCTCGGCAGTGAGGCATTCGAGCAGCAGCGAGGTCTCGCGCCAGGGTCGCGCGTGCAGCACATAGCCCAGCTCGAGGCTGACCGGCGCAGGCATGTCGCGCGCCTAATCGGTGTAGCCGAAGCGCTTCAGTTCGGCCTCGTTGTCGCTCCAGCCGGTGCGCACCTTGACCCATGTCTGCAAGAACACGCGGCGCCCGAACAGGCGCTCCATGGCGCGGCGCGCGCCACTGCCAACCTGCTTGAGCATCGCACCGCCATCGCCGATGACTATCGGACGCTGCCCTTCGCGCTCGACCCAGATCACCGCGTGTACCTCGGCCAGACCGTCGGCGCGCTCGCTGAACTGCGCGATCTCCACCGTGGTGGAGTAAGGCAGCTCATCGCCCAGGCGCAGCATCAATTGCTCGCGCACCATCTCCGCGGCCAGGAAGCGCTCACTGCGATCGGTGATGTCATCGACATCGAACTGCGGCGCGCCCTCGGGCAGGCGCTGCAATAGCTGCGCGCGCAGCTCGTCCAGACCCTGCCCGCGCAACGCCGAGGCATACAGCACCGCGTCATAGCTGTGCTCCTCGCTCAGTCTGGCCACGAACGGCAGCAGTGCGGATTTGTCGCGCTGGCGGTCGATCTTGTTGATCACCAGCACGCGCGGCAGGCGCTCGGCGACGATCGCCTTGTACACGGCAGCATCTTCGTCGCTCCAGCGACCGGCTTCGATCACGTGCGCGATCAGGTCGACCTCGCCGAGCGCGGCATGCACGGCGCGATTGAGGCTGCGGTTGAGCGCGCGCTTCGCCCCGCGATGCAGGCCGGGCGTGTCCACGAAAACGATCTGCCCGCCGGCCAGCGTGGATACGCCGAGAATGCGGTGGCGCGTGGTCTGCGGCTTCGGGCTGACGATGCTCAGGTGCGTGCCCAGCAAGGCATTGAGCAAGGTGGACTTGCCGACATTCGGGCGCCCGACCAGCGCCACGCGCCCGCAATGGCCAAGGCCAGGCACATTCATGCGCGGCGCTCCCGCACGGCGGCCAGCGCATGCGCGGCGGCCTCCTGCTCGGCGGCGCGGCGACTGCTGCCGCTGCCATTGAAATGCTGCGGCTCGGGCAGCGCAAGCACGCAATCGACCTCGAAATGCGGCGCATGATCGCTGCCACCGCTGTGCACCAACTCGTAATGCGGCAGGGCCAGCGCACGCCGCTGCAGCCATTCCTGCAGCCGCGTCTTGGCGTCCTTGGCGGATCGTTGCAAGGTCGCGATACGCGGCTCGAACAGCGTGCGCACCAGCATGCGGCACACATCCAGGCCGGCATCCAGATACACCGCCGCGAGCAGGGCCTCGAACGCGTCGGCAAGAATCGAATCGCGGCGTTGACCGCCGCTCTTCATCTCGCCCGAACCCAGATGCAGGTGTTCGCCGATGTCCAGCTCGCGCGCCAGTTGCGCCAGAGCCTGACCGTTGACCAGCGCGGCGCGCTGGCGCGTCAGCTCGCCCTCGTCGGCGCGCGCATCGCGCTCGAACAGCAGTTCTGCGACGAACGCGTTGAGCAAGGCATCGCCGAGAAACTCCAGACGCTCGTTGTTGGGCTGCCCCGCGCTGCGATGGGTCAGCGCCAGTTCGGCCAGCGCCGCGTCACGGAAAGCATGCGGCAGATGCACGAACTCAGCCCGATCCTTGCGTGTTCATCGGCGCCGAGGTCTTGAAATGCAGCAGGAAGCTGACGTTGTACAGGAACGGAATGATCTTGTTGTAGCTCATGGTCAACATGGGCGCCGGACCGCCAGTGACGATGCTCAGCTTGGCATCGCTCAGCGTGCTGTTGTCCACGTACTGGAAGCTGCCGGTGAACGACATGTCATTGCGGATCTGCGCCAGCGGCTTGTTCATTTCGCCGGGCTTGGCAGCGGTTTCCTTGACGGTTTTGACCACGCCCATGTACTCGGCGTAGGCCGGCACCAGCTTCATCGCCATGTAGGCGAAGAACCCGGCGATGATCAGGATGAACACGAACCCGATCAGGGTCATGCCGTGCTGTTGCGTTTTCATTGCCCCTCCCGTGCGCCAAAGCGCCAAATAATCAATGAATCATCGTGCCAATGCGTTTGAAATCGATACCGTGCGGCCCGCGCCAACTGAACCAGATCATGAAGGCCTTGCCCACCAGATTGCGCTGCGGCACGAAGCCCCAGAATCGGCTGTCCTCGCTGTTGTCGCGATTGTCGCCCATCACGAAGTAGCTGTGGGCCGGTACCGTGCAAGTGCCATCGTGGGTATTCTCGAAATGGCAGGTCGGGCTCTGGTAGGTGCCACCCATCGCGATTTGCGGCATCTCCACGATGTCGTTGGTGTGTTTGCCAAGCTGTTCGCGATACACCATGGCGCCGTTGGCCTCCAGCAAGCGGCTCTCGCGTCCGTAACCGCCCTGATAGGGGCCGACCAGCTGCGTCGGCACCAGCTTGCCATTGATGTAAATGTGTTCGCCGCGAATGCGGATGGTGTCGCCGGGCAGCCCGATCACGCGCTTGATGTAATCCTCGCTCGGCTTCAGCGGATAGCGGAACACCACCACGTCGCCGCGCTGCGGCTCGCCAGTGGACAGGATCTTGGTGTGGAACACCGGCAGGCGCAGGCCGTAGGCGAACTTGTTGACCAGGATGAAATCGCCCACCTTGAGCGTGGGCATCATCGAGCCGGAAGGGATGCGGAACGGCTCGGCGATGAACGAGCGGAACAGCAGCACCGCCGCCAGCACCGGAAACAGCGAGCGCGAGTAATCCACCGTCCACGGCTCGCGCGCCGGCAGACCCCCGAGACCCGCGCGCGCCATGCGGCGCTTGCGCAGAAACGCCACATCGAACAGCCAGACCAGGCCGCTCAGCACGGTCAGCAGCAATAGAATCAGCGAGAAATATTGCATCGCATGTCCTTGAAATATATTTGTTGCACGTTTACTTGTTGTCGACTTTCAGCACGGCCAGAAAGGCTTCCTGCGGGATTTCCACGCGGCCCACCTGCTTCATGCGCTTCTTGCCTTCCTTCTGCTTCTCCAGCAGTTTTTTCTTGCGCGAGACATCGCCACCGTAGCACTTGGCCAGCACATTCTTGCGCATGGCCTTGACCGTGGCGCGCGCGATTACCTGCGCCCCGATCGCCGCCTGGATGGCGACATCGAACATCTGCCGCGGAATCAGATCCTTCATCCGCTCCACGAGTTCCCGGCCGCGCCGGTCGGCATGGCTGCGGTGCGAGATCATGCTCAGCGCATCGACGCGATCGCCGTTGATCAGCACATCGACGCGCACGAACGGGCCGGCCTGGAAACGCTCGAAGTGATAGTCCATCGAGGCATAACCGCGCGATACCGACTTCAGCCGATCGAAGAAATCCAGCACCGCCTCGGCCAGCGGCAACTCGTAGCTGATCTGCACCTGCGTGGCGAGGTACTGGATGGAGCGCTGCACGCCGCGCTTTTCCTCGCACAGGGTGATCACGTTGCCGACGTAATCGGGCGGCGTGAGGATGGTGGCCAGGATGATCGGCTCGCGGATCTCCTCGATCTGCGTCACTGGCGGCAGCTTGGCGGGATTGTCCAGCTTGAGCACGCCGCCGTCCTTCAGCCCCACCTCGTACACCACCGTGGGCGCGGTGCTGATCAGATCCAGGTCGTACTCGCGCTCCAGGCGCTCCTGCACGATCTCCATGTGCAGCAGGCCGAGAAATCCGCAGCGGAAGCCGAAGCCCATGGCCTCGGAGGATTCCGGCTCGAAAAACATCGCGGCATCGTTGAGTTTGAGCTTGTCCAGCGCTTCGCGCAGCGCGTTGTAATCATCCGCATCGGTCGGAAACAGACCGGCGAACACGCGCGGCTGCATCTGCTGGAAACCCGGCAGCGCCTGCGCCGCCGGACTGGCGGACTGGGTCAGCGTGTCGCCCACCGGCGCGCCATGCACGTCCTTGATGCTGGCCGTGACCCAGCCCACCTCGCCCGGCCCCAGTCGCGCCTGCGACTTGCGCTTGGGCGTGAACACGCCGACCGACTCGACGTCGTGGGTACGCCCGGTGGACATCACCAGGATCTTGTCGCGCGGTTTGATCTCGCCTTGCATCACGCGCACCAGCGAAACCACGCCCATGTAATTGTCGAACCACGAATCGATGATCAGCGCCTGCAGCCGATCGGTGCCGCGCGGCCGCGGCGGCGGAATGCGCGCGACGATGGCCTCCAGCACCTCGATCACGTTGAGCCCGGTCTTGGCGCTGATCGCGATGGCGTCCTCGGCGTCGATGCCGATCACGGCCTCGATCTCGGCCTTGACGCGCTCGATGTCGGCGGTGGGCAGGTCGATCTTGTTCAGCACCGGCACCACGGTCAGGCCCTGCTCGACCGCGGTGTAGCAGTTGGCCACCGACTGCGCCTCGACGCCCTGCGCGGCGTCCACCACCAGCAGCGCGCCCTCGCAGGCGGCCAGCGAGCGGCTGACTTCGTAGCTGAAATCCACGTGCCCCGGCGTGTCGATGAAATTGAGCATGTAGGTGCGGCCGTCACGCGCCGCGTACGGCAGCGAGACCGATTGCGCCTTGATGGTGATGCCGCGCTCACGCTCGATCGGATTGGAATCGAGCACCTGGGCTTCCATCTCGCGCGCCTGCAAACCACCGCAGAGCTGGATGATGCGGTCCGCCAGCGTGGATTTGCCGTGATCGATATGGGCAATGATGGAAAAGTTGCGGATGTGATCCATGGCCTGCACGGTGTGTGGACGGCATGGGCGCACCGCACACAGCCGCGCGCCGCACGACAGCGGCACTGTTCGGAAAATCGAAACGCCGCCCGCGGGCGGCGCGCATGGATTATGGCAGAAGGCCGGCGCGAGATGGGCCGGCACGCCAGGCCGCGGCATCGATCCGCGGCCTGGCGGCGGGCGCAAGCGTGTGCGCCGTTACTTGCTGGCACCGGGCTTCGGCAGGGGCACGGCGACGAACTGACTCACCTGGCCGCGTCGCACCAGCAGGATCGCGACCTCGCCCGGTTTATAGGCACGCACCGCGTTCTCGAACTGAGTCACGCTGCCCACCCGCTGCTGACCCACCATCAGGATCACGTCGCCAGGCTGCAGGCCGGCGTCGCGCGCGGGGCCGCTGACCGTGCTCACCTGCACGCCCTCGCCCGCTTTCAGATCGAGCTGCTGCCGCTGCCCCGCGCTGAGGTCCTGCACCGTCAGGCCCAGACCATTGCCCGAGATCGCCTGTTCCATCTTGGCCAGCGCATGTTTGCCGCGCGGCGCCTGTTCGACCTTGACGTTGAAGTTCAGTGTCTTGCCAAAGCGGATGACGGTCAGCCTGGCGATGCTGCCAGGCGGGGTCAGTCCGACCATCGGCGACAGGTCATCGACCGAATTGATGGTCTTGCCGTCGTAAGCCACGATCACGTCACCAGGCTTGATGCCGGCCTTGGCCGCCGGGCTGTCGGGCACCACGCTGGCCACCAGCGCGCCCTCGACCCGGCTCATGCCCAGTCCCTTGGCGGTATTCGGCGACACGGGTTGCAGGTACACACCGATCATGCCGCGCTCGACGTAACCCTTGGTCTTGATCTGCTGCACCGCATTCATGGCCACGTCGATGGGGATGGCGAACGACACGCCCATGAAGCCGCCGGTGTTGGAGAAAATCTGCGAATTGATGCCGACCACCTGGCCATCCATGTTGAACAGCGGACCACCCGAGTTGCCGCGATTGATCGGCACATCGGTCTGGATGAAGGGCGTATAGCGCTGATCGCTGGGGCCCAGGCTGCGCCCCACGGCACTGACGATGCCCGCAGTCACGGTGTGATCGAAACCGAACGGTGAGCCGATCGCCAACACCCACTGGCCCGGTTTCAGGGCGTTGGAGTTGCCGATGTTCACCACCGGCAGGTTGTGCGCATCGATCTTCAGTACGGCGATATCGAACGTGGCGTCGGCGCCCACCAATTTGGCGGTGAATTCGCGGTGATCGGCCAGGGTCACACTGATTTTCTTGGCCCCGTCCACGACGTGGTCATTGGTGAGGATGTAGCCGTCCGAGGAGATGATGAAACCTGAGCCCATGGAGATTTCTTCCTCGGGCTGCATCTGCTGCTGCGGCGGCACCGGGAAACCGAAAAAACGGAAAATATCCGGTACCTGTGCCTGTTGCTGACCACCGGGCCCGCGCATGAACGGGCTGGGCTGGGTGATGTCGGCACGGACATTGACCACGGTCGGGCCGTATTTCTCCACGATCGAGGTGAAATCCGGCAGGCCGGCGGTGGCGGCCATGCTGACCAGCGGCGTCGCCACGAGCAGGGCGATGGCTGCGAACTTGAGCAGCGTCCTTTTCATCGAGCAGTCTCCAGAGCAGGGGTTGAATGGATACCGCAACGCGGTGCAGGTTTCGATGGCCCGGGACCCTTCGAGTTCAGCACCGCGCGGGCACTCGTTCAGCTTCGCTTCGGCCACCCGCATGCGCCTCGGCCGAAAGTCATGGCAGCGCACAGGCGCCAAGAGTAGGCATGTTCGATAACGCAGGTGGTTTCGCTCTCGCTGCAACGGTCCATTCCATTGCGCCACGAGCGATGGCTTGTGCGCCTGCCACGCCGACCCTGCGCGTGCGCGGACCGCATCCGCGCGCGGACTTGTTTCGTGAACGCGAGCTGTCGCTATACTTCGGACCTTGCGCCGATCCGGATTGCGGCCGGATCGTGCCTTGCCCGTCGCCGAGGACTTTTCATGTTGCGCTCGCTGCTGCTTGCCTCGTTCCTGCTTGGCCTCGCCAGCGTGGCGATCGCCGCTCCCGCTCCGACGCCGGCCGCGCCCGTCGCCATGCATCCCGGTGATGCCGCCGCCGGCCGCCTGATGGTGTTCACCTGCCACGGTTGTCACGGCATTCCGGGTTATCGCAATGCCTACCCGAATTATCCGGTGCCGAAGATCGCCGGGCAGCACTACGACTATCTGGTCGCGGCACTCAACGAATACCGCGATGGCCAGCGCAAGCCGCCGACCATGACCATGAACATCCAGGCCAAGAGCCTGTCCGAGCAGGACATCCGCAATATCGCGGCCTATCTTTCCAGCATCCGCAAATGAGCACGGGGGATCATTCGATGACACGCACTCTCTTGCTTGCCCCGGTGCTGGCCGCGCTGCTGCTGATCCCGGTCGCGCACGCCGGCGGCAACGCCGCCGCGGGCAAGAAAAAAGCGGTGGTCTGCTTCGCCTGCCACGGCGCGAATGGCGATTCGCTCGATCCGCAGTACCCGCGCCTCGGCGGCCAGTACGCGCAGTACATCGTGCAGGCGCTGAAGGAATACCAGAACGGCGAGCGCAAGAATCCGATCATGGTCGGCTTCGCCTCGACCCTGACCGAGCAGGATCGCGAGGACATCGCGGCCTATTTCGCCGCGCAGAAACCGGTGGTGTGGACGCTGCGCGGCGAGGTTTCCGGCTCGCACAAGCGCCAGGGCACCTCGCTGTAACGCGCCACCACGACGGGCGCCACGATGGTCGGCGTTGCGGTGCGGCGCTATGGGATCTCGCGTCGGCTGCCGCGCAGCGCCTGTGAAAAATTCCGGCTATGTGCAAACGGTGGTTGGGCGGCGATGCACTCCACACTCCAACCTTCTTGCACAGAACCAGCGTGGCGCTAGGGCGCCACTTCCATCGCCGTAGCGATGATCTCGAGCACCTCGTTGAGGATGTGCGGCGGCACCTTCTCGACCCGTCGCGCTCCGCGGGCACGTGTGTCTACGCCGCGCAGCAGATGGACCTGGACGGAGCCGAGCGTTCGCGTGCCGGCACCCATGAGGGTGACAAGGAAGCCCCCGGCTCGCTGGGCAGCGGCCTCGCCCTGGGAGATGGGACAGACCCACACGATGCCGCTTGCCTGATTGAAAGCCCGGCGCGAGATGACGAGCGCGTAGTGTGGGCCGCGCATTTCGTGACCGGCACTGGGTGTGAAATCCAGATGCACGATGTCGCCGGCGTCGAAGCCACCCGCACCGAGGCCCGAGCTCGGGGCTGGGCTCATTCGCCGAACGCCGCACGCTCGCGACCGACATCCTCGTCGAGCCAGCCGGGCTGGCGCTCAAAGCCGGGCGTCGCGGCGATCAGGGCTTCAAGCGAACGCCGGCGCCGCACCACCGGGCGCAGCGTGATGATGCCGTCGTGTTCCTCAACCTCGACTGGCTGGTCGATGCTTAGCTTGACCGACTTCATCACGGCGGCCGGCAACCGCACCGCGGCGCAGTTGCCCCACTTCTTGACGATGACTTGCATGGTGATGCTCCGAATGACCGCCGCAGCGTATCATCTTTGATGATACTTCGTCTGTTCCCTGGTGGCGTTGGTTGAAAGCTCGGCGCTTCCAACCGCTTTTTGCAAATAGCCAAAATTCCGCGTCGCGCGGAATTTTTCATAGTCGCGTCCGGCACAGGTGCGTACGCGCCTGCGCGAAGCAGCCACTTGCGTGACCGC
>DZBX01000170.1 GCA_022730075.1 Rhodanobacter sp. | reverse complement strand
ATCAAGGCGTACTTCAATCGATGCTGCATGGTGATGCCCCCCTTGGGCGTGTCCGTCAAGTTGGTCCCGTCTTGCCGGGGTCGACGGGAGCAACGACGCATCCCTGTATCGACCCATGCGGTATGCGCGAGTATAGCCAGCACCAAACCGCGCAGAGCGCAGGCGGCCTTACTCTTTCGTGATATTTCGCGGGGGCTTGGCCTGGATCAGGCGTGGCGGCGGCGGAATACCCCGATCGCCACGAAGGCCAGTAGCAGGATCGGCCCCAGATTGGCCAGCCAGGCCGGCACGCTGTAGACGATCGCCAGGTTGACCAGCGCGCGCTGCAGGAAAAACCAGCCCACCGCGATCAGCAGGCCGATCAGCAGACGCTTGCCGAAGCCGCCCGCGCGCAGCGTGCCGAAGGTCAGCGGCAGCGTGCACAACACCAGCATCAGCACGTTCAGCGGATAGAACAGACGCTGCCACAGCGCATCGGTGTACACGCGCGCATCGAGGCCGTTGCCGTGCAGATAGTCGATGTTGCGCAGCAGGTCGCTGATCGCCTGCGTGTTCGGGCTGAGCACCGACAGTTCCAGCAGGCGCGGGCTCAAGCCGGTCTTCCACGGCGCCGTGGGCAGCACGCTGCGCGTGGCGCCGTTTGCGCCGAAACGGGTTTGCTGCAGGTGCTCGAGTTGCCAGTGTCCATCGTCGTAATGGGCGCCGGCCGCCCAGCGTATCGACAGCAAGCGGCCCTGCGCATCGAACTGGTAGATGCGCACGTCGCGCAACTCGATGCCGCGGCCCATGACCTGGTGCGTATCCAGCGCACTGCGCACGTTGACGATGCTGTCGCCGTCGCGCGCCCACAATCCGGTGCCGGTGGCCGCGGCGATGTTGCGCGCGGTCAGCGCCAACTGGATGCCCTGCGCGCGCGCCTCGGCGGGTGGCATGACGTACTCGGCATCGAGCAGCGCGGCCACGCTGAGCAGCGCCACCAGCGCCAGCGCCGCGCCGCCGATGCGCAGGCGCGACATGCCCGAGGCACGCAGCGCGGTCAGCTCGTTGCTGGCGGCCAGGCCGCCCAGACCCAGCAGCGTGCCGATCAGCGCGGCGTTTCCATACATCTCGAAGAAACGTCGCGGGATGGTCAGCAGGATGAAGTACGCCGCCTGTCCCAGCGTGTAGCCGTTGCGACCCAGGTTGCTGAGCTGGCGCGCGAACTGCAAAAACGCATCGAAGCCTACCAGCAGCACCCAGGTCAGCACGATCGGGCCGAGCACGCCGATGATCAGCAATTTATCGGCGCGTTTCAGGCGCGGCAGCGGCGGCAGCCACGACAGGTTCACGCGCGCGCTCCACGCACGTGACGCTCGCGATTCTGGCGGCGGAACCAGAGCAGCGCGAACGCGGCCACCGCGATCTCGATCAGCGCCATCAGCCAGGCGCCGGCGCTGCGCCCAGCCATGATCTCGGCGCGGCCGATGCCCAGCACATTGGCGAACACCAGATACGCCAGCACGGCCAGCAGCAGGCGTCCGTAAAACGGTTCGCGCGGATTCTGCCGCGCCAGCGGCAGCGCCAGCAGCGCCAGCACCAGCACGCTCAGCGGCGCGGCGATGCGCCAGGCCAGCTCGGCGCGGTCGGCCGGCACCTGCGAGCGCAACAGGGTGAGCGTGGTCTGCTCGTGCGGCGCGCCGGCGCCGGCATCGTCCACGCTGGCGTTGATGCTGCTCAGGGAAAGATCATTGCGCCGGTAATCGAGCAGGCGCCAGTTGCTCTGTCCGAGCACGCCGCTGTAGCGGTGGCCATCGGACAAGGCCAGGAATCGGTCGCCGCTTTGCGGGTCGATGAACATCCTGCCGCGCGCGGCGGTGACCAGGTTCACCTCGGGCGCGGTGCCAGGATGCACCCGTTCGCTGGCCACGAACACGCGCGTCAGGCGCTGCCCGTCGGGGCTGAGTTCCTGCGTGTAGATCACGCCATTGCCGCCGGGCAGCTCGGTGAAGCGCCCGGCTTCCAGCCCCGCGGCGATCACCGAGCGGTTGGCGTTGTCCACCATCGCCTGCGAGGCCGCCGCCGACCACGGGCCCAGCCACAACGAGATCACGCCCACCACGATCGTCACCGGCACGGCCAGCAGCAGCGCCGGGCGCAGCAGCCCGGATGGCCCCATGCCGGACGCACTCAGCACGTGCATCTCGCTGTCGCGGTACAGCCGCGCCAGGCCCAGCAGCACGCCCAGGAACAGCGCCACCGGCAACAGCGCCGAGAGCGCGTCGAGCACGCGCAGGCCCAGCACCGGAAACATCACGCTGGCCGGATAGCGCCCGGCCGCGACCTTGGAGAGCACATCCGAGAGCGTGCCGCCGATGGTCACCACCAGCAGCAGCGCCGCGCTGCCCAGCGTGCCGAAGGTGAGTTCCTGCAGCAGGTAGCGATCGAGGATGCGTAACATCGACTAACATGCGCCCGCGCCGCGCTCGCGGCTCAATCCGCAAAGTGTAGCTTGCGCCGCTGGCGCAGCCCTGCCCAGGAGCATCCCCCATGGCACTCGAATTCAGTCTTGATTCCCTCGTCGCCGATTCATGCGAAGCCGGCTGCATCCTCATCGGCGTGCACGACCAGGGCAAGCTGGGCATCTCCGCGGCGCGCGTCGATGCCGCCAGCGGTGGGCACATCACGCGCCTGATCGCCAGTGGCGACTGCACCGGCAAGCCCGGCAGCAGCTTGCTGCTGCACGCGCTGTCCGGCGTGCGCGCCGAGCGCGTGCTGCTGGTTGGCCTGGGCGAGCCCGGCGCGCTGGACGCGGCGCGCTACCAGCGTGTCGCGCAGGAGGCCGCGCGCGCGCTGGCCGCCATGCCGGCACAGCTCGCGGCGAGTTTTCTCGGCGAGGTCGAGGTCACCGCCCGCGACGAGGCCTGGAAGTTGCGCACGCTGGCGCTGGCCGCCGCGCAGCATGCCTATCGCTACACCGCCACGCTCAAGCCGCAAGGCCCCGGCGTGCGTTTGCGCAAGCTGGTGTTCAACGGCGATGCCGCGGCCGCACAGGGTCTGCAGCAGGCACGCGGCATGGCCATCGGCAGCGATTTCGCGCGCGAGCTGGCCAATCTGCCGCCGAACATCTGCAACCCTGCATACATGGCCGAGCGCGCGCGCCAGTTCGCCGCCGCGCACCCGGGTGTGGCGGTGGAAATCCTCGAGCGCGCGGACATGGAAAAACTCGGCATGGGCTCGCTGCTGGCGGTCTCGCGCGGGTCGGCCAATGCGCCCAGGCTCATCGTGCTGCGCTGGAACGGCGGCGGTGACGCCAAGCCCTATGCGCTGGTCGGCAAGGGCATCACCTTCGATACCGGCGGCATCAACCTGAAGGTGCAGGGCGGCATCGAGGAAATGAAGTTCGACATGGGCGGCGCCGCCGGCGTGATGGGCGCGTTCGTCGCCGCGGTCGAGCTGAAGCTGGCGCTGAATCTGGTCTGCGTGGTCGCCGCGGTCGAGAACATGCCCGACGGCGACGCCTACCGTCCCAGCGATGTGCTCACCAGCATGTCCGGCAAGACCATCGAGGTGCTCAACACCGATGCCGAGGGGCGCCTGGTGTTGTGCGACGCGCTCACCTACGTGCAGCGTTTCGAGCCGGTCGCCATCGTCGATGCGGCCACGCTGACCGGTGCCTGCGTGGTCGCGCTGGGCAAGCACGCCTCGGGCCTGATGAGCAAGCACGACGACCTCGCCGCCGAGCTGCTGGCGGCCGGCGAGGCCACGCACGACCGCGCCTGGCGCCTGCCGCTTTGGGACGACTACCAGCAACAGCTCGAGAGCGCATTCGCCGATTTCGCCAATATCGGCGGCAAGGGCGCCGGCGCTGTCACTGCCGCGTGTTTTCTGGCGCGGTTCACCGAGGGCCAGCGCTGGGCGCATCTGGATATCGCCGGCACCGCCTGGGGCGAGGGTCGCAAGGGCATGTCCACCGCGCGCCCGGTGCCGCTGCTGACGCAGTGGCTGATCGATCGCGCGGATGCGGATAGCCGGTAGCCGG
>DZBX01000169.1 GCA_022730075.1 Rhodanobacter sp. | reverse complement strand
AGGGCCGGCGAGGAGAGACCTCCGCAGACGCGGGATGCCCCGGCATTCGTCTGCCGGGATCGCCGCCTGCGCGGAAACCACGGGCGCGTGGAATTTCATGGCGCACCGGGGTGCTGGACAGCTTGCAGCGCATCGCTCGGCGATCGGTTCCCTCGATGCGCCGAGTGTAGCGAGTCGCGGCGTGCGGCCGCGAGAGGATCCTCATGCCGCGATCTAGCGTCCGATGTCGCGCAGCGGCTGGCCAGCCATGAGCTTTTGCTCGATGTGTTCGAGGGTGACGCCCTTGGTCTCGGGCACCAGCGCCCAGGTGAACAGCAGGAACACCACGTTGAAACCGGCGTACAACCAGAACGTGTTGGCGTGGCCGATGTGGTTGAGCAGGGTGAGGAAGGTGACGCCGACGAGGAAGGTGCCGACCCAGTTGGTGACGGTGGACACGCCGATGCCGAAGTCGCGGCCCTTCAGCGGCTGGATCTCGGAGCACAGCGTCCACACCAGCGGCCCGGCCGAGAACGCGAAGCCGATGACGAACACCAGCAGCATGGCCACGGCGAGCAGGCGCTCGCTCTGCGTGGCCATGCCCAGATGCATCAGCAAGCCGACCACGCCCAGACCCACGGCCATCACCACGAAGCCGGCGTACAGGATTGGCTTGCGGCCGATGCGGTCGACAAAACCGATCGCGATGAAGGTGGCCAGCACATTGGTCAGGCCGACGATGGCGGTGAACCACATCGACGCGCTGGTGGCGTAGCCCATGTCGGCGAAGATGCGCGGTGCGTAGTACATGACCACGTTGATGCCGGTCAGCTGCTGCACCACCTGCAGCAGGATGCCGAGGCCCACCGAACGGCGGAAATTGCGGTTGCTGAAAAACAGGTTCCAGCCGCGCTGCGGGATGCGCAATTGCTCTTCGATCGCGGCGACCTCGCGCGTGACCATGGCGTCGTCGCCGCGCAGCTTGCCCAGCACCGCGCGGGCTTCGTCCCTGCGTCCGCGCATCAGCAGCCAGCGCGGGCTTTCCGGCAGACCCAGCACCCCCAGCAGGAACAGCGCGCCTGGCACGGCGATGATGCCCAGCATCCAGCGCCAGCTGGCGCTGTAGCTGAAGGCGGTATCGGACATGAACGCGACGAAGATGCCGATGGTGATCATCAACTGGTAGGTGCTGATCATCGCGCCGCGCTTGTCCTCGGGGGCGATCTCGGCCAGGTACATCGGCGCGGTGAACGCGGCCACGCCGATGGCCAGGCCCAGCACCACGCGCGCGCCGATCAGGGTGCCGGGCGACCACGCCGCCGCGCTCAGCACCGAGCCGATGACGAACAGCGCCGCGCTGAAGATCAGTGAACGCTTGCGCCCGAAATGGCCGGAGAGCCAGCCGGCGCCGGCCGCGCCGAGGGTCGCGCCCAGCATCATGCTGCTGACGATGGACTCGATGACGCGGTCGTCGATGGCGAAATCGTGCTGGATGAACTGCTGCGCGCCGGAGATCACACCCACGTCGAGCCCGAACATCAGGCCGGCGAGGGCGGCCAGTGTGGCGGTGAACACGATGTGGCGGCGCGCCTGCGCGGCGCTGGAGGTCAGGATTGCACTCATGCTGGATTCCTTGGGAGTGGCGTTGCGCATTGCCGCGGTTCGGCGTCTGTCGCGGCGACGCTGGCGTTATATAGCAGTGCGGCATGCGTGGCCGGGGTGCCGGCGCGCACAGGCGATGAATACGTATTCATCGGCGGCGGCAAGTGTAGTGCACGCGGCTAAAGTGCAGGCCTTCGGGATGTCCGCGCCGCGCGTGGAATCCCGCAACGATTCTGTTCTGCTCGCGGCGGCTTGCGCGCGGGCTTTGCAAGGGGAATCCATGGCCGTCGAACCCAACGCACTCGCCGACGCGCACGCCGCCACCGCGGCGCCCGCCGTGCAGGCGCCGCAAGCCGCCCGCGCGACCGGGCCGTGGTGGCGCGGCGCGGTGATCTACCAGATCTACCCGCGCAGCTTTCTCGACAGCGACGGCAACGGCGTCGGCGATCTGCCCGGCATCCTGGCGCGCATGGATTACATCGCCAGCCTCGGTGTGGATGCGATCTGGATCGCGCCGTTCTTCAAATCGCCGATGGCCGATTTCGGCTACGACATCGCCGATTACCACGCCGTCGATCCGCTGTTCGGCACGCTCGAGGATTTCGACCGCCTGCTGGCCGCGGCGCACGCGCGCGGTTTGCGCGTGATGATCGACCAGGTGCTCAGCCACACCTCGGTCGAGCACGCCTGGTTCCGCGAAAGCCGCGAGAGCCGCGACAACGCCAGGGCCGACTGGTACGTGTGGGCCGACGCCAGGGCCGACGGCACGCCGCCCAACAACTGGCTGTCGATCTTCGGTGGCCCGGCGTGGACCTGGGAGCCGCGCCGCCGCCAGTATTACCTGCACAATTTCCTCGATGCGCAGCCGGACCTGAACTTCCACAACGAGGCCGTGCGCGCCGCGGCGCTGGACAACGTGCGCTTCTGGCTGGATCGCGGCGTCGATGGCGTGCGCCTGGACGCGATCAACTTCTGCTTTCACGACAAGCTGCTGCGCGACAACCCGGCCAAGCCCGCCAGCGAGCGCAGCGGTCGCGGTTTCAGCGCCGACAATCCGTATGCGTTCCAGTACCACTGGTACAACAACACGCAGCCCGAGAATCTGGCGTTTCTGGAACAACTGCGCGCGCTGCTCGATGGGTATCCCGGTACCGCCGCGCTGGGCGAGATCGCCTCCGAGGATTCACTGGCGACCATGGCCGAATACACCCAGCCCGGGCGTCTGCACATGGGCTACAGCTTCGAGCTGCTGACCGAGGAATTCTCCGCGCGTCACGTGCGCGCTACCGTCGGCACGCTGGAAGCCGGTCTGCGCGCGGGCTGGCCGTGCTGGGCGATCTCCAATCACGATGTCGCGCGCGTGGCCACGCGCTGGGGCGGTGCCCAGCCCGGCGCCGCGCAGATCGCGCAGATGAGCGCGCTGGCGCTGTGCCTGCGCGGCTCGGTGTGCGTGTATCAGGGCGAAGAGCTGGGCCTGCCCGAAGCCGAGGTGCCATTCGCGGCGCTGCGCGATCCCTATGGCATCGCCTTCTGGCCCAACTTCAAGGGCCGCGACGGCTGCCGCACGCCGATGCCCTGGGACGCCAGCGCCAAGGCCGGGTTCACCAGCGGCACGCCGTGGCTGCCGCTGCCGCCGGCACACCGCGCGCTGGCCGTGGCCGTGCAGGAGCGCGATGCGCGCTCGCCGCTGCAGCGTTTTCGCGCGTTCGTCGCATGGCGCAAGCGGCAGCCGGCGCTGCGCGGCGGCGCGATCCGCTTGCTCGATTTGCCGGAGCCGCTGCTGGGGTTCGTGCGCGGTTCGGACGGCGATGAAATCCTCGCGCTGTTCAATCTCGATGCCGACCCACGCAGCGTCGTGCTGCCTGCGGGCGCGTGGCAGGCGCTGGATCACGCCGGTCCCGATGCGGGCCGCATCGACCGCGACACGGCGCACCTGCCCGCGTTTGGCGTGCTGTTCGCGCGTATTGCCTGAACGCTGCGCGGCGCGTCATGCCGCGCGCGCCCACGACCACCCGCTGCTTCGCGCGACTTTCTGGCACCTCGAATAGTTTGTATTTGTTCGTCATTCCCGCGAAGGCGGGAATCCAGTGACTTGGCATTTCAATCAATTACAGGCGATGGATCACCGTCCTCGACCCAGGTGCTCGGGGATGACGTTCCTTCGCGAGGATGGCAGTGGTTTTTCGAGGCTCCCTTTCGTGACGGCGCGGAGCCGCCGCGCATGACGACATGTCCGGATTCCCAAGGCGCGCGGCATGAATACGTATGCACAGGTCTTCCACTGCGCGCCGCGAGGCCTACCATCCTTACACGCTGATGTGACCGCCCGGTTGCGTACGCGCCACGACTCGCGATGCCGGCACCCGCCGCGACATCGTCCGCACTGCCCAACATGATTCCCGGAGGGGGAAATGATCCAGCTCAAGCGCAACGTATTGGCAATGGCCCTGGCGTC
>DZBX01000042.1:14426-18636 GCA_022730075.1 Rhodanobacter sp. | reverse complement strand
GGGCTTTTGACGCGCTCGTCCACGCCCAGGGCGTGCAGCAGCGCACGTGCGAAGGTGGTTTTGCCGGTGCCCAGTTCGCCCTGCAGCCACACCACGCCGCCAGCGGCCAGCAGTGGCGCCATGCGCTGCGCCAGCGCCTGCGTGGCCGCGGCTGCGGGCAGCGGGATCGACAGGGATTCCATCTCAGGCGCCGCCATTGCTCAGCGTGCGCAACGGCGTGAACAAATCGCTGGCCAGCAGCCCGCGCTCGCCCGCACGCGCGGCGATGTCGCCGGCGCGCGCATGCAGCGCCACGCCCAGCCGTGCCGCATCCCAGGCCGACAGGCCCTGTGCCAGCAACGCCGCGATGACACCGCTGAGTACATCGCCCATGCCGCCGCTGGCCATGCCGGGATTGCCATCGGTGCAAACCTCCACGCGCGCATCCGGCGCGGCGACCAGCGTGCCGGCACCTTTCAGCACCGTCACCGCGGCATAGCGTGCGGCCAGCGCGCGCGCGGCCGCGAAACGATCACGCTCGATCACGGCCACGTCGCAAGCCAGCAAGCGCGCGGCCTCGCCCGGATGCGGCGTGAGCACCGCGCCACCCGGCAACGCGCGTGGCTGCGCCGACAGCAGGTTCAGGGCATCGGCATCCAGCAACATGGGCTTGCCCGCTTGCAACGCGCGCGCCAGCAGCATCTGCGCCCACGCGTCCTGGCCCAGACCGGGGCCGATGGCCAGCACGCTGGCGCGCGCGACCAGCGCAGCAAACTCAGCGGCGGATTCGACGCCATGGGCCATCAGCTCGGGGCGCTGCGCGGCGATCGATGCCGCGTGCGCGGCGCGCGTGGCCACGCTCACCAACCCGGCGCCACTGCGCAATGCGGCCTCGCCAGCCAGACGCGCGGCGCCCGCGAAACCCGTGTCGCCGCCGACCACCAGCACGTGCCCATGGCGGCCCTTGTGCGCATCGCGCGCACGCGGCGGCATGGGCGCGGGTCGCAATCGCCAGGCATCCGGCGCGGGTGCCATGGCGGCGTCGATGCCGAGGGTATCCAACAACCATTCGCCGCACAGTGCGCGCGCGCGGCCGGTGAACAAGCCGCGCTTCCACGCCACGAAACTCAGCGTGACGCTGGCGCGCACGACCACGCCGGGCGCGGCTCCAGTGTCGGCCAGCAGACCCGATGGCAGGTCCAGCGCCAGCACCGGGGCGGGCTGCGCGTTCAAGGCTTCGATCCACTGCGCGGCCAGACCCTCCGGCGCGCGATGCAGACCGATGCCGAACAGCGCATCGACATAGAGATCCGCCGCGGGCAACACGCCGGGCGCAGCGTGCAGCGTGACGCCCGCATCCAGCGCCAGCTGCCGCGCCTGCATGGCCGCCGCGCCGCGCCGCGCCGGCAGTTCGCACACGCTCAGTGTGCGTCCCGCCTGCTGCGCCAGCGCCGCCAGCCACAGTCCATCGCCGCCATTGTTGCCCTGCCCGGCCAGCACGCACACGCGCCGCGCCTCGGGCCAGCGCCGCTGCAGCAAGGCCCACGCCGCCGTCGCGGCGCGCTGCATCAGTTGCGCATCATCGATACCGGCAGCGATGGCCGCGCGCTCGATCTCGCGTACCTGCCCGGCGCGGTACAGTGCGTGCTCGTATTCGTCCTGTTGCATCGCTTGATTATGAGCCCCGCACCGGCTGTGCCCCAAGCCATCCTCCCGGACTACCCCGCGTTGCGCGCCGAAATCGCCGGCTGGGCGCTGGAACTCGGCTTCGCCGCGCTGGGCGTGTCCGGCATCGAACTGCCCGAGGACGCCGCGCACCTGGCCGACTGGCTGGCGCAGGGCCAGCACGGCGGCATGGAATACATGTCGCGCCATGCCGCGTTGCGCTGTAATCCGGACGCCCTGCATCCGGGCACGTTGCGGGTGATCTCGGTGCGCATGGATTACTGGCCCGAATCCGCCCATGACGCATGGCAAGTGCTGGGCGATGGCACGCGCGCCTACATCGCGCGTTATGCGCTGGGCCGCGATTACCACGGCCTGATGCGCAAGCGCCTGCAGGCACTGGCCGATCGCATCGCCGCGCGCATCGGCGCGTTCGGCTATCGCGCGTTCGTGGATTCCGCACCGGTACTGGAAAAGGCATTGGCGCGCAACGCCGGCCTTGGCTGGATCGGCAAGCACACGCTGCTGCTGTCGCGCGAGGCCGGCTCGTATTTTTTTCTCGGCGAACTGTTCACCGATCTGCCGCTGCCGCTCGACGCCGAGCCCGGCGCGCACTGCGGCAGCTGCACGCGCTGCATCGACATCTGCCCGACACAGGCCATCGTCGCACCGCGCCGGCTGGACGCGCGCCGCTGCATCGCCTACCTCACCATCGAGCACAAGGGCGCGATCCCCGAGGAACTGCGGCCCATGCTGGGCAACCGCGTGTTCGGTTGCGACGACTGCCAGCTGGTGTGCCCGTGGAACCGCTACGCGCGTGCCAGCACGCTGCCCGATTTCGCGCCACGCCACGGCCTCGATGCCGCGCTGCTGTGCGAGCTCATCGCCTGGGACGAGGCCACCTGGAATGCGCGCACCGAGGGCATGGCGCTGCGCCGCGCCGGCTATGCCGGCTGGCTGCGCAATCTCGCCGTGGCGCTGGGCAACGCTCCGCACAGTGCACGGGTGATGCAGGCGCTGGCCGCGCGCGCGCAGCACGCCAGCGCGCTGGTGCGCGAACACGTGGCCTGGGCGCTGGCCGCGCAGCAGCAAAAAGCCGCGCGCGGCGTCGATCAGGGCAACAACAGCGAGGCGCCGGTGGTCTGACGCGCTTGCAGTGCGCGATGCGCCGCGGCGGCTTCGGCCAGCGGCCAGCGTTGCCCGATATGCACGCGCAGCGCGCCGTCGGCAAGTTGCGCGAACACTGCGGCAGCGCCCTGCTCCAGCCCGGCACGCGTGGCCACGTGCGTATGCAGCGTGGGCCGCGTGACATACAGTGAACCCTTGCGCGCGAGGATGCCGAGGTCCACACCGGTGACTGGCCCCGAGGCATTGCCGAAACTCACCAGCAGGCCGAACGGCGCCAGGCAATCCAGCGAGGCCGCGAAGCTGTCGCGCCCAACCGAGTCGTAAACCACCTTGACCATGGCGCCGCCAGTGATCTCGCGTACGCGCGCCGCAAGATTCTCGCGTGGCCACACCACGGTATTCCATGCGCCCGCGGCCAGCGCCTGCGCGGCCTTGGCGTCGCTGCTCACCACGCCAAGCAAACGCACGCCCAGCGCTTTGGCCCACTGGCAGGCGAGCAGGCCCACGCCGCCGGCCGCCGCGTACCAGAGGATGATTTCATCGCGCTGCGGCCGATAAGTCTGCTGCAGCAGGAATTGCACGGTAAGGCCTTTCAGCAACGCCGCGGCCGCGGTGGCAAAGTCCACCGCATCCGGCAGCTTCAGCGCATGCCGCGCGGGCAGCGTGCGCCACTCGGCGTAAGCGCCCGGCGGACCATCGGCATAGGCCACGCGATCGCCCTCGGCGAATCCCCGCACGTCCGCACCAACCGCCGCGACCACTCCGGCCGCTTCGCTGCCCGGACATGCAGGCAGCGCGGCAACCGGATACAGGCCGCTGCGCACATAGGTATCGACGAAGTTCAGGCCGATCGCGTGATGGCGGATCAGCAGTTCATCCGGACCTGGCCTTGGCAGCGGACACTCGATCCAGCGCAAAACCTCCGGGCCGCCGGTTTGCGCGAATTCGATGCGGTGATTCATGCATGTCTCCGCAGGCGGCGCTGCCGATGCGCCGTGCGCTCAGGCTTCGCCGATGTCGCGGATATCGCCCAGCGCACGCAGGATCGGGCACTGCTCGGGCGCGCCGTGGCCGGGGCAGGCCTCGACCAGCTCGCGCAGGCCACGGCGGATGCGATTGATCTCGCGCACGCGCCGATCCAGATCGGCCAGCCGCGCCGTGGCGCGCTGCTTCACCACCTCGACGCCGTGCTCGCGGTCCTGCGACAGCGCCAGCAATTCGCGGATTTCATCCAGTGAGAAACCCAGATTCTTGGCGCGACGGATGAAGCGCAGGCGTTGCACCGCGCTGTGATCGTAGGTGCGATAGCCGGACGCGCGACGCAACGGTTGCGGCAACAGTCCTTCGCGCTCGTAGAAGCGGATCGTGTCGATGGCCACGCCGCTGCCGCGCGCGACCTTGCCGATGCTCAGCGTCGCCGCGCGTGCGGGTTCGGGCG
>DZBX01000042.1:0-14326 GCA_022730075.1 Rhodanobacter sp. | reverse complement strand
GCGCGATCGGGGCATGCGTGATCGAGGCATGCGGCGGCGTGCGTGCTTTCATCGCATTATTCTGACCCTTGAGACAGGGCCACAGTCAAGTCGACCGACGACATCCACGATCACAGCGCACGCAGGCGTGCAGCGCATGCGTCACGACGCCGAAATCGCATTGCACTCACGCGCGCATCAACTCCAGTTGATTGTCATCGTCCAGTCATGCAAGGTTCAAACAGCCGCCATGCGTGTAGTGGAAGCTGTCTCGAATCAGCGAGGTCGGACCATGCGCATCGCCATCGTCACCGAGACCTATCCGCCGGAAATCAATGGCGTCGCGCTGACCGTGCAGACCCTGGCCGAAGGCCTCGCAACACGTGGCCACGACGTCGAAGTTCTGCGCCCGCGCCAGGCCAACGAAATCCCCGCGCCGGCATGCGCCGCCTCGGTGTTGCTGCCGGGCATCGCGCTGCCGCGCTATCCCGGTTTGCGTCTGGGCCTGCCGGCCGCCGGCAAGCTGCGCGCGCGCTGGCGCCAGACGCGCCCCGACGCGGTGTACGTGGCCACCGAAGGGCCGCTGGGCGATTCCGCGGTGCGCGCCGCGCGCAGTCTCGGCATTGCCGTGGCCACGGGTTTTCATACGCGCTTCGACCACTACATGGCGCATTACGTGTCGGCCGCGCTGGAACCGCTGGCACGTGCCTGGCTGAAGCGTTTCCATCGCCGCGCGCAAGCCGTGCTGGTGCCGACCATGGCCTTGCAGCAGGAATTGCTGTCGCTGGGCCTGAGCAATGCGCGGCTGCTGCGACGCACCGTGGATACACGTCTGTTCAGCCCCGTGCACCGCGATGACGCGCTGCGCGCGCAGTGGGGCGTCGCCGCGGACACGCCGGTGGCGATTTATGTGGGGCGCATGGCGCCGGAAAAGAACCTCGCGCTTGCGGTGCAGGCGTTCCAGGCGTTCGCGGCGCGCAATCCCAGGGCGCGCTACGTCTGGGTGGGCGAAGGTCCGCAGCGTGCCGCGCTGGCCGCCGCGCATCCCGAATACATCTTTGCCGGCGTGCAACGTGGCGAAGCACTGGCGCGGCACTATGCCAGCGCCGATGCGTTCCTGTTCCCGAGTCTCAGCGAAACCTTCGGCAACGTCGTGCTGGAGGCCATGGCCAGCGGCCTGGCCGTGCTGGCGTATGACCATGCCGCGGCGCATGAACACCTGCGCGATGGCGTGAATGGCCTGTGCGTGGCGGCGGCGGCGCAGGACGCCTTCATCGAGGCGGCATTCCAGCTGGGTCACGACGCGGCCCTGCGCGCACGTTTGGGCGCTGCCGCGCGCGCCAGCATGCAAACGCTGAGCCCGGAAGCGATCATGATCGACTTCGAAACCCTGCTCGCCGCACTTGCGCACGAGGTCCACCATGACCAACCCGCGACCGCTTGATCCGCTTCATCCCTCATTGGGGATGCGCGTGTGTCTGCGCGCCAACCGCTGGGGCGCGCAGCGTGTGGTGGGCAGCTTTTTCCGCTTCGTCAGCCGTCTCGGCGACGGTGTGTTCTGGTACACGCTGATGGCGGCGTTGAGCATCTTCGGCGGCGAACGCGGGCTGCGCGCCACCATCGAGATGGCGGCCACCGGCCTGTTGGCGCTGGCGCTGTACTACTTGCTCAAACGCTGGACGCAGCGGCCACGACCGTTTCGCAGCGTCGACGGCATCGTCGCGCACGTGCCGCCGCTGGACGAATTCAGCTTTCCATCGGGGCATACGCTGCAGGCGGTCAGCTTCAGCCTGATCGCCTGCGCCTGGTTCCCGATGCTGATCCCGCTGCTGCTGGTCTTCACCTTGCTGGTGGCGGCCTCGCGCATCGTGCTCGGGCTGCACTATCCCAGCGACGTGCTGGCAGCCAGCGGCATCGGTCTGCTGCTGGGCAGCGCTGCGCTGGCATTGGGCAGCATGCTGGGGCTGGGGCTCTGATCGTCGCTCCGCGCCGCGCCGGTTGCGCCTGATAATCTTGCGCGATGCCGTCCGCCAGTCCACCATGCGCCAAGCGCGCAGCTTCCGCCAGTAGGCGCACGGCGCGCAAATCCGCATCCGACCGCCGCGCACGCGATCGCCTGCTGACCCGCGCCGCCATCGCGACGCTGTTCGGGCGTCTTGCTGCGCTCGATCCGGAACCACGCACCGAGCTGATTCATGCCAGCGATTTCCAGTTGCTGGTGGCGGTCGTGCTGTCTGCGCAGGCCACCGATGTCGGCGTCAACAAGGTGACGCGCGTGCTGTTCGCGCGGGCGCCGACGCCAGCGGCGGTGCTGGCATTGGGTGAATCCGAGCTGGCGCGGATCATCGGCAGTCTGGGCCTGTTCCGCACCAAGGCGCGCAATGTGATTGCCCTGTGCCGACTGCTGCTGGAGCGTCACGACGGCACGGTGCCGAACACGCGTGCGGCGCTCGAAGCATTGCCCGGGGTCGGCCGCAAGACCGCCAATGTGGTGCTCAATGTCGCCTTCGGCGAACCCACCATCGCCGTGGATACGCATATCTTCCGCGTCGCCAATCGCACCGGGCTGGCGCCGGGCAAGGACGTCAAGGTGGTCGAGGCCGGATTGCTGGCGCGTGTGCCTGCCGCGTATCGCCAGCACGCGCACCACTGGCTGATCCTGCACGGCCGTTATGTGTGCAAGGCGCGCAAGCCCGACTGCGCGCACTGCGTGCTGCGCGATCTGTGCCTGTGGCCCGACAAATCCCCTGGCGAAAACCCATGAAAAAACGGCGGACCGAAGCCCGCCGTCGTGTTGCACGGTACGAGGGCGCGATCAGAACGCGTAGCTGATCATCACGCGGTTGTAGGTGAACGGCTTGTTGCCCGGGTTGAGGTTCCAGCCGCCGGACGAGCGCTCCCAGCGGTTGCGCAAGGTCAAGCCCTTGAGGTAACCATCCAGGTTGTAGATCAGGTCCAGATACACGTCGTGGCTGTTGCCGCGATACTGGGTGGTGTACTTGGCGTAGGCCGCGATCACCTGGAAGTTCTGCAGCACGTTGTAGGTGACCTTGGCCTTCCACGCGTGGCCCGGACCCATTTCGACCAGACCGCGGATCATCGAGGTGGTATACAGCGGATCGGTGGCGTAGGCCGCGGTGTAGGGCGAGATGATCGCGCCGCCACCGACCGCGCCGGACTCGCTGCCGACCTTGTTGTAACCCAGGTCGATGCGTCCGTGCGGGATGATCACGCCACCAGTGACGCCCCACACCTTGCTCTTGACGCGGCTGCCCGCCACGCCGAACAGCGCGGTGTGATTGGTCACGAGGAAGTTGTTGCCGCTGCCGGACTCATCCACGTACTGAGCGCCGACGAAGGGGTCGAAGCCGGTGCCGGTCTTGAAGGTATAGCTGCCTTCCAGATAGCCCATGCGCGCGAAATCGAGGAAGTTGTAGTACCAGGCTTGGCCCTTGAAGCCGTCCACGCCATAACTGGTGCCCAGCGCCCAGGCGCCGTTGGACTGATGCGCCGTGGCCGGCAGGCCGCCCAAGCCGCCGTACATCGCATCGCCGTTGAACGTGGCCGGGTAATACAGGTTGTCGGCGTAGTAGCCGCCCGAGGTGCGGCTCTTCCAGTCGAAGCTGCGCAGGGCGTACACATCCCAGCCCTTGGCCGGCTTGAACACCGCCGACACGGCGTTGTACGAGGCCGGGATCACGCGCGAATCGCTCTGCCCCATCCACGGCGTATTGAGGTACTGGTAGCCGCCGCGCAGCATCATCCACTCGTTCTTGTACTGCACGTAGGCCTGACCGAGCGCGCTGACCGAGTCGTTGATGCCCATCAAGGTGCTGTCGATCCTGGCCGGGTTGTCGTTTTGCGTGCCGAACGAGTTGGCGGTCACGAATGACGCGCCCAGGCTGAAGCCGTTGAGGCTGCCGCTGGTCATGTTGATCAACGCCGCGCCGGAGAACGCGCTGGCATCCGGCACCGCGGAGGTGTCGTAGGAACGCGTGAAGTAATAGGCGCGCAGCTGGCCGTCGACATGGCCCTGGGTGAAGAGATCGCTGAGCGCATCGGCGTGCGCGGCGAAACTGGCGCCAACCAGCGTGGCCGTCACGGCCACGGCAAGCAGATGTTTACGCATGAGTTACGTCTCCGTGTTGGAAATGAATGGACTGAACTGCGGCAGCTTGAGCCAAACTTGCGAAAAAGTAAACTTTTCGTTAGTCGATCACCATTCTGCACGCGTTGGATGACACCCATAAGACAACGGCTCAGCGACGCGCCGGTCAGGCCGCGCCGCGCGCGCCTGATAAGCTGCACGGATGCCCGAGACCACGCCGATCGCGCGACGCTTCCGCGGATTCCTACCCGTCATCGTCGATGTCGAAACCGGCGGCTTCGAGTCGCGACGTCATGCCCTGCTCGAAATTGCCGCCGTATTGCTGCAGATGGACGCCGAGGGCCGTTTGCGGCCGGTGCGCACGGTCAGCACCCAGGTCGAACCCTTCGCCGGCGCTTTGCTCGATCCGAAATCAATGGAAGTCAACGGCATCAAGCCGGACCATCCGCTGCGCGCGGCACGTCCCGAGGCCGAAGCACTCGAGCATGTGTTCGCTCCGATACGCCAGGCAGTTCGTGAATCAGGTTGCCAGCGCGCCATCCTGGTCGGACACAACGCGGGATTCGATCTGGGCTTTCTCAACGCCGCGATCGCGCGTTGCGCGTACAAGCGCAATCCGTTCCATCCCTTCAGCTGCTTCGACACCGTCAGTCTGGCCGGGCTCGCCTACGGCCAGACCGTGCTGGCACGCGCGCTGCAGGCCGCCGGCATCGACTGGGACGCGGCCCAGGCGCATTCGGCGGTGTACGACGCCGAACGCACCGCCGAGCTGTTCTGCACCATCGTCGAGCGCTGGCAGAGTCTGCAGCAGGGCGCCGTGACATGAGCGGTTTGCCGGAGACCGCCCCGGCATCTGGGTGCAGCGAAGCAGGATGTGCAGGTGTCAAAATGCCGCCATGCAATGCCGTTCGCGACGAATGGAGCCGGCTTGGCCGCAACGGTTTGGGTTTGTCCGCAATCCGCGGCCGGATATCCGGTGTTTCGGGCGCACCCACAAGGCGAGGTGGAGTGCTGTCACGAACATGCAACATGGTCAGCCTATAAAGGCTGTGGGCGGGCTGCGCCCTGTCAAATTCGAGGGAATCCCAGTGTTCAAATCACTCAAATCACGCTTGGCCGTACTGGCCGTGGCGTCGGTATTCAGCCTCGGCGCCAACGCCGCGCAGATTACCGGCGCGGGTAGTACGTGGGTTTATCCACTGGTAGCAAAATGGTCGGTGGTCTACGCCAAGGAAACCGGTATCCAGGTCAACTATCAGGCGATTGGTTCGGGCGGTGGCATCGCCCAGATCAAGGCCGGCACCGTGGCCTTTGGTGCCAGCGATATGCCGCTGACCCCGGAAGAACTGACCAAGAACGGCCTGATCCAGTTCCCCACCGCCATCGCGGGCGAGGATCTGGTGTACAACTTGCCCGGCATCAAGGCCGGTGAGCTGATCCTCTCCGGCCCGGTGGTGGCTGATATCTACCTCGGCAAGATCAAGCAGTGGAACGACCCTGCGATCGCCAAGCTCAACCCCGGCCTGAAATTGCCGGACATGGCGATCACCGTGGTGCACCGCTCGGATGGCTCGGGCACGACCTTCACGTTCGCGGACTACCTGTCCAAGATCAGCCCGGAGTGGAAGGCGAAGGTCGGCGCCAATACCTCGATCGCCTGGCCGGTCGGCGTGGGCGGCAAGGGCAACGAGGGCGTCGCCTCGTACGTGCAGCGCATCAGGGGTTCCATCGGCTACGTCGAGTACGCCTATATCCTGGAGAGCAAACTGGACTACGCGCGCATGTACAACCGCGACGGCAAGCTGGTCAGCCCCAGTCTGCAGGGCTTCCAGGATGCCGCCGCACATGTGGATTTCACCAAGGCCAAGGATTTCTACGTGATCCTGACCGACCAGCCCGGCCCGGGAACCTGGCCGATCTCCGGCTGCACCTGGCAGATCCTGCGCAAGGACGCACCCAAGGCCACCAACGAGGCGGTCACCCGGTTCTTCGACTGGGGCTTCGAGAAAGGCCAGTCCATGGCAAGATCCATCGCCTTTGGCCCGCTGCCCCCGAGCACGGTGGATGCGATCAAGGCTTATTGGAAGCAGAATCTCGGAATCTGATTTTGGATCATCACAGGGTGTATTGAGATGAAAGCCTCCGAGGCGGCGCGCGATGCCCAACCCATCGCCGCCACCGCGGATAAAAACTCCGCCGGGCCGCGTGCGCGCATCTCGGCGGATTTTTTGTTCCGCAATTTGAGTGCGGCGGTGGCGATGCTCGTCGCCATCTCGCTGCTCGGGATTCTCATCGCGCTGTGGCGCGAGGGCTGGGAGGCCCTGCACCATTTCGGCTGGAGATTTCTCGTCAGCACCTCGTGGAATCCAGTCAGCGAGCACTTCGGCGCGCTGGTGTTCATCGTGGGCACGCTGATCAGCTCGGCGATCGCTCTGGTCATCGCGGTGCCCGTCAGTTTCGGCATCGCCCTGTTCATTTCCGAAATGGCGCCGCGCTGGCTGCGCAATCCGGTTTCTGCCGCCATCGAACTGCTGGCGGCCATTCCCAGCATCATTTACGGCATGTGGGGCTTGCTGGTGTTCGCGCCGTGGTTCAGCAACTTCGAGCCCTGGATCAATGATCACCTGGGCGCGCTCCCCGGCATCGGCTTGCTGTTCCAGGGGCCGCCGATGGGCATCGGCATGCTCAGTGCCGGCATCGTGCTGGGCATCATGATCATCCCGTTCATCGCAGCGATCATGCGCGACGTGTTCCTGATCACCCCGGCGCCGCTCAAGGAGTCCGCCTACGCCATGGGCGCGACCAAATGGGAAGTGGCGCGCAAGGTGATCCTGCCGTACACACGCACTGCCGTGACCGGCGGCATCTTTCTGGGCCTCGGCCGCGCGTTGGGTGAAACCATGGCGGTGACCTTCATCATCGGCAACGCCAACAACCTCAGCGCCAGCCTGCTGATGCCGGGCAGTTCCATCGCTTCGGTGATCGCCAACGAATTCACCGAAGCCACCACGCACCTGTACAAGTCCGCGCTGCTGGCGCTGGGCCTGATCCTGTTCGTCATCACCTTCATCGTGCTGGTGCTGGCCAAGCTGCTGCTGCTGCGCCTGGATCGCATGGAGGGGCGCAAGGCATGATCTCGCGCTATCAACGCCGCAAGCTGGTCAACCTGTTCAACCTCGGCGTCGCCGTGCTGGCCACGATCTTCGGTGTGTTCTGGCTGATCTGGATCCTGTGGACCACGCTGCGTTATGGCGCCAGCTCGGTGAACTGGGCCTTGTTCACCCAGGACACCCCGGCACCGGGGTCCAGTGGGGGCGGCCTGCGCAACGCGTTCGTCGGCAGCCTGATTCTGCTGGGCATGGCGGTGGCGATCGGCGCGCCGGTGGGCGTGCTGGCCGGCACCTGGCTGGCCGAGTTCGCCGCGCGGCGCAAGCTGGGCGCCATGGTGCGTTTTCTCAACGACATCCTGCTCAGCGCGCCATCGATCGTCATCGGCCTGTTCGCCTACGCCATCATCGTCGACCCCAGCGGCCACTTCTCGGCCTATTCGGGTGGCGTCGCGCTCGCCCTGATCCTGATTCCGGTGGTGGTGCGCACCACCGACGAGATGCTGCGCCTGGTGCCAGGCTCACTGCGCGAAGCGGCGATCGCGCTGGGCACGCCCTACTGGAAGCTGGTGACGCGCATCACCTGGCGTGCCTCGGCCTCGGGCATACTCACTGGTGTGCTGCTGGGTATTGCGCGCATCAGTGGTGAAACCGCGCCACTGCTGTTCACGGCGCTCAACAACCAGTTCTGGAGCACCAGCCTTGACCATCCCATCGCCAACCTGCCAATGGTGATCTTCCAGTTCGCGATGAGTCCGTATACCAACTGGCAGCAACTGGCATGGGCCGGGGCGTTCGTGGCGGTAGCCTTCATTTTGTTGTTGAGCCTCGTCGCGCGCCTGATCGTGCGCCGCGGCCGCGGCGCCTGAACCTGCGGCACACGTCTACCGGAGCCATCCCCGATGTCCGCCATTCCGCAAAATCCGCCCGCTGCCAGCGCATCGGCGCCGGCGAGCAGCGTAACGACAGTGAATACCAAGCTCGATGTGCGTGCGCTGGATTTCTTCTACGGGCAATTCCAGGCCATCAGGAATGTCTCCATCCGCATCCCCGAGCACCAGGTCACGGCGTTCATCGGGCCCTCCGGTTGCGGCAAATCGACCCTCCTGCGCACCTTCAATCGCATGTTCGAGATCTACCCCGAGCAGCGCGCGCGCGGACAGGTCATTGTCGATGGCGAGGATATCCTGAGCTCGCGCAAGGACGTGGCACTGATCCGCGCCAAGATCGGCATGGTGTTCCAGAAGCCGACACCGTTCCCGATGTCGATCTTCGAAAACATCGCTTTCGGCATTCGCCTGTACGAGAAACTGTCCAAGGCCGAAATGCAGGCGCGCGTCGAGGGCTGCCTGCGCCAGGCTGCGCTCTGGGATGAGGTCAAGGACAAGCTGCAGCAGACCGGCACCAGTCTGTCCGGCGGCCAGCAGCAGCGCCTGTGCATCGCGCGCGCCGTCGCGATCAAACCGGAAATCGTTTTGCTGGACGAGCCCTGCTCCGCGCTCGACCCCATCTCCACGGCCAAGGTCGAGGAGATGATCGAGGAACTCAAAACCGACTACACCGTGGTGATCGTCACGCACAACATGCAGCAGGCCGCGCGCGTCTCCGACAAGACCGCGTTCATGTACATGGGCGAGCTGATCGAGTTCGGCGACACCGAAAAGATCTTCACCAAACCCGAAAAGAAGCAGACCGAGGACTACATCACCGGCCGCTTCGGCTGATTTGCATCTCGGCGCCCGGCGCCACCGACACGAGGTTGAGGCCATGCCCACCAGCAACGAACACATCCTGCACAGCTACGACGAGGAACTCTCGCGCCTCAAGGGCGAACTGGCGCGCATGGGCCAGATCGCCGTCGCGCAGATCGAGGGCGCGATGGATGTGCTCGAACGCCGCGACAGCCGCGCCGCCGAGCGCGTGATCCTCAACGACGAGGCCATCGACCTGCTCGAAGCTTCGGTCAGTCACGACGTGCTGCTGTTGCTGGCGCGGCGCCAACCGATGGCACGCGATCTGCGCGAGGTCATGGCCGCGCTGCGCATCGCCGCGGACATCGAGCGCATCGGCGATTACGCCGCCAATGTCGCCAAGCGCACCATCGCGCTCAATCTCAGCGCGCCGATCCCGCCGGCGGCCAACCTGCCCACCCTGGCCGAAACCGCGATCGAGCTGGTACGCGATGTGCTGATCGCCTACCGCGATGGCAACGCGGAACTGGCGCGCGAAGTCTGGGAGCGCGATGTCGAGCTGGATGCGCTTTACACGTCCCTGTTCCGCGAGCTGCTGACCTACATGATGGAGGATTCGCGCAACATCACTCCATCCACGCACGTGCTGTTCATGGCCAAGAACATCGAGCGCATCGGCGACCACGCCACCAACATCGCCGAGAACGTCTGGTTCCTGGTCAACGGCACCCCTCTGGAAGAACCGCGCAAAAAAGCCGACATGACCGCGACCGGCGCCGTCGACCCCGAGCGTCAACGCAAGGATTGAGCGCCTTGCGCGCGCGGACGTTTAGACGTCCATTGCTTGCCACCGCGCGACAAGCAGCGTAAGCTGCACCGCGTGAATCTGTCGCTCGATCTCCGCAATCCCCAGCCGCGATGTAGCGCACGCCTGCGCACGCACTGAACATTCGCCCGGTTTGCCCGTTTCCCGCCTACACCGCGGAGGCCACATGATCCTGCACAGCATCACCGATGCCATCGGACGCACGCCTGTCGTGCGCATCAATCGTCTCGCGCCCGCGGGCGTGGACATCTACGTCAAGGTCGAATCGTTCAACCCAGGCGGCTCGGTCAAGGACCGTCTGGCGCTGGCCGTGATCCTCGACGCGGAACGCAGCGGCGCGCTGCAACCGGGCCAGATGGTGGTCGAAGCCACCTCGGGCAACACTGGCATCGCGCTGGCCATGGTGTGCGCCGCGCGCGGTTATCCGTTCGTGGCGTTCATGACCGAGACCTTCTCGGTCGAGCGCCGCAAGCTGATGCGCGCTTACGGCGCCAAGGTGATCCTCACCCCGGCCGCCGAGCGCGGCACCGGCATGGTGCGTCGCGCTGAGGACTTCGCCACGCGGCACGGCGCGTTTCTCGCGCGCCAGTTCGAGAATCCCGCCAATCCCGCCTGGCACCGCAACACCACGGCGGCCGAGATCCTGTCCGATTTCGCCGGACGGCGCCTGGATTGCTTCGTCACCGGCTGGGGCACCGGCGGCACGCTCACCGGCGTGGGCCAGATGCTGAAACTGGCGCGGCCCGAGGTCGAGATCATGGCAGCCGAACCGGCGACCGCGGCACTGCTCAAGGGTGAGGCATGGCATCCACACAAGATCCAGGGCTGGACGCCGGATTTCGTGCCCGGCGTGCTCGATCGCGGCATCGCGCAGCGCATCCTCACCGTCACCGAAGACGAAGCCCGCGAGCAGGCCCGCGCCTTGGCGCAGCAGGAAGGCATCTTCGTCGGACTTTCATCTGGCGGCACGTTCGCCGCAGCGCTGCAGGTCGCGCGCGAGGCGCAGTCTGGCAGCGTGATTCTGGCCATGCTGCCCGACACCGGCGAGCGCTATCTGTCGACGTGGCTGTTCGAGGGCGTCAACGAAGGCTCGGATGAGGATTGGCTGGCCACGCTCGACCGCGATGCCTGAGCGTGTCAGTCAACGAAACATGCGCGAACGCCGCCGGCGGCGCGCGCCCCAGGCAATGCCGTACAGGCTGATCAGCAGCCACGCCAGCTCCAGCACGAACGCCGGCCAATTGAACGTGCCCAGCACCAGCGACACGATCACGCCCAGCGCGCCCAGCGCGTTGAGTACCTGATTGCCGTAACCGTCGCCGCGCAGGCGCCCGGCCTGCACCAGGAAGTAGGCCAGCACGATCAGCGCCGCGCCGAAAAAGCCCACGTAGTCGAACCATTGCAGTGTCATGACTTGGCTCCCGCGCTGCGTTGCCGCAGCGCCTCGAACAAGGCAATACCGGTGGCCACGGAGACATTCAGACTCTGCATGGCGCCGGCCATGGGAATGCGTGCCAGATGATCGCACGCTTCGCGGGTCAGGCGGCGCATGCCCTCACCTTCCGCGCCCAGTACCAGTGCCAGCGGACCGCGCAGATCCAGCGCGTACAGCGTTTGCACGACGTCATCGGCGCCATCCAGACCGACCAGCCACACGCCGGCCTCCTTCAGGCCACGCAGGCTGCGCGCGAGGTTGGTCACCTGCAGCAGCGGCACGTGCTCGGCGCCGCCGGCCGCGGCGCGGCGCACCACCGGGCTGAGTGCGGCGGCGCGGTCGCGCGGCACGATCACCGCCTGCGCTCCAGCCGCCGCTGCCGAACGCAGGCACGCGCCGAGATTGTGCGGATCGGTCACCCCATCCAGCACCAGCAGCAGCGTGTTGTGCCCGGCCGCCGCGATCAGTTCGGGCAGCGCGGTTTCATCCAGCACCGGCGCGGCAACGCAGTGCGCGGCAATACCCTGGTGGCGTGCGCCGGCGGCGATGCGTTCCAGCGCCGCGCGCGGGCGTGTCTGCACGGCGATGCCCAGTTGCTGCGCCTGCTGCGCCAGCGCCAGCAGACGCGGGTTGTGCGCATCGCGCTCCAGCCACAGCTCGCGCACACGCGCGGCGCCTTCAGCCAGCGCGGCCTCGACCGGATTGATGCCGACGATCCATTCTGCCTGCATCAATCGCATCAATCGCGCCCTTCCACCAGCCGCAGATCGATCTTGCGATCCTCGAGGCTGGCGCGCAGCACCTGGACCTGCACGCGATCGCCGAGGCGATAACTGCGCTTGCTGCGCTCACCCTGCAGCAGCCGCCGCTGCGCCTCGAAGTGATAGAAATCGGCAGGCAGCTGGGTCACATGCACCAGACCACTGATGCGCGTCTCGACCATCTCCACGAACAAGCCGAACGAGGTCACCCCGGTGATGACGCCTGCATAGCGCGCACCGACGTGGCGTTCCATGAAAGCGCATTGATAGCGTTCATCGACCTCGCGCTCGGCCTCGTCGGCTACGCGCTCGCGGCGCGAGCAATGCTGCGCCAGCGTGGTCATGGCCTCGCTGCTGTAGGCGTATTCGCCACGCTGCCCCTGCTTGAGTGCGTGGCCGATGGCGCGGTGCACGAGCAGATCGGGATAGCGCCGGATCGGCGAGGTGAAATGCGTATAGGCATCCAGCGCCAGGCCAAAATGTCCGGCGTTGGCGGCCTTGTACACCGCGAGGCTTTGCGAGCGCAGCAGCACCGACTGCAGCAGCAGCGCCTCGGGCCGCTCACGCACACGCAGCAGCAGGTGCGCGAAATCCTTGGGCGTTACCGCATCCCATGCCGGCAGGCGCAACTTGAACTCGCGCAGGAACTCCAGCAAGTCGGCGTATTTTTCCGCCGGTGGCTTGTCGTGCACGCGGTACAGCGCCGGCACGCGCTGCCGTTCCAGGAACCGCGCCGCCTGCACATTGGCGGCGATCATGCATTCCTCGATCAGGCGGTGCGCATCGTTGCGCTCGTAGGCCCCCATGGCCTGCACTTCGCCTTTGGCATCGAGGCGAAATTGCATTTCCGGGCTGTCGAACTCGATCGCGCCGCGCGCGCCGCGCGCCTGCGCCAGCACGCGGTACAGCGCATGCAGATCGGCGATGGCCGGCCACAGCGCACCCAATGCCTGACGTGCGCCGGTGGCATCGCTCAGCGCCTGCCACACCTGCGTGTAGGTCAGGCGGGCGTGTGAACGAATGATGGCGTGCTCGAATCGCGCACGGCTTACGCCACCATCGGCATCGACACGCATCTCGCACACCAGTGCCAGGCGCTCGACCTCGGGCTTGAGCGAACAGATACCGTTGGACAGCACCTCGGGCAGCATCGGCACCACGAAGCCGGGGAAATACACCGAGGTGCCGCGCGCCTCGGCCTCGCGGTCCAGCGCGCTGCCGATCGGTACGTAATGCGCGACATCGGCGATCGCCACCCACAGCCGGAAACCGCCTTCACGCAGCGGTACGGCGTGCACGGCATCGTCGAAATCGCGCGCGTCTTCGCCATCAATGGTGACAAAGGGCAGCGCGCGCAGGTCGGCGCGGCCGACGTGCTCCGCCACATTGACCTGCAACTCGGTTGCCGCTGCGGCGGCGCTGACTTCCGCCGACCAGTGCTGCGGCAGATCGTGCGCGGCGATGGCCATGCGCACGATCAGCGAGGCATTGAGCTTCGCGCCGAGCAGCTCGACCACACGCCCGATCGGTCCGTGCGTTCCATCCGGCGGATCGGTGATCTCGGCGACCACGATCTGGCCGTCGCCCGCGCCCATGTCCTGCCCCGCGGCGATCAGCACCGGTTGGTGCAGGCGCTTGTCATCCGGCACCACCGTGGCGATGCCGCGCGCGCGCGCGATGCGCCCGACCAGACGCGGACTACGCCGCTCCAGCACCTCGACGATGGCACCTTGCCGGCGTCCGCGTTTGTCCACACCGACCACGCTGGCCAGCACGCGATCGCCGTGCAGCACCTTGCGCATCTCCACCGGTGCCAGATACAGGTCATCGCCACCGGCATCGGCGCGCAGAAAGCCGAAACCCTCGGCGTTGGCGATCACCTGCCCGGCGATCAGATCGAGCTTTTGCGCGGGCGCGTAACCGCTGCGTCGGTTCTGCAGCAACTGGCCATCGCGCAGCATCGCCGCGAGGCGCTTGCCCAGCGCCTCGCGCTGGCTGTCCTCGAGCAAACCCAGCGCATCGGCGAGCGCGGACTGCAGCATGGGCGCGGCGTGCGATTCCAGCAACGCGAGAATCGCCTCGCGGCTGGGGATCGGATGTTCATAGCGCGCGGCCTCGCGCGCCGCCTGCGGATCGTGAAATGGAGTCTGGGACTTGGACTTGCCTGTTTTGCGGGACTTCGCCGCAGGACTGCGCGCGCCCTTCTTGCCTGAGAGGTTTTTGGTCATGGCCGCGAGCCTCACGCAGCCCCTGCGCAATTGCAAGCATCGCGTTGACAAAACGCCAGTGCCCGCCTAGATTACGCGGCTCGCGCAGCAACGCTGCGTGGCACCTGCCCAGGTGGCGGAATTGGTAGACGCACTAGTTTCAGGTACTAGCGGGTAAAACCGTGGAGGTTCGAGTCCTCTCTTGGGCACCA
>DZBX01000168.1 GCA_022730075.1 Rhodanobacter sp. | reverse complement strand
GGTGCGTCGCCCAGCACTTCGCGCCAGTGCTCGAACAATTGCGGCCGGTACACGCCGATGTTGGCGAAGGTCAGCCGTGGCGCACCGTCCTCATGCAGCAGGCCGTCGTGCAGTGCGAAGTCGCCGTCGGCGTGGTACGGCGGGTTGTCCACCATCACCAGGTGCGCCAGGCCCGCGGGCTCGGCGGGCAACGTGGCGAAGTCGTAGTCGGTGTAGAGATCGGCGCTGACGGCGATGAAGGGTTCGGCGCTGCCCAGCAGCGCCAGCGCGCGCAGCATGCCGCCGCCGGTTTCCAGCGGCGTCTCGCCTTCGTAGCTGTAGCGGATGCGCAGGCCCCAGCGCGCGCCGTCGCCCAGCGCTTCGGGAAACTGCTCGCCAAGGCGCGCGGTGTTGATCACCACGTAGCGCACGCCGGCGGCGGCCAGACGTTCGAGGTGGTAGCCGATCAGCGGTTTGCCGGCCAACGGCAGCAGGGGTTTGGGCGTCGTGTCGCTGAGCGGGCGCATGCGCGCGCCGCGACCGGCCGCGAGGATCAGCGCCCTCATGCGCGCGGCAGGGTCAGGTCGCGCCCGGCCGTCGCGCGTTGCAGCAGCGCGGCCAGGTCGGCGAAGTCGGGGTCGGCGCGCGCGGCCTCCAGCGCGTAGCCCAGCACGCGCGGCAGGTCGGCGAGGTATTGCGCCTTGCCATCGCGGTAGTACAGGCGACAGAAGATGCCCAGCACCTTGAGGTGGCGCTGCAGACCCATCAAGTCGAAGGCGCGCAGGAAATCCGCTTCGTCGCGCGCGGCCGGCCACAGCCCGGCGCCGACGGCGCGCGTGCGGTAATCCAGCGCCCAGCGGCGCACCTGCGCGGCGGGCCAGGCGATGTAGCAGTCCTTCAGCAGGGAAACCAGGTCGTAGGTGAGCGCGCCGCGCACGGCGTCCTGGAAGTCGATGATGCCGATGCCGCCATCGGGCAGGGCCAGCAGGTTGCGGCTGTGGTAATCGCGGTGCACGAACACGCGCGGTTGCGCCAGCGCGCTGTTGCACAGCCGGCGCATGGCCAGCTCCAGCGCGTCCCAGTCGGCGCAGGCCAGTTGCATGCCGAGGTGGCGCTCGAGAAACCACGTCGGCAGCAGCTCCATCTCGGCGATCAGGCGCGGCGCGTCGTAAAGCGGCAGGCCGCTGCCGTCCACCTTGCGCTGCATGATCAGCAGCGCGTCCAGCGCGCGCGCGTACAGCGCATCGACCGCGTCGGATGCCAGCAGCGGCAGAACCGTGGCGCTGCCCAGATCCTGCATGGCGATGAAGCCCAGGGTGGCGTCGCTGGCATAGACCTCGGGCGCGACCAGACCGGTGGCGCGCAGGCGTGCGGCGATATCCAGCCAGGGGCGGATGTCCTCGTGCGCGGGCGGGGCGTCCATCACGATCACGCTGCGGCCAGTGCCGCGCGTGCCGCGCCAGTAACTGCGAAAGCTGGCATCGCCGGAGGCCGGCGCGAGGCGCAGCAAGGGTTCGTGCAGCATGTCGCGCGTCCAGCGCAGGCGCGCGGCGGCGCGATCGTCGAGTGTATCCATCGTGCATCGAATGCGGAAAATCCAAGCATAGCGGCTGACTTGCCGCAGGTGGCGCGTACGCCGCCGCGACGGCGGTTTTGGCGCACGGTGCGCCAGCCCTTACACTGGCGCGCTTTTCCGAGGATTCCGCCATGCATGTGATCGAAGGCACGTTCGCCACGCCGCGCGGGCGCATCGCGCTGGTCGCTTCGCGTTTCAACGGGCATATCGTCGATGCGCTGGTCGCGGGCGCGCGCGACATGCTGCTGCGCCACGGCCTCAGCGACGATGCCATCGACCTGGTGCGCGTGCCCGGTGCGTTCGAGCTGGGGCCGGTGGCCGCGCGGCTGGTCGCGGGACGCAAGCATGCGGCGGTGATCGCGCTGGGCTGCGTGATCCGCGGCGCCACCGCGCATTTCGAGTACGTCGCCGGCGCCGCCGCCAACGGCGTGGCGCAGGCCGCGCAGGCGGGCACGGTGCCGGTGGTGTTTGGCGTGCTCACCACCGAGAGCATCGAGCAGGCCATCGAGCGCGCAGGCACCAAGGCCGGCAACAAGGGTGCCGATGCCGCGCTGGCCGCGATCGAGTTGATCGACCTCTATGCCAGGTTGGGCGCATGAGTGGCGTGCGCAGCCCGCGCGGAAGGACTGGCGTGGTGCATGGCGTGGACCTTGCCGCACGCGGGCGTGCGCGACGCCGCGCCTTGCAGGCACTGTACGCATGGCAGGTTGCGGGCACGCCCATCGAGGCCGTGATCGAGCAGTTTCGCCACGAGCAGGACATGGAAGTGGCCGATCTCGAATATTTCGAAAACTTGCTGCGCGGTGTCGCGCAGCATGTCGATGAACTCGACGCCGGGCTGCTGCCGTTTCTGGATCGCACGGTCGCGCAGGTCGATCCGATCGAGCGCGGCGTGCTGCGCCTGGCCGCCTACGAGCTGCGCTACCGCATCGACGTGCCTTACCGCGTGGTGTTGAACGAGGCCATCGAGGTGACCAAGCGCTTCGGTGCCGAGCACGGCCACAGCTACGTCAACGGCGTGCTCGACCGTCTGGCCGCGCAATGGCGCGTGCCCGAATACGGTGCCGCGCGGCTGTAGCTGTGCGACATGGCCGAGTTCGATCTGATCGCAGCCATTCGCGCACGCAGCCGCCACGCGCGCGACGACGTGCGGCTGGGCATCGGTGACGACGCCGCACTGCTGCAACCCGCGCCCGGCATGCAACTGGTCGCCTGCACCGACACGCTCAACGCCGGCGTGCATTTCCCGGCCGCCACCGTGCCGCAAGCGATCGGCTGGAAGGCGCTGGCGGTGAACCTGTCGGATCTGGCCGCGATGGGTGCCGAACCCGCCTGGGCGCTGCTGGCGCTGAGTCTGCCGCAGGCTGATGCGGCCTTCGTCGAGGCACTCGCCGACGGCTTGGCGCGGCTGGCCGCGCAGCACGGCGTGGCGCTGGTCGGTGGCGACACCACGCGCGGGCCGCTGGGCCTCACCGTCACCGCGCTGGGACAAGTGCCGCCGGGGCAGGCGCTGACACGCGGTGGCGCCTGTGCCGGCGACCACGTGCTGGTCACCGGCACGCTGGGTGATGCCGCCGCCGCGCTGGTGCTGTGGCAGGCGGGTGCGCAGGTGCTGCCGCAAACCGATGCGCAGCGGGCGCTGCGCCAGCGTCTCGATTACCCGCAGCCGCGCGTCGCCGCGGGGCTGGCGCTGCGTGGACTGGCCAGCGCCTGCATCGACATCTCCGACGGCCTGCTGGCCGATCTGGAGCATGTCTGCACGGCCAGTGGCGTGGGCGCCGAAGTCGAACTGGAGGCTTTGCCGCTGTCGGCGGACTTGCGCGCTTCGCTGCCGCTGGCGCAGGCGCGCGGGCTGGCGCTGGCCGGTGGCGACGATTACGAGCTGTGCTTCACCGTGGCGCCCGCGCGCCTCGATGCCGCGCAGGTGGCGTTGCGCGCGAGCGGGATCGCCGCGCGGGTGATCGGCCGCGTGGTCGCGGCGCCGGGTGTGCGTGTGTTCGACGCACAGGGCGCGCCTTGTCTGCCGACGCGCGCCGGCTACGAGCATTTCGCGTGAGCGGGCGGCTGGATGCCGCGCAGCGCCGCGCGCTGCTGTCGCACGTCGATGGCTGGATCGCCAGCGGTTGCGGCAGCGGTCTGGTGCCGCGCGCGCCAGGCACGGTCGGGTCGCTGGCTGCACTGCTGCCGTGGCTGGGCCTGCGCCTGCTGCCGTTGCCGGCCTATCTGCTCGTGCTGGCCGCGGCCTTCGTGCTGGGCGTGTGGGCCTGCGGGCGCGCCGCGCGCCGCGTTGGTCTGCACGATCCGGGCGCCTTCGTCTGGGACGAGTTCGTCGGGCAATGGTTGGCGCTGCTGCCGGTGCTGGCCGGACCGTGGTGGGGCGTGGCGCTGGGCTTCGCTTTGTTCCGCCTGTTCGACGTGTGGAAACCGTGGCCGGTGGGCTGGGCCGATCGCCGCCTGCACGGTGGCCTCGGCGTGATGGCGGACGACGTGCTCGCCGGTCTGATGGCGGCGGGCGTGTTGGCGCTGG
>DZBX01000167.1 GCA_022730075.1 Rhodanobacter sp. | reverse complement strand
GCTATTGTCCGTCTGGGGCTGGGGCCGGTTTTTTTGCGCCTGCTGCGGCAGTGGCTTGGGGCTGTGCAGATTGCATGCGCGTCACGCTCAGATCCCCACTGCGCTCAGGCGTTTGCCTGAGAACTTGATCTCACCGGGGCCAGCTTGGTGTCATCAGGCCCTGGAAAAGGACAAACGGATTTTGAATTTTGCAGGGCCGACGACGTAGTTCGCCAGCAACCTACGCGCAATCGATGCGACGACGCCACTAGCTCTGGTTACGGCCTGACCGGGGGCGTGGTGGCCGGTACGCGGGCGCCACGCCCCCGCTTTCAGAACGGATACTGTCGCGGCGTGGTCTGCAGAGTGATCCAGCGCAGCTCGGTGAAGGCGTCGATGCCGGCCTTGCCACCGAAGCGGCCCCAGCCGCTGCCCTTGACGCCACCGAAGGGCATCTGCGCCTCATCGTGCACCGTCGGACCGTTGACATGGCAGATGCCCGACTCGATGCGGCGCGCGACGTTGAACGCCCGCGCCGTGTCTCGGCTGAACACTGCGGCCGATAGGCCGTAGTCGTTGTCGTTGGCGCAAGCTATGGCCTCCTCGTCGCCGTTGACGCGGACGATGGGCTTGACCGGGCCGAAGGATTCCTCGCGGTAGATCGCCATGTCGGGTCGGACGTGGTCGAGCAGCGTTGCCGGCATCAGCGTGCTGTCGGCCTTGCCGCCGCAGAGCAGCTTGGCACCCTTCGCCAGGGCGTCGTCGATCAGAGCATTGCAGCGCTGGGCGGTATTCATGTCGACCACCGAGCCGAGAACCACCGGGCCCTTGCGCGGGTCGCCCAGTGGCAGGCCCTTGGCCTTGGCGACCAGCCGGGCGACGAAATCATCGGCGATCGCGGCGTCGACGATGATGCGCTCGGTCGACATGCAGATCTGCCCGGAATTGGCGAAGGCGCCGAAGGCCGCGCCGTTCACCGCGGCGTCCAGGTCGGCGTCGGCCAGCACCAGCAGCGGCGCCTTGCCGCCGAGTTCGAGCACGGCCGGCTTGAGATGGCGGGCACAGACCGAGGCGATGATCTTGCCGACCCGCGTCGAGCCGGTGAAGTTCACCCGGCGGACGGCGGGGTGGGCGATCATCGCCTCGACCACGGCGGCGGCGTCGTCGGGCGCGTTGGTCACGAAGTTGACTACGCCCGGCGGCAGCCCAGCGTCCTGCAGCGCCTCGACGATCAGCCCGTGGGTCGCCGGGCAGAGCTCGGAGCCCTTCAGCACCACCGTGTTGCCGCAGGCCAGCGGCGTGGCGACGGCGCGCACCCCGAGGATGACCGGCGCGTTCCACGGTGCCATGCCGAGCACGACGCCGGCCGGCTGGCGCACGCCCATGGCCAGGTTGCCGGGAACGTCGGACGGGATGATTTCGCCGCCGACCTGGGTGGTCAGCGCAGCGGCTTCGAGCAGCATTCCGGCGGCTAGATGCACGTTGAATCCGGCCCACAGTGCCGAGCCGCCGGTTTCCGCGGGGATGGCGGCGGCGAACGCGTCGGCCTTGGCCTCGAGCGCCTGCGCGGCCTTCATCAGCAGGGCGCGGCGCGCGCCGGGACCGAGCGCTGACCAGGCGGGAAAGGCCTGCGCCGCAGCCTCGACGGCCGCGACCGCGTCGGCCGGGGTGGCTGCCGGCGCAACCGTGGCGATGCTGCCGTCGAGCGGGTTGCGGCGCTCGAAGGTGGCGCCGCTGGTGGCCGGTGTCTTGCGGCCGTTGATCAGCATCGAAATCGTTTTCATCGCGTCTCCTTGTCTGTTGATCTAGAACCCGTGGATCTGGCAGAGCACGTTGGAAGACATGCCGCCGTCCACCGGGATGTTGCTGCCACGAATCCACCCGGAATCGTCCGAGAGCAGGAAGGCGACGACCGGTGCGATGTCGTCGGGTCGGCCGGGACGGTCCATCGTGCGCATGTCTTCTTCGGCACGCGCCCCCAGAGTTTCGAGAAAATCCTTCAGGATCGGTGTCTCGACCGGTCCGGGGCTGACCGCGTTCATCCGGATGCCGCGAGCACGCCAGGTCCAGCGGTTCTGCATGGTCCAGACAATCAGCGCCTCCTTCGAGAAGAAGTAGCTGCGCGCCCCTTCGATGCCATGGGCCTTGCAGAACGCCGACACCGCGTCGAAGTCCAGTTCCGCGCTGGCGTCGATCGCCGGCTTGGCGTCGGCCCAGCCCAATCCGGCGAGGGAGGCCAGATTGACGATCGCAGCGCCGTCGGCCAGTTTGGGTATCAGGCTTGTGGTCAGATACTTGAGGCCTACTAGGTTCACCGCTACCACCATCTCAGGTGGTCGAGTCGGTGGTAGACCGGCGATATTCGCCAGGCCGTTCAGGCCATCCGGCAAGGCGGCAACCAGTTGGTCGATTGACGCACGGGCAGACAGATCGACCTGGATGAAACGTCCGACAGGATCGGGCGGGCGGTTGATGTCCACCGACACGACGTCGGCACCACGCGCCGCAAGCAGCGCGGCGGTCTTGGCACCGATGCCCGAGGCGGCTCCAGTGACGACGATGGTCTTACCCTGCATCATGTGCTCCCTTGTGTGTGATTGACAATCGTGGTTCGGTGCTTGTTGTCCCTGCTTGAGGCAACAACTGCGTCGACAAACTGTAGGCGAGCATGCGCCGAAGCAACTAAGCTTCCCGCTTGTTCGTGGTTCGGGGCATCAGCCTTGGCAATTGAAGGTGGTAGCCGATCGGAATCAAGCGAACGGGAAAGCGGCTTTCAATAGCACCCCAGATGCCTTTGGGGAATAGCAAAGCGAATCCGACCGCCAGCCCGCCGAGGCCGATGAGATAGGCAACTCCTGTGGAGCCGAAATAGGTCTCGGCAAGGAAAAACAGCACAGCACCGATTACCGGTCCTTCAAACGTCCCGAGCCCCCCCACAATTGTCATGAACAACATATAAGCAGTCCATTGTGGGCTGAAATAAGCTGCGGGCTGAAATGTGACGGACTGGGCCAACCATATCGCCCCGGCCGCCGCGCAACCTGCGCCAGAGAGCAGGAAAAGCACATTCTTGGTGCGGAACACGTCCACGCCAATTGAGGCTGCAGCAGTTTCGTCGTCGCGGATCGCTTGCAGTGAGGCCCCAATGCGACCGCGCAGCATGAAGAACAAGATCGTCAAAAAAAAGACTAGCAGTACCAATGCTGTCCAATAAGTGAAAGCGCGACGGGCATCAGGCGCGTAGGTGTTGATCGCGATGAGAGAGGTGCCAGTTGCGCCCTGGGTGATGGGGTCAATGGTCACCAGCAGACGTAGCAGTTCGGCGAGCACCCACATGCCGATGGCAAATTCGCCGCCGCGTAGACGCAGCATTACCTGACCTAACGGAATGGCGACGAGGCCAACTAGCACCACCGACACACCCAGCGCGACGTATACGTTCATACCAGTAGCCGATAGCCGAATAAGGGCATATGCACCGAGGCCGAAAAACGCCTGTTGACCAATCGAGACTAGTCCTCCATACCCCGCTAAGGCGTTCCACATGCAGGCCAGCAGAACATAGACGAACAGCACCGTGAGCCGGTCGATGGCCTCTGCCCCCAAGACTAGCGGGGCGAATGCGAGTGCTACAACAAAAATGGCTAACAGCAGCGAAAAGCCGATTGACTGAGAGGTCCAACGTTTAACAGCAATTCCCTCAGTATCTTGAACGGTAGTACTCATGCCGTAGCTCCACTGGATTGGGTCGGAGCGATAGTCCGCAATCGCAAATTGCGGAAATGACCGCGATAGACCTTTAGCACCATGATGACCAGGAACACTGCATGTCCAGAGATGAGAAAGCCCATCGGGTTGATCTCGGCCCCCAAGCTTTGCGCCACGCCCAAGACGATGCCTCCCAACAGCGTTCCCCAAAGCGAACCTTGCCCACCAATAACCACCGTCTCAAACGCGAAGATTAGTTGTGTCGCTCCGGAGTACGGGGTGAAAGTGGCGCGCATGGACATAAAAGCAGCGGCCACAGTGATCAGAGTCAGTGAGATCACTGTGGCAACGGTATACACGGCGCGCGAGTCGATACCGACCAGATCAATCGCTTCTGCGTCCTCAGCGGTCGCGCGGATG
>DZBX01000041.1 GCA_022730075.1 Rhodanobacter sp. | reverse complement strand
ACGCGCGCATCATGGCGTTCACCGCCGGCGACGACGTGATCCTCGATCGCGAGTTCTTCCTGCACGACATCGCCGCCAGCAAGGCGCACGTGCAGGGGCTGGCCAACATCGGCGTGGTCAGTGGCGACGAGGCGGCTGCGCTGTTGCGCGAGCTGGATGTGCTGGCCACGGATTTCGAAAGCGGCGCCTTCGTGCTGGACGCGCGTTACGAGGACGGCCATTCCGCGATCGAGGCGCGCCTGACCGAGCGCCTGGGCGATGCCGGCCGCCGCGTGCATACCGGACGCAGCCGCAACGACCAGATCCTGGTGGCCACGCGCCTGTGGCTGAAGGAGAAACTGGCCGAGCTGGAGGCGCATTGCCGCGCCATCGCCACGGTGTGTCTGCAGCGCGCCGCGCAGCCAGCGTTGCCGTTGCCAGGCTACACGCACCTGCAGCGCGCGGTGGTGTCCTCGACCGCGATGTGGTTCGCCGGTTTCGCCGAGGGCTACATCGACAATCTGCTGCGCGCGCGGCAGACACGCGAGTGGATCGACGCCAACCCGCTGGGCACGGCCGCCGGCTATGGCGTCAACCTGCCGCTGGACCGCGCGTACACGACCCAGGCGCTGGGTTTCGCGCGCATGCAGGTCTCGCCGGTGTACGCGCAGCTCTCGCGCGGCAAGTTCGAGATGGCCGCGATGGAAGCCCTCGGCAGCGCCATGCTCGACCTGCGCCGCCTGGCCTGGGACCTGTCGCTGTTCACCACCGCCGAGTTCGGCTTCGTCGTCTTGCCTGCGGAGTACACCACCGGCAGCTCGATCATGCCCAACAAGCGCAACCCGGACGTGGTGGAACTGCTGCGCGCCAGTTATGCGCCGGTGGCCGCCGCGCGCTGCGAGATCGAGCAGCTGCTGTCGCTGCCATCGGGCTACCAGCGCGATCTGCAGTTCTCCAAGGGCTCGCTGTACCACGGCGTGCGCCATGGGCTGATGGCGCTGGCGCTGCTGCCGGACCTGCTCGCGCGCATGGGTTGGAACGAGGCCGCCATGCGCGCGGCCATCGAGCCGGCGATGTACGCCACCGACGTGGCCATCGAGCAGGCGGCCGCCGGCGTGCCGTTCCGCGATGCCTACCGCGCGGCGGCGAACGTGGCCGCCAATCCGGGATCGGGACGCACGCCGGAGGCCAGTCTGGCGCAGCGGGTGTCGCCGGGCGCGGGTCTCGACCTGCGGCTCGACGCGTTGCGCGCCCGGCTCGACGCGCTCGTTTCCTGAGGCCCGCATCATGGCCGCGATGCGTACCGACGATGTTTCCCGCCACCACGGTGCGACGCGCACGCCATCGCCACTGCAGCCGCAGGCGCTGCCGGCGTGGCGGCGCGCGGTGCTGAAGGTCGGCAGCAACCTGCTGGCGGCCGATGGTGGTGGGCTGACCCCGCGTTATGCCGGGGCGCTGGCGGCCTTCATCGCCGACAGCCAGGTCACGGGGCGGCAAGTGGTACTGGTCTCATCCGGTGCCGTGGCGGCGGGACGCGCGTTGTTGCGTGAACGTGCCGCCAGTCCGGTTGATCTGGCCGCGCGGCAGGCGCTGGCGGCGCTGGGCCAGGCGCCCATGATCGCGTTGTGGCAATCGCTGAGCGCGCGCCCGGTGGCGCAGGTGCTGCTGACCCACGACGATCTGCGCAATCGCCGCCGTTATCTCAACGCGCGCGCCACGCTGCGCGGCCTGCTGGCGCTGGACGTGCTGCCGGTGGTCAACGAGAACGACACCGTGGCGGTGGACGAGCTCAAGCTCGGCGACAACGACAATCTCGCCGCGATCGTCGCTGCGCTGGTCGACGCCGACCTGCTGCTGATCGCCTCGGATGTCGACGCGCTGTACAGCGCGGATCCGCGCAAGGCCCCGCATGCGCAGCCACTGGCTCGCATCGATGCGATCACGCCCGCAGTCCTGGCCATGGCCGGCGACAGTGGCAGCAGCGTCGGCACCGGCGGCATGCGCACCAAACTGGAGGCGGCGGCCAAGGCCGCGGCCGCCGGCATTTCCACCGCTTTGTTCAGTGGCCGTGACGCCGCCGTGTTGCAGGCGCTGGGTCGTGGACAACTGCTCGGCACGCTGGTGCAGGCGCCGGCCAGTCGCATGCAGGCGCGCAAGTACTGGCTGCGCCACGCGCCGAGTACGGGGCAGGTGCGTGTCGATGCCGGCGCCGCCAAGGCGCTGGCCGGAGGGCGTGCCTCGTTGCTGCCTGGCGGCGTGCTGGGCGCGCGCGGCGAGTTCCATCGCGGCGACCTGGTGGAAATCGTCGATGCCGAAGGCCGGCCCGTGGCGCGTGGTCTCAGCCAGTACACGGCGGTCGAGGTGGCGCGACTGGCCGGCCACCACAGCCGCGAGATCGCAGCGTTGCTGGGCTATACCTGCGGTGCGGAGATCGTGCATCGTGATGATCTGGCCGCGGTGCGCGAAGCCGAGCGCGGGGGAGACACGCACGCATGAGCCGCGGATCAAGCAGCACGCTGCGCCTGCAGGCCGAGGCCTGCCATGCGGCATCGATCGCCATCGCAGCGCTCGATGCCGATGCACGGCATGCCTTGCTGGTCGCCATGGCCGACGCCTTGGCTGACAGCAGCGCGGACATCCTGGCGGCCAATGCGCGCGACATGCACGCGGCCCGAGTCGCAGGACTGCAGGGCGCGTTGCTCGATCGCCTGAAACTCGATCCTGCGCGCGTCGTCGCCATGTCCGCGGCGGTGCGCGCCGTGGCCGGGATGCCCGATCCGGTCGGCAAGGTCACACAGCGCGAGACGCGCCCCAACGGTCTCGTGGTCGAGCGCGTGCGCATCCCGCTGGGCGTGATCGCGATGATCTACGAGGCACGTCCCAACGTCACCGCCGATGCCGCGGCGCTGTGCCTCAAGGCGGGTAATGCGGCAATCCTGCGCGGGGGTTCGGAGGCGCGGCAGTCGAATGCCGCCATCGCCGGCGTGCTGGGCGCGGCATTGCAGGCACAGGGTCTGCCGGCCGCGGCGGTGACGCTGGTGCAAGATCCCAGCCGCGAAGCCATGGTCGAACTGCTGCAGTTCAGCGATCTGATCGATCTGGCCATCCCGCGCGGCGGCGAGGGTCTGATCCGCTTCGTCGCCGAGCACGCGCGCGTGCCGGTCATCAAGCACTACAAGGGCGTGTGCCATCTGTTCGTGGAGCAAAGCGCCGATCCGGCGATGGCGCTGGAGCTGCTGATCGACGGCAAGACCTCGCGCCCGGGTGTGTGCAATGCCATCGAGACGCTGCTGGTCGACGCCGCCATCGCGCCGCGTTTCCTGCCGCAGGCGTTGGCCGCGCTGGCCGCGCGTGGCGTGGAGCTGCGCGGCTGCGCGCGCACGCGCACGTGGTCGGATGCCGTCGTGCCGGCCAGCGACGACGACTACGCCGCCGAGTTCCTCGACCTGATCCTGGCGGTGCGCGTGGTCGATGGTATGGAGGCGGCGCTGGCGCACATCGCGCGCCATGGCTCCGACCACACCGAGGTCATCGCCACCGGCGACGCGCAGGCGGCGGAACGCTTCGTGCGCGGCACGCGCAGCGCCGCGGTGATGGTCAACGCGTCGTCGCGTTTCAACGACGGCGGCGAGCTGGGGCTGGGCGCCGAGATCGGCATTTCCACCACGCGCCTGCACGCCTACGGCCCGATGGGCGCCGAATCGCTGACCATCGAGCGCTACGTGGTGCGCGGCAACGGGCAGGTGCGTCACCCTGGCCAAGGATGATCGGCGCAGCCGGCGCCCATTGCATGCGCCTCAGTCGGCGCGCAGCACCGCGCGCAGGGCCGCGTCGGTGGCCGCAAGCGGCTGCGCGTGGCTGGGCCGTGCCAGCAGCGCCGCCAGCGCCGGCGGCGTGTCGACGCCATGGCCGAAGGCGGGTTCGACCACTTCGGGAAACTTGGCCGGGTGCGCCGTGGCCACCACCGCGTAGTCGCGTGCGTCGCCCTGCAGGCGCAGTTGCTCGAGCACGTGCAGCGCCGTGGCGGTATGCGGGCAGGGCTGCAGGCCGTGGCGATCTTCCGCGGCACGCAGCGTGGCCGCGATGGTCGCGTCGTCCACCGTGAACGCGGCGAAGTCCGCGCGCAGCGCGGCGTCGTCCGGATACAGCGCGCGCAGGCGCTCGAAGTTGCTGGGTGCGCCCACGTCCATGGCGTTGGCCAGCGTGCGCCGGCTGCGCTGCGCCCGGTAGGCGGCGCCGGCGAAGTACCGCGGCAGGGTGTCGTTGGCATTGCAGGCCAGCACGATGCGCGCGATGGGCAGGCCCATGCGCCGCGCGAGGGCCGCTGCGGTGGCATTGCCCAGGTTGCCGGTGGGCACGATGAACGAGAGCGGGCGAGCGTGCGTGCGCCAGTGCTCGAGCGCCGCCCATGCGTAGTAGCCGGCCTGCGGCAGCAAGCGCCCCAGGCTGATGCTGTTGGCCGAGGCCAGTGGGGCTCGCGCACGCAGTTCCGGATCGGCCAGCGCGGCCTTCACCATGCGCTGGCAGTCGTCGAAACTGCCGGCGACGCGCCAGGCGCGCACGTTGTCGGCGAACGCGCCCAACTGGTGCGCCTGACGCGGCGACACGCCTTGCTCGGGATACAGGATCACCACGCGGAAACCGGGGCGCAGGTGGAACGCCGCCGCCACCGCTGCCCCGGTGTCGCCGGAAGTGGCCACGAGCACGGTCAGCGTGGACGCATCGCGCGCGCGCAGGCGTTGCAGGGCCGTGGCCAGAAAGCGCGCACCGATGTCCTTGAAGGCGGCGGTGGGGCCGTGGAACAACTCCAGTACGAAGTCGGCTGCGCCATGCAGGCGACGCAGCGGCAGTGGCTGCGCAAAAGCGGCATCGCATAGTGCGGGCAGGTCAGCGGCCAGCGCGCTGCCCGCGAAAAAAGGCTGCAACAACGCGGTGCAGACCGTGGCCGGAGTGCGCGCAGCGGTCAGCGCATCGGGATCGATGCGCGGCAGTATCTCCGGAAGATACAAGCCGCCATCCGGCGCCAGGCTGGACGTCAGCGCCTGCGCGAGATCGGCGCCGGGCGCCATGCCGCGCGTGCTCACGAACCGCATGCGATGACCTCCGCGCGCGGTCCGTCGACCGGCGCAACCCAGCCATCGCTGCCGATGCCGTGGCCGGCGAACGCGGCGCGCATCGCGGCCAGCACGGCGTGCGCCGAGTCGGCGTCGGCGCACCAGGCGAACACGCTGGGTCCGGCACCGGACAGGCTGCCGCCCAGCGCGCCGGCATCCAGCAGCGCCGCGCGCACGCTGGCGAAGCCTGGCACCAGTGCGGCACGACGCGGCTCGACCAGCACATCGTGCAGGCCCTCGCGCAGCAGTTGCATCTCGCCGCGGTAACACCCCGCCAGCAGCAGCGCCAGGTAGGTGCTTTGCACGACGAACGCGTGCAGCGGATAAGGCTCGGCCAGTACCGCGCGCGCGGCGCGCGTCTGCAGTTCGCAGTGCGGGTGCGCCACCGCGCAGTGCAGGCCCGCGGGCACCGGCACGCGCAGCAGACGGTCGCTGCTGGCCAGCACCAGGCCGCCCAGCAGCATCGCACCGACGTTGTCGCCATGGCGCGCGCCGCTGGCCGCGGCCTCGCCGCTGATCGCGTGCGGATAAAGCAGTTCGCGCGTCAAGGGCGTCGGCAGCAATGCATTGGCGGCGACCACGGCGGCCACGCTGGAGGCCGCCGACCCGCCCAGCCCGGCGGCGTAGGCGATGCCTTTGTGGATTTCGATCTCGAATCCGAAGTCCAGATCCAGCGCCGCACCCAGTGCCAGCAGCGCGGCGCCGGCGGTGTTGCGCATGGCGTCGCGCGGCAGTTCGGTGGTACTGCCGTGGATCGCGCCGATGCGCACGCCTGGTGTCGGCACGCGCCGCACCAGCACTTCGTCGGCGGGTCCGGCAAAGCTGTGGCCGAGCAGATCAAAGCCGGCGGCGACGTTGCCGACGCTGCACGGTGCACGCGCGCGCGCCCAGGTGTTCATTGCAGTCGCTGCCTTCATGGGTTTCTCCGCAAATTGCCGGCCACGCGCAGCAGGTCGGCGAAGACGCCGGCGGCGGTGACCTCGGGACCCGCGCCGGGGCCCTGCACGACCAGCGGATTGTCGCAGTAGCGGCGCGTGGTGAACTGCACCAGGTTGTCGGTGGCGCGCAGGTGCGCGGCGGCGTGGCTGTCCGCCACCTCGGCCAGGCCGACTTCGGCGTGGCCGTGCGCGTCGAGCCGCGCGAGATAGCGCAAGCTGCGGCCGCGTGCCCGCGCGTGGCGCGCGGCGATGTCCGCGTCGAGTTCCTGCAGATGCGCGAGAAAGTCCGCGCGCGGCAGCGCCATCAGCGCCGGCGGCACCAGACTTTCGACCGCGATCTGGCCGATGTCCAGCGCGCGTCCGGCCTCGCGCGCCAGGATCACCAGCTTGCGCGCCACGTCCATGCCGGCGAGGTCATCGCGCGGATCGGGCTCGGTGTAGCCGCGCGCATGCGCCTCGCGCAGCAGCGCGGAAAACGGGCGACTGCCGTCGTATTGGTTGAACAGCCACGACAGCGTGCCGGACAGAACGCCATCGATCGCGCGCAACGCGTCGCCGGTGTCGATCAGATCGCGCAGCGTCTGGATGACCGGCAGGCCGGCGCCGACGCTGGCTTCGTAGCGCATCTGCGCGCCGCTGCGCGCGGCGGCCATGCAGATGCCCTGCCAGCGTGCCAGCGGGCCGGACGCGGCGCGTTTGCTGGGCGTGATCACGTGGATGCCGGCCTGCAGCCAGCCGGCGTAGCGATCGGCCAAGGTGTCGCTGGCGCTGCAGTCGATGATCACGGCGTGCGGCAGGTGGCCGGGATGCACATGCGCGGCGAACGCGGCGAGGTCCGCGGCCGCACCCGAATCCACGCGCGCGCGCCAGTCCGCGGGCAGGTCGCCGCCCGCATCCAGCCACTGCCGGCGGCTGTTGGCGATCGCGCGCACGCGCAAGTCGATGGCATGCTCGCGACGCAGGCGGTCCTGCGCGGCGCGCAATTGCTCGAGCAGTGCAGTGCCGATCTGGCCGGGGCCGATGATGCCGATGCTGAGGGTCTGCCCGGACAGCAGGAATGCCGCGTGCGCGGCGCGCAGCGCGCGCGTGGTGTCGCCGGCGCCGACCGCGACCGAGATGCTGCGTTCGCTGGCGCCCTGCGCGATGGCGCGCACGTTGACCTGCGCGCGCGCGATGCCGGACAGCAGGCGCGCGGCGACGCCGGGCTGGCCGATCATGCCATCGCCCACCGCGGCGATCACCTCGATGTCGCGCGTCAGCGTCACGCCCTGGATGCGCCCATCGCCAATCTCGTCAGCGAAGGCCAGCCGCAGCGCATGCGCCGCGCGTTCGGCGTCGGCATCGCGGATGACGCAGCAGATCGAGTGCTCGGAAGAACCCTGCGAGATCATGCTCACCGACACGCCGGCCGCGCGCAGCGCGCCGAAGACGCGCTCGGCGGTGCCGGGCACGCCGAGCATGCCGGCGCCCTCGAGGTTGAGCAGCGCCATGCCCGGCATCGCGCTGAGTCCCTTGACCGCGGTCGCGCCGCTGTGCTCGTGGTCGATGCGCGTGCCGGGGTGCGCCGGATTGAAACTGTTGCGTATGCGGATCGGCAGCGCGCGGCGCATCGCCGGGAGCAGGGTCTGCGGATGGATCACCCTGGCGCCGAAGTAGGCCAGCTCGCAGGCCTCGGCGTAGCTGAGTTGTGGCAGCGACATGGCCTCGCCGACCCGGCGCGGATCCGCGCTCAGCACGCCGTCGGTATCGCCCCACAGGGTGAGTTCGCGCGCATCGGACAGCGCCGCGAAAATCGCCGCCGAGTAATCGCTGCCGTTGCGGCCGAGCGTGGTGTCGGCGCCGCTCGCTTCGCGCGCGATGAATCCGGTGATTACTACATGTGGATTCGGATTGCGTGCGCGCCACGCCGTCCATGCGGCCTGGCTGCGCGGCCAGTCGACCTGCGCGCCCAGCTCGTGTCGGTGCACGGTCAGTACATCGCGCGCATCCAGCAGGGCGCAGTCGCGACCGTCGTGGCGCAGGCGTGATTGCAGGCAGCGCGCGCTCCAGATCTCGCCGCGACCATGGATGCGGGCGCGCAGCGCCTCGTCGCAATCCGCACCGCGCGCCTGCGCCAGCAGCGTCGCGCAGGCATCGAAGTCGCGCCGCAACCAGTCGTGCAGCACGGCGTCGGCGCTGGCTTCGGCCAGCGCGAGGTGGCGCAGCAGCAAGTCGGCGAGGACGCTGGTGGCGTCATCCTTGCCTTCGCTCAGCGCCACCAGCGCATTGGTGACGCCTTGCAGCGCGGATACCACGATGAGCTGTGCCGGTTCGCCGGCATCGCGCAGGATGCGGCTGACGCGCGCCTGGCACGCGCCATCGGCCAGGCTGGAACCGCCGAATTTGTGGACGCAGGGGCGCGGGTCTTGCGATGCGGAATGCGCGGGTGCAGAAGGCATGATCGATCTCCGGTGAGACCCTGCCAATGCATCGCGGCGCGCAACCCCGCCGCGGGCATCGGCGGGGTCGGGGGCATGGTTCAGTTCAACTCAAGGCATGCGCACACGACCGCCGCGGCTCGTGGTAGTCGTGGTAGTCGTGGTGCTCAGGCGATGGCGGTAGCCGGGCAGCGCCGCGCCGCGCGGCGCGCGCGCGGCGCGGTTACTGCGGATGCATGGGTCGTGGCCGGCGCGCGTGGGCATGGTGGCAGTCAAGCCGCGCCAAATCACTTTGTCAAGGTGGCGCGTGCGCGCTGCCCTGCGGGAAGGACCATCGATAGGTCAAACGGCATTGTCCGGAGCGCGCGCATTGCTCGATAATCGGCAGGTCCGGGCGCGGGGCAAATCCAGCCTTGGGCGGTTGGCAAAACCGCTCAAGGCACATGGATATGCCTGCAAACCGCGGCAGGATGCCCGGTTTTGCAAAGCGATCCATCGGGTAAATCGTCCAGGACTCGTAAGGCGTCGGCAAGGCAAGGACTCTGTCGGTGCGGTCCAATTGCGTACTTTTGCCAGGCGCCACACCATGAACCAGCGTGTCCCGCGCCGTCGTGCGCAGTTTGCCTGCGCCGTGCTCGGCGTGTTGGCCCTGCTCGCGCTGCGCCTGGCCTCGGCATGGTCGCTGCGCGTCGATTCCGATGAGCCGCAGTATCTGCATGTGAGCTGGGCGTGGACGCAGGGCTTTTTGCCGTATCGCGATTTCTTCGACAACCACACCCCCTTGTTCCAGTTGCTGATGTCGCCGCTGCTGGCGTTGCTGGGCGCGCGTGCGGACATCGTTCCCTGCATGCGCACGGCGATGATCCCGTTCTGGGTTTTGGGCTTGGCGCTCACCTGGTGGCTGGGGCGGCGCCTGTGGAACGTGCGCGTGGCATGGACGGCCACGGCGCTGACCGCGCTGTTTCCGCTGACTTATGTGGCCAGCGCGCAATTCCGCACCGGCGATCTGTGGTGGGTGATCTGGGTGGCGGCGGTGGGTGTCGCCGCGGTGGGCGCACCGCGGCGCGGCTGGCTGGCGCTGAGCGGGCTGCTGGCTGGGCTGGCATTCGCGATATCGATGAAAAGCTCGCCGTTGCTGCTCACGCAGTTGCTGGCGCTGGCGATGTTGGCGTCGTTCTGGCGCTTGCAGGGTCACCCCATCGCCTGGCGTGCGTGGCTGCTTGCAGCGCCGGGTTGGCTGCTGGGCCTGGTGCTGCCGCTGGGCGCGTTCGCGGTGTTCTTCGCCCTGCACGATGCGCTGCCCCAGGCCTGGTATTTCTGGGTGACCTACAACATCGTGCCCGGTCTCGGCAACTGGAGTGGCGGAGAGGTTCATTATCTGCTGTTCCCCGCGGTGTGGCTGCTGCTGGCGCTGATGACATGGCGGCGTTTGCGCGACAGCTCCGATCCGCAGTTGACCTTGCGGCGCCTGCTTCCGTTCACCGGTGGCGTGCTGTACCTGGGCGCGCTGTTCAGCTTCTGGCCCTTGCTGACCTTGCAGGACCTTCTGCCGGTGATGCCGCTGATCCTGCTGGGCATCACCGGTACGCGCCTGGGCTCGCGCCCGCGTGTCACCGCCGGCTTCGTCATCGCCTTCGTGCTGGAGCTGGCAGTGATCCTCGCCGCGCGGCCACCGTGGCGGGATCACTTGCTGCACCAGCAGGAGCGCGATCTCGCCGCCGTGCTCAGGCTCACGCGGCCGGGTGATTACGTCATGGATGCCAAGGGCGAGGCGATCTTCCGCCAGCGGCCTGTGTTCTGGGTGTTCGAGGACATCGCGCGCTACCGCATCGCGCATGGCCTGCTGCACCCGCAGGTGCGCGCGCACATGGTGCGTACCGGTACGCCGCTGCTGATGGATTACCGCATGCCGCGCGAGGATCGTGGCTTCATCGAACACAATTACTTGCCCGTGCGCGGCAACGTGCGCGTGCTGGGTGTGCGCTTCCGCGTGGCGACAGCCGGGCAGGCCGTCGCACTGCCGGTCGCGGTCGGGCAGAGCTACGTGCTGGTATCGGCGCAAGGTCCCGTGCACGCGCAACTGGATGGACGCGAGGTGTATGGGCCGCTGCGGTTGGCGCCCGGCTGCTATCGCTTGAGCATGCCGCAGGCCGGCGCCTACACCCTGTTGTGGGCGCCGGCGCTGGCGCGTGGTCTGACGCTGGCTGGGGTATTCGCGCATCCGGGCGCATGGGTCGCGGCGCCTTTCGGCAGCGCCGCGGCGGACGCGCAGTGCGCAGCGCAGCATGTGGCGCCCGTGCGCGCTGCCGGCTGAGGCACTGCTCAGCGCGTCAGCCAGCCCTGTTTGCGCGCGGTGAACAGTGCATAGGGGAAGATCCAGAACAGCGCGAACGCGGAGAAGAACGAGTAGCCGATGCCGTAGACGAAATCCCAGGAACGCTCGCCGCGCAGGTAGTACAGCATGTTGAATGCCGACACCAGCAGCAGCACCGTGCCGAAGCGCAGCAACAGATCCGGGTGGCCCGGCAGCAGGACCACGAGCAATGCCAGTACCGCCCAGCCCACGGGATAGCGCAGGTTGGTGATGAGCAGGTCCAGCAGCGAGATCGCCCGCGCGCGCAGTGGGCGCTTCCAGACGATGTGTCGCGCGTAGCGCAGTTCTTCGCGCACGTAGCTGCGGTCCCAGCGCAGGAACATCTTGCACAACTGGCGATAGCGCGTCGGCACCAGCGTATGCACGATGGCGGCGCGCTGATACACGCAGTCGTAGCCCTGCTCGAGGATGGCGTTGGTCAGCGCGCGATCCTCGCCGAAGGTGCAGGCGCGGCCGAGAAAACGTTGCCCGACCCAGGCATCGAGGACGCGCTGCACCACCGTGGCGCGGTAGGCCGCCAGCGCGCCTGGACAGCAGTAGACCGTGCCGTAGGTGCTTTGCACCGCGCGCAGGAAATCGAACGACAGCGCGTAACGCACCTTGAGCATGCGCGGGATGAGTCCTTGTTCGCGGTTGTACACGCTGACCTTGCCGGCGACCGCGCCGATGCGCGCATCGCGGAACGGACCGGCCATCGCCAGCAGGGTTCCGGGTTCGATCACGCTGTCGGAGTCGATGGTCACGAGTACTTCGCCGCGCGCGCGGCGGAATCCCGCTTCCAGCGCGGCGCGCTTGCCCCGATTGCGCTCGAAGCGCAGCGTGCTGACCAGGCCTGGGTACTGCGCCGCGGCTTGCTCGATATGCAGCCAGGTGTCATCCGTGCTGCCATCATCGACGACGATGACCTGCAGCCGGTCACTCGGGTAGCGGGACAACGCGACCGAATGGATCGAGCGCGCCACCATCGGCCCCTCGTTGTAGGCAGGGATGATCACGGTCAACGGCGGCGCTTGCTGCATGTCCGCGCTTGGCGGGGTGCGGTAGCGGTACCAGAGCAGGGTGCGGAACAGCAGCATCAGCGCGCCCATCGCGGCCCACAGCATCGCCGGGCGCACAATGAACGATGCCCAGTCGTGCTCGCGCGCCAGGTGGATCACGCCGTGGAAAACCTGCAGGTGCCAGCTCGCCAGCAGCATCAGCCCCAGGCACAGCAGGATCGCCAGGCGGTAATAGCGATCGCCGGGCAGCGCGTGGTAATCGTGTGCGTCGGCACGGGTCAAGCGGGCAACCGCTGTGTCCTGGGCGCTCATGGGGTCGCAACGTCGGAATGGAGCGGCCTTTATACGCATCCGCTTGCGGCGTAGCCTGAATAACGGGCGACCGCCGGCGCGATCCGTGAGCCATCGGGTCTTCTGATCAGAAGCTCATGAAATAGCCGCCATTCACCGGCAGGTTGGCGCCGGTGATGTAGCTGGTGTCGTCGGCGGCCAGAAACGCCACGGCGCGGCCGATGTCATCCGGGGCGCCGAGGCGGCCCACCGGGATCTGCGCGATGATCTTTTCGCGGATGGGCTCGGCGACCGCCATGACCATTTCGGTCTGGCAATAGCCCGGCGAGACGGTGTTGACGGTGATGCCCTTGGCGGCGACTTCGCGCGCCAGCGCCATGGTGAAGCCATGCACGCCGGCCTTGGCCGCCGAATAATTGGTCTGCCCGAACTGGCCGGTCTGGCCGTTGACCGAGCTGATGTTGACGATGCGTCCGAACCCTCGCGCCAGCATGCCCTCGATCGCGGCGCGACTCATGTGGAAGATGCCGTCGAGGTTCACCGCCATGAGCTGGTCCCACTGCGATTTTTCCATCTTGCGCAGGCTGGCGTCGCGGGTGATGCCGGCGACGTTGATCAGGATGTCGACGCGACCGAGGCTAGCCTCGGTCGCGTCGATGAGGTGCTTGCACGAATCGAAGTCGGTGACGTCCAGCGCGCTGAAGGAAACGCGCTCGCCGAATTCGGCCATTTCCTGGCGGAACACGCCCAGGCGTTCGCTGCGGTTGGCCAGATCGGCGGCGACCACGCGCGCGCCTTGTCGGGCCAACTGGCGGCAAATGGCGCTGCCGAGACCGCCGATACCGCCGGTGACGATGGCGATGCGTTCACTCATGACTGACTCCTGGACAAGCCGCGGGCACACACGCGCCGCGCAGGCGGTGAGAACAAGATCAAACGGGAAAAAACATTCAGCGCGAGGATTTGCCGCCGGACTTGGCGCCGGTCTGAGCCGGGCGTGGCGGGGCGCCGCCGTGCGCGTGGCCCGTACCGCTACCATTTCCTGCGGCGGTGCCCGCCTCGGCTGCGGGCTTGGCCGCGGGGCGCGCGTTGGCGCTTTCCACCAGACTGCGCTGCAGGTTCTGCCACAGGTCCATGTTGCGCGTGGTCAGTTCATTGAACATGGTCCACGGCGTTTGCCCGACCACGCTGGTGAGCTGTTTGCGGAATTGCTGCTGCTGTTCCAGAAAGACCTGCATGCTGCGTTCGAGGTAAGGCCCCATCAGGCCTTGCAGTGCATCGCCGTAGAAGCGGATGATCTGCGTCAGCAGCGGCACCGAGAACATCGGCGCGCCCTGCTGCTCGTGCTCGGCGATGATCTGCAGCAGCACGCTGCGCGTGAGGTCGTCGTTGGTCTTGGCGTCGCGCACCTCGAAGATCTCGCCATCGAGCACCAGCTGGCGTACTTCTTCCAGCGTGATGTAACTGGAGATCTCGGTGTCGTACAGACGCCGGTTGGGATATTTCTTGATGACGCGATTGGATGTTGCCATGCGGCAAACTTAGCAGATTGTTTTGCGATGCACCACTTACGATGCTGCGCAGCAATTTCGCGCGCGCGCTTGCCTCAAGGGCAGGCATGCATCCTGGGGCTTGGGGCATGGCAAGCAGCCATCCATGGGACGCGGCCCGTTCGGCATCCTGCCTCACCTGGTGAACGCCGCGCGACATGCCATTCATGGCATGTCGCATGCGCGGCGTTCACCAACCCATGTAGTGGCCGCCGTTGATGGCGAGGTTGGCACCGGTGATCCAGGCGGCTTCCTCGCTGAGGAAGAAGTTCACCGCATAGGCGATTTCATCAGGTTTGCCGAGGCGTCCCGCCGGAATCTGCGCGACGATCTTGGCGCGCACGTCCTCGGGTACGGCCATCACCATGTCGGTGCCCACGTAGCCGGGCGATACGGTGTTGACGGTGATGCCGAAGCGCGCGTTCTCCTGCGCCAGCGAGATGGTGAAGCCGTGCATGCCGGCCTTGGCCGCGGCGTAGTTGGCCTGACCGTACTGGCCTTTCTGGCCGTTGATCGAGCTGATCTGCACGATGCGGCCCCATTTGCGCTCGCGCATGGATTCGATCACCGGGCGGGTGACGTTGAAGCAGGCGTTGAGGTTGGTGTTGACCACGTCCATCCACTGTTGATAGGTCATCTTGTGGAAGGTGGTGTCGCGCGTGATGCCGGCATTGTTGATCAGGATGTCGACGGGGCCGAGCGCCTTCTCGATCGCACGCACCATGTCCGCGGCGGCCTCGGGATCGCCGACATCGCCGGGCACGAGCGTCACCGGGCAACCGGCGGCGACCATTTTCTGGCGCCACGCCTCGGCCTTGTCGGCGTCGCGGTAATTGCTGGCGACGCGATGCCCCTCACGGACCAGGCGTTGCACGATGGCGGTACCAATGCCGCCGGTTCCGCCGGTGACCAGGGCGATGCGTGCAGTCATGTTGCACTCCTTGTGGATGGCTTGCCGGCGAGTGTACGCGTGGCCTGCGTGACCGCTGATTGCGGCGCAGCAATCGTGCGTGTGCGCGGCAGATTTCCGGATTGGTAGTGCGCGCGCGCATGGCGCAGCAGGCATGTGACATCGTGCGCCGGATGCCTTGCGGCGGCGTGTTGGCCCAGCAGCGCCAGCGCCACGCGCAGCACACGCAGCGCATCGTCGGGCAAGGCCGTTGCGCCGGCTGATTTGGACAGTTTCTGGCCCGACGCATCGAGCAGCAGCGGGACATGCAGGTAACGGGGTGTGGGCAATTGCAGCAAACGCTGCAGCAGGATTTGCCGTGGTGTGGAATCGAGCAGGTCGGCGCCGCGCACCACATCGGTCACGCCCTGCGCGGCGTCATCCACGACCACGGCAAGCTGGTAGGCCCATAGACCATCGGCGCGGCGCAGCACGAAGTCGCCGACTGCGGCACGCACGTCCTGCTGTTGCGGTCCCTGCAGCCGATCGTCGAATGCGATCACCCCGCGCGGCACACGCAAGCGCCAGGCCTGCGCGGCGTCGGCGCGCAGCGGACGTAGGCACTGCGGCGGGTGAGTGCCGGCGTATGCGTCCAGATCGGCGCGCGTGCAGGCGCAGGGATAGGCGTGTCCGGCGGCGACGAGTTGGCGCAGTGCGGCGGCATAGGCCGCCGTGCGCTGGCTCTGGCGCCAGGGCTCGGCATCGGGATCCAGTCCGAGTCGATGCAGGGCGTGCAGTTGCGCCGCGCCGGCACCGGGCACGGCGCGCGGCGGGTCGATGTCCTCGATGCGCAGCAGCCAGCGTCCGCCGGCCGCGCGTGCCTCCAGCCAGCTGGCCAGCGCCGTGAACAGCGAACCCCAATGCAGCGTGCCGGTGGGCGAGGGTGCGAAGCGTCCGACGTAGGTCATGCCTGAATCATGCCATTTGGCACTCTTGAAACGCGCCGCGCGGCCCAGAGAATCGTCCGGCGGCATGAGCCGTGCATTCCCAGGCATCCCATGAAGCGTGTCCTCCTGTTCGTTGCCACCAACCTCGCGGTCCTCGTGCTGTTCACCCTCATCGCCCGGATCTTCGGCATCGACCAATACGTCACCGCGAACGGCTACAGCTTTCCTGGACTGCTGCTGTTCGCCGCGTTGTTCGGCATGGGCGGCGCATTCGTTTCGCTGGCCATGTCCAGGCGCATCGCCTTGTGGCAGACCCACGCGCAGGTGATCGGGCAGCCGCAGAACGAGACCGAGCGCTGGCTGCTGGCCACCGTGGCCGAGCACGCCCGCTCCGCCGGCATCGGCATGCCCGAGGTGGCGGTTTACCAAGGCCCCGAGATGAACGCCTTCGCCACCGGCATGAATCGCAACCACGCGCTGGTGGCGGTGAGCAGCGGCCTGCTGGAAAACATGGATCGCGAGCAGGTGCGCGCCGTGCTGGGCCACGAGATCGGCCACGTCGCCAACGGCGACATGGTCACGCTCACGCTGATCCAGGGCGTGGTCAATACCTTCGTCATCGTCGCCGCGCGCATCGTCGGCGGCGTCGTCGATTCGTGGATGTCCGGCGGACGCAACCGCGAGCAGGGCGGCAGCGCGGGCGGCATCGGCTATTTCGTCACCGTGATGGTGCTCGAGGTCGTGTTCGGCATCCTTGCCTCGATGATCGTCATGGCCTTCTCGCGCTGGCGCGAATTCCGCGCCGACGCGGCGGGCGCGCAGCTGGCCGGTCGCGGCGCCATGATCTCGGCGCTGCAGCGGCTTGGCGCCACCTATGGCGAATCCAGCCTGCCCAAGACCATCGCCGCCTTCGGCATCTCCGGGCACGTGGCGCACGGCTTGCGGCGCCTGTTCATGAGCCACCCGCCGCTGCAGGAGCGCATCGCGGCCTTGCGCGCGGCCGCCTGAGCCCCCATTTGCCAGTCACCTTGCATGACACCGCGCGCAAGCGCGGTTTTCTTTATTGGAGCCCGAGCATGACCGACACCAGCACCGAAACCCGCAGTTTTGAAGCCGAAGTCAGCCAGGTATTGCACCTGGTGACGCACGCGCTGTATTCGCACAAGGAAGTGTTCCTGCGCGAGCTGATCTCCAACGCCTCCGATGCCTGCGACAAGCTGCGCTTCGAGGCCATCGCCAGGCCCGAACTGATGGGCGAGGGTGGCGAGCTGGGCATCGATATCCGCTGGGACCAGGACGCGCGCACGCTGTCCATCAGCGACAACGGCATCGGCATGAGCCGCGACGAGGTGATCGAGAACATCGGCACCATCGCGCGCTCGGGCACACGCAAGTTTCTCGATGCGCTCAGCGGTGATGCGCGCGCCGATTCGCGCCTGATCGGCCAGTTCGGCGTGGGCTTTTACTCGGCTTTCGTGGTCGCGGACAAGGTCGCGCTGGAAACCCGCCGCGCCGGCGCCGCGGCTGCCGAGGGCGTGCGCTGGGCATCCGACGGCAGCAGCGCCTACACGCTCGAAACCATCGAGCGCGCTGCGCGCGGCACCACGCTGACGCTGCATCTGAAGGAAGGCGAGGACGAGTTCATCGAGCCTTGGTCGTTGCGCGAACTGGTGAAGAAATACTCCGAGCACATCGGATTTCCGATCCGCATGCCCAAGCTGGTCGAGGGCAAGCCGGGCGACGAGATGGAAACGGTCAACCATGCCAGCGCGCTGTGGACGCAGCCGAAGAGCGAGTTGAAGGATGAGGACTACCAGAACTTCTACAAGACCCTCACCCACGATTTCAACGCGCCGCTGGCGTGGACGCACAATCGCGTCGAGGGCAAGCAGAGCTACACGTTGCTGTTGTACGTGCCCGAGAAGCCGCCGTTCGAGGCCATGTTCAGCGGCCGCGACGAGCGCAAGGGACTCAAGCTGTATATCCGCCGCGTGTTCATCATGGACGCCAGCGAGCAACTGCTGCCGGCCTACCTGCGCTTCGTGCGCGGCGTGGTCGACTCCGACGATCTGCCGCTGAATGTCAGCCGCGAGATCCTGCAGGAGAACCGCCTGGTCAGCCAGATCCGCGCCGCCTGCAGCAAGCGCACGCTGGATCTGCTGGACAAGCTGGCCAAAGACGAGGCGCCGCGCTACGCCGGGTTCTACCAATCCTTCGGCAACGTGCTCAAGGAAGGCATCGTCGAGGACAACGACAATCGCGAGCGCATCGCCGGGCTGCTGCGCTTCGCATCCACGCACAACAGTGACGCCACGCAGAACGTGTCGCTGGATGACTACATCGGTCGTATGCAGGCCGGACAGGAGTTCATTTATTACCTCACCGCCGAATCCTGGGCCGCCGCGCGACACAGCGCGCAGATCGAAGCCCTGGCCGCGCGCGGCATCGAGGTACTGCTGATGAGCGAGCGCATCGACGAATGGATGATGGGCTATCTCAGCGAGTACCAGGGCAAGCGTTTTCAGCACGCCGGCAAGGGCGAGCTGGACCTGCCCCTGGACGCCGCCGAGAAGGAACGTCGCGAGGCCGCCGAAAAGGACGCCGCGCCGCTGCTGGACAAGCTCAAGCAGGCGCTGGGCGAGCGTGTGTCGGCGGTGCGCCTCAGCCATCGTCTGACCGAGTCGCCGGCCTGTCTGGTGCTGGAAGCGCACGACATGGCCCTGCATACGCGGCGGCTGATGGCCGAAGCGGGGCACGCCATGCCCGCCGCCAAGCCGGTGCTGGAGATCAATGCCACGCATCCGCTGCTGCAGCGCTACGCGGCGGAAACCGACAGCGCGCGCGGCACGGATCTGGCGCTGTTGCTGCTGGAGCAGGCCGAGGTCGCCGAAGGCGCGCAGCTCGATGACCCGGCGGCCTTCGTCAAGCGCGTCAACCGGCTGTTGCTGGGCGCGGCGGCGTAAAAACATGGAAGCCGCGCCGCCCGGCGTGCGTGCCGACATCTGGCTGTGGGCGGCGCGGTTCTTCAAGACCCGCGCACTGGCCAAACAGGCGCTGGCTGCCGGCAAGATCGCCTGCGGCGGCGTGGCCTGCAAACCCGCGCGCCTGTTGCGCGTGGGTGAGCGGCTGGACATCGCGCGCGGCGAGGAGCGTTTCGAGATCGAAGTGCTGGCGCTGGCCAACACGCGCGGTCCCGCCACCCTGGCGCAAACACTGTATCGCGAGTCCCCGGCCAGCAGCGCCGCGCGCGCCGCGCTGCGCGAACAGCGCCGCCTGCAACAAGCCGGCACGCCGCTGCCGCCGCCCGCGCGCCCCGGCAAGCGCGACCGGCGCCGCATCCACGCGTTCAAGCA
>DZBX01000040.1 GCA_022730075.1 Rhodanobacter sp. | reverse complement strand
GCCGGGGCGCAAACCGTCGCCCAGCGAGAACGCCACGTCGTAGGCCTTCATGATGGCGCAGATGTCCTCGAAGTGGGAGTAGAGGAAGCTCTCCCTGTGGTGCGCCAGGCACCATTTGGCCATGATCGAGCCGCCGCGCGAGACGATGCCGGTCACGCGCTTGGCGCTCATCGGGATGAAGGGCAGGCGCACGCCCGCGTGGATGGTGAAGTAGTCCACGCCCTGCTCGGCCTGCTCGATGAGGGTGTCGCGAAACAGCTCCCAGGTGAGGTCCTCGGCCACGCCGCCGACTTTCTCCAGTGCCTGGTAGATCGGCACGGTGCCGATGGGCACCGGCGAATTGCGCAGGATCCACTCGCGCGTCTCGTGAATGTGTTTTCCCGTGCTCAGGTCCATCACCGTGTCCGCGCCCCAGCGGATCGCCCACACCATCTTCTCCACTTCCTCGGCGATGGAGCTGGTGACCGCCGAGTTGCCGATGTTGGCGTTGATCTTCACCAGGAAGTTGCGGCCGATGATCATCGGCTCGCTCTCCGGGTGGTTGATGTTGCTGGGGATGATGGCGCGGCCGCGGGCGACTTCGTCGCGCACGAATTCGGGGGTGATGCGCGACTGGATGCTGGCGCCGAAACCCTGGCCCGGGTGCTGCCGGAGCAGCCCCTTGTCGGCCAGGGATTCCAAGCGCTGGTTTTCACGAATCGCGATGAACTCCATTTCCGGCGTGATGAGGCCCTTGCGCGCATAGTGCATCTGACTGACGTTGGCACCCGCCCTGGCGCGGCGCGGCAGCGGCAGCCTGGGAAAGCGCACCGCGGCAAGTTCGACGGCCTGGGCGTGGCGGCGTGCGAAATCGGAACTGCGTGCATCCAGCGATTCGCTGTCGCCGCGCGCGGCAATCCACACCGCCCGCAACGTCGGCAGGCCAGCGTTCAGATCGATGTGCACGTCGGGATCGGTATACGGCCCCGAGGTGTCATACAGCGCCAGCGGCGCATTGACCTCGGCGCCGAACAGCGCCGGTGTATCGGCCAGTTGCACCTCACGCATCGGCACGCGCAGATCGGCACGACTGCCTTGCACATGGATCTTGCGCGAGCCTGGGATCGGCGCGGTGACGGCGGTGGAGAGCGCGGCGCTGGCACTCAACAATTCTGAAACTTGCGCATTCATGGTTCGTCCTCGTGGGCTGGGACGAAGCGGCGGCACCGGCGTGGCCGGTGAAGCTCCCTACGCCGGTATGAGCCGGGTCAGGTTCGAAGGGTCTCTCTCAGCCGTGCGCTTCCGCGCGCGCGGCACCCCCGCTTCAACGGTGTATTCAAGCACGAAGTGCCGTTCACTGCGCGCTTTCAGCGTGGCGTATAGGCCCGCAGAAACATTTCCACGGCGGCTTCGGCGTTGCGGCGAATGTCGGCTTCCTCGCACACGTTGGCGCAAATGAACAGCCGCCGCAACGGCAGATCGCCACGCAGCAGCGCCAGAAACTGGCCCGCGGCCAGTGTAATGTCCTTGATCTCCAGTTTGCCGGCCGCCACGGCCTGGGTCAGGAAATGTTCGATCTTCTGCTGCGCACGGCCCGGCCCCACATCCCACACCAGACGCCCCAGGCGCGGGTCGCCGTCGGCGCCGCAGTCACCGAGCACTGCGCGGAACAGCGCGGAAAGCTCGGCATTGGCGAGCACGCGCGAATGCGCCAGGGCAATGGCGCCCAATGCCGCGCGCACGTCGCCGCCGGGCTGGAAATCGAACACCTGTTCGGGCATCAATTCGCCGCAGCAGGTTTGCGCGGCCTCGCGAAACAAGCTGTCCTTGTCGCCGAAGTGGCTGTACACGGTGAGCTTGGAAACCGCCGCCGCCTGCGCGATGGCATCCATGCTGGTGCCCTCGAATCCGGATCGCGTGAACAACTTCTGCGCCGCGGCCAGGATGGCGCCGCGTTTTTCCATGTCCTTGGGCCGGCCAGGACCCTGCGCGCGCGGATGCGGATGCCGCGTGGCGAGATCTGCTGCGGGTGGCTTCACATCGCGACTCATAAGCTTTAATATACTCCAAGGTTTAGTATTAGGCCATACGCCATGCCCACCGACAGCATCGCCCCCTGGAGCCGCGCCTACCTGTGCGCGCAACGTGCGCTCAGCGCATGGATCGAAGCCGACGGTCGCGCCGCGCGGCGTCTCGCTTTCGCCGCACGCAATGCCGTGATGGCGCTGGCCGCGCGCGAGCGCGCGCAATTGGCGCGCTGGATCGCATGGCTGTTGCGCAGCCGCGCACTCGCGACACGCGGCATCGAGCAGCGCCTGCTGCGCCTGGATGCGCGTTTGGCGCGTGCAGTCGCGCACGCGATCGGACAGCTGCCTGCGCTGCATGTGGCGCCGAGACAGGCCATGCGCAACGCGCACCCGACACTTGTCAGCCGCGCCGGATGACCTCCGGCACTGCCAGCACGCGCCAGACTGCCGCAGGCTCGCGATTGTCGCGCATCGAGGCATTGCCTATGCTTGTGCGCTTGACCCTCGCCGCGAGCACGCCCCGATGACACTTGATTTCGAATTGGCCCGCCAGAACATGGTCAGCAATCAGGTGCGCACCTGGGAGGTGCTGGATGCACGCGTGCTCGATGTGCTGAGCGCGCTGCGCCGCGAAGACTTCGTGCCCGCGGCGTACCGCGACCTCGCCTTCGCCGACCTCGAGCTGCCGCTGGGTCACGGCGAGAAGATGATGAAACCCGTGGTCGAGGGCCGCATGCTGCAGGCGCTCGAGCTGACGGCCGAGGACACCGTGCTGGAAATCGGCACCGGCAGCGGTTTCATCAGCGCGTGCCTGGCGCGCCTGGCCGGGCACGTGACCAGCCTCGATATCCACGCTGATTTCACCGCCAGCGCCGGCGCTGCCTTGCGTGCAGCGCAGTGCGACAACGTCGAGCTGGTCACCGCCGAGGCGGTGCACGAATTCGTTCCGGCGCAACGCTACGACGCCATCGTCGTCACCGGCGCCGTGGCCACGCTGCCACAGCGCTGGCTGGGCTGGCTGCAGCCTGGTGGACGCCTGTTCGTGGTGCAGGGGCGCGCGCCAGCGATGCAAGCCACGCTGCTGCGGGTCGATGCCGGCACCAGCGAAATCCTGTTCGAAACTGATATGGCTTACCTGCAGCACGCCGCGCCCATAGCCAGGTTCGTGCTCTGAGATTGGTCACCTGACGCACCCCGCAACCCTGCTCCCGACGCTCCCCAGCCGCCCCAGGAATTCACCCATGAATCGCAACGCTTCGCTCACGCTGCTCGGTTGCGCCATCGCGCTGGCGCTGATGCCCGCCTTCGCCCACGCCGAAGATCTGTTGCAGGCCTACCAGCAGGCCCGCGCCAGCGACCCGGTGCTGGCCCAGGCCGAGGCCACCAAACTGGCCACGCGCGAAGGCGTCGTGCAGGCGCGCGCGCTGCTGCTGCCATCGCTGTCTGCCAACTACAGCTACTCGCGCTCGCATGGCACCAGCAGCAGCTCGCAGCCATTCAGCACCAACAACGGCTTTCAGGTGCTCAACTTCACCAGTTCCAACTACAGCTACGGCACCACCCTGCAGGGCACGCTGTCGCAAACGCTGTTCAATTTCTCCGACTGGGCCAACCTGAAGGCCGCGCATGCCAACGCGCGCAGCCAGGACGCCACCTACGCATCGGCCGAGCAGGATCTGTACCTGCGCGTGGCCACGGCCTACTTCGGCGTGCTCGCCGCGCAGGATCAACTGACCTATTCCGAGGCCAACGCCAAGGCCCTGAAAAGCCAGTTCGATCAGGCCAAGCAGCGCTTCGAGGTGGGTCTGGCCGCGATCACCGACGTGAACACCGCGAAAGCGCAGTACGACACCGCCGTGGCCACGGTGATCTCGGCGCGCAACGCGCTGGACGATGCGCGCGAGGCGCTGACCCAGATCACCGGCAAGCCGGCGCGCGACCTCAAGCCATTGCGCGATCACATCCCCATGAACGCGCCCACGCCGGACAACATGCAGGCCTGGGTGGACATGGCGCTCGGCAACAACCCCGCGCTGCTGGCTTCCGAACAGCAGGTGCAATCGGCCAGCGACAGCGTCAAGGCCGCCTATGGCGCGCACCTGCCCACGCTGTCGGCGCAGCTCAGCTACACGCGCAACCCGGGCTGGGCCGACCAGAACTCGCGCCTCGGCGGTCTCGGTGAATATCACACCAACAGCCTGAGTCGAGATACCGCCATCGGCGTGGTGCTGAGCATCCCCATCTTCAGCGGCTTCGCCACGCAGTCGCGCGTGCACCAGGCCATCTACAACCGCGAAAGCGCGCAGGACGTGCTCGAGCAGAACCGCCGCGCGCTGGTGCGCAGCACGCGCAACGCGTTCCGCTCGGTGCTGTCCGGCATCGCCAGCGTCGAGGCCAACAAGGCCGCCGTGGTGTCATCCAAGAGTTCGCTGGAAGCCACCCAGGCCGGCTACGAGGTCGGCACGCAGACCATCGTCGACGTGTTGCTCGCGCAACAGACCCTGTTCCAGTCGCAGAGTGCCTATTCGCAGGCGCGCTACACGCTGCTGCTGAATCGCCTGGCGCTGGCCTATGACGGCGGCAAGCTGGGCTACCCGCAACTGCAGGAAATCAACGCGCTGCTGCAGTAAGCGGCGCCAGGCGATCGCGCGCGGCCAGTTCGCGTTCGATCGCGGTTTCGATCTCGGCCAGCGCCCCGCGCCCGCGCTCGATCACACCCAGCGCGGCCGCGCCCATGCGCGCGCGCTGCGGCGCATCCTGCAACAACTCGATGACCGCGGCATCCAGCGCCGCGGCATCGGCGATGCGCAGCGCGGCACCGGACACCAGCAAGGTCTCGGTGATGTCCTGAAAATTGAACGTGTGCGGTCCGACCAGCACCGGCACGCCCAGCGCCGCCGGTTCCAGCACGTTGTGGCCGCCAATCGGCGCCAGGCTGCCGCCGACGAAGGCCACATCGGCCGCGGCGTAATACGTCATCAACTCGCCCAGGCTATCGAGCACGAAGCACTGCGAGTCCGGCGTCGGCGCGCCATCGGCGCTGCGCGTGGACACCCTGAAGCCCGCGCCGCGCGCCGCCTGCGCCAGCGCGCGGAAGCGCTCGGGATGGCGCGGCGCGATCAACAGCAAGGCCGCGGGTGATGCGCGCAGCACCGCCGCATGCGCATGCAGCACGGCCTGTTCCTCGGCCTCGTGCGTGCTGGCGGCGATCCAGACCGGTCGCACTCTGCCCAGCGCGACCCGCACCTGCGCGCCGGCGCCACGCACCGCATCGGCCACGACCATGTCGAACTTGAGATTGCCGACCACGCGCACGCGCTCGGCACGCGCGCCAAGGCGCCGATAGCGCTTGGCATCCACCTCGCTTTGCGCCAGCACCAGCGCCACGGCATCGAGCGCCGCACGCATCAGGCGCACACCGGGCAGGATGGCGAAACCGCGCATCGAACGCTCCGACAGGCGCGCGTTGACGATCAGCAGGGGCACCCGCTGGCGCTGCGCCGTGGTGTACAGGTTCGGCCAGATCTCGGTTTCCGCGATCACACCGAGACGCGGCCGCGTACGTGCGAAAAAACGTCGCACCGCGCCGGGCAGGTCATACGGCAGGTAAGTGTGGTGCACGCGCGCGGCGAACAATTGCCGCACGCGCGCCGAGCCGGTGGGCGTGCCCGTGGTCAGCATCAACGGGATCTCGGGATGCCGCGTCAGCAGTCCTTCGACCAGACGCGCCAGCGCATTGACCTCGCCCACCGACACCGCGTGCAGCCAGAGCGGGCGCGCTCCGCTCAGCCGCGGAACATAACCGAAGCGCTCGCGCCAGCGCCGCAGGTAATCGCGATTGCGCAATCCGCGCAGCAGCACGCGCACCAGCATCAGCGGCGCCAGCAGATACAGCAGCAGCGTGTAGAGCAGACGCGCCAACACATGGACCTCGATGAAGGCGCGGCAGTATAGCCAGCGCGGCGCATGCGTCGGCGCAGCGATGACCGACGGGATCAGGCGGCGCGGGTGCTACCATGCGCGCCGCATGCCGCCCGCCCGCGACAGAATTCCGCGCCGCCTGCTCGCACCGCGCCACTGGCCGGCGTGGCTGGGGGTCGGCGCCATCTGGCTGGCCGCGCGCCTGCCTTATCCGGTGCTGATGGCCTGTGGACGTGGCGTCGGCGTGCTGGCCGCGCATCTGGTGCCGGCCCGCCGCCGCGTGGCCGCACGCAACTTGCAGTTGTGCTTTCCCGAACTCGATGCCGTAGCGCAACGGCGCCTGCTGCGCGCCAACCTGCGCAATCTGGGTCTGATGCTGGCCGAATTCGCACTGGGCTGGATGGGCAGCCCGCGCGCACTGATGCGTGTGCCGGTGCGTTTCGAAGGTCTTCAACACCTGCATGACGCACAGGCCGATGGCCACGGCGTGTTGCTGGTCGGCGCGCATTTCACCCACCTCGAGTTATGCGCGCGCCTGCTGTCCATGCGCGTGTCGCTGGCCGGGATGTACCGGGTCATGGACAGCGCGGTGTTCGAGCACGTCGTGCTGCGCGCGCGCCTCGGCTACGCCGCCGCCATGTTCACCAAGGACGACCTGCTCGGCACGGTGCGTCACCTGCGCCGCGGCGGTGTGCTCTGGTATGCCCCCGATCAGGACATGCGCGGCAAGGACAGCGTGTTCGCGCCGTTCTTCGGCGTGCCCGCCGCCACCATCACCGCCACGCATCATCTGGCACGCATGTCCGGCGCGCGCGTGCTGCTGTTTGCGCACCGTCGCGTGCGCGGCGGTGGCTACGAGATCCACATCGAGCCCGCGCTGCGCAATTTCCCCAGCGACGATGTCCTGGCCGACACCACGCGCATCAATGCCGCCATCGAGACCATGGTGCGCGCCGCGCCGGCGCAGTATCTGTGGGTGCACAAGCGCTTCAAGGGCCGCCCCGAGGGCATGCCGCCGATCTACTGAGCAGCTCGCGCATGCCTTGCTTCAGCGCGATTCAGTCCGCGGCCGGGGCACCCGCGGCGCTCTGCAAATAGTTCTGCAGGCCCATCTCGCCGCACAGCCGGATCTGCGTCTCCAGATAGTCGATGTGCTGCTCGGTATCGTCGAGGATGTCGGTGAGCAGATCGCGCGAGACGAAATCGCGCACCGACTCGCAATACGCAATGGCCTCGAGATACAAGGCGCGGCCGTCGAGCTCCAGCTTGAGGTCGCACTCCAGGCACTCGGGCACATTCTCGCCGATGTGCAGCTTGGACAGATCCTGCAGGTTCGGCAGCCCGTCAAGGAACAGAATGCGCTGGACCAGCTTGTCGGCGTGCCCCATCTCTTCGATGGATTCCTTGTACTCGTGCTCGCCCAGTGCCCTGAAACCCCAGTTCTGGTACATGCGCGCATGCAGGAAATACTGGTTGATGGCGGTCAGTTCCACCTTGAGCGCCTTGTTCAGGAGCTGGATGACCTTGGCGTCGCCCTTCATGGCGTTTCCTCGACAATGCGATGCTGCATGATAACGCCCACGCTGATCGAGCACAGCGCATGCCGGCGCCACGCGTCCTGCGTGCGCAAGACGCACGCTCGGACGACTGGATTCAGCCCGCGGCGATGGCCGGACGGGGCTGCGTCGCGGCGCATGTCCGTGCCTGCCGGTCGAGCTCGGCACCGATCACCGCACGCGCGCACTCGGCGCAACGACCGCATTGCGCGGCCACACCCAGCGCCGCACGCGCCTCGCGCAGATTGCGCACGCCGCCCTCGCGAACCATTCGGCAGAGGGTCTTGTCGCTCACGTTTTGACAGACGCAGACGATCATGCGCATTACCACGACATGGGAATGGTTCTCATTATTCACCCATCCGCGCCGCTGTCAACACCACCCTGCCCGCCCCGAGTTCCGCCGCCGCGGAACCAGCGCGGCGACACCGAAAAGGCCAATCACCGATGTTGACCTTGTCACAAGTGAGGCCAAGCGTGCCGCCTTTGCCATACATGACGCCGACCGGATCGGTACCAGCACCCTCCTGGCGACGCGAATCAGAAGCACGCCGCGCGCGTCCCGAGTCAGCCCCGATCACTGTCGTCATGCGCAACCGTCGGCACCGCAGCGTCGGCCGGCAGCACCCGCACGCCGGGCCAGTCAGCCAACAGATGCGCCGCCTCGGCATGACCAAGTGCGATCATTTCCTCGGCACGGTAAAACTCGTACAGCGCGCAACAATCGCGCGGCAATTCGATGAGCAAGTCGGGCCGATACGCGGCCAGGCGCAGGCGCGCGAGGTTGCCCTGCATCATGTCCAGCGTCTGGCCCATCAGGCTGATCCAGTTGGGTTCCTGCGCGGGCTTGGGCGCGGGCTCGGCCGGGGTGTGGCCGGTGAGATGCTGCACGAAACTGGCAAAGCGCTGCCGATACGGACCCTGCGGCACGGGTTCGGCGGCCGCTTTGGCGTGGCCGCGACGCGGGCCATCCAGACTCACGGCGATCAGATGGTCATAGCGCTCGCGCAGCAGCGGCGTCACCGGCACCGGGTTGAGCAGGCCGCCATCGACGAGGCGATGGCCGTCGACCACGTGCGGATGAAACACGCTGGGAATGGCGATGGAGGCGCGAATGGCATCAAACAGCGGCCCACGCGAGATCCACACCTCGCGTTGGCGCTCCAGATCGGTGGCCACGGCGGTGAAGCTGATCGGCAGGGTTTCGATGTCGGCCTCGCCAACCAGATCGCGCACCGCGGCGATGATGCGCTCGCCCTTGATCAGACCGGCGCCGGAGAGCGTCCAGTCGACCAGGCGCAGCACGTCGAGCTTGTCCAGCGAGCACACCCAGTCGCGGTACACATCGAGCTTGCCGAGCGCGTAGATGCCGCCGACCAGCGCGCCGATCGAGCTGCCGGAGATGGCGCCGACTTCGAAGCCGGCCTCCTCAAGCGCCGCGATCACGCCGATGTGCGCCAGCCCCTTGGCGCCGCCCGAACCCAGCGCCAACGCCACGCGCGGCTTGACCGGCGGCAGCGATGCGCTCATGCGCGCGGCCCGCGCTGGTAGGTCTGCTGGGCCAGCGCCAGCAGTGATTTCATTTCCTCGCGCAACGGCAGTGGCGCGACCACCTCGGCATCGGGCCCGTACTTGAGCACGTCCATCAGCAATTCGCGCGAGTTGGCGTAGGGCACCTTCAGCTCGTAGCGGCCATCCGCCATGAAGTGTCCCTCCTGCTGCGAGTGCCAGTGCGTGTCGGCCACCCAGCGCGCGGCGTGCGCGGAGAAGCGCAGCACCGCGATGGCGCGCGGCGCGCCGGAAAAAATGCCGTAGCCCGCGGCCAGCACCGCGTCGAGCTCGGCGTCGGGCACGTCGCGCGCGCGCGCGCCGGGGGTTTCGACCTGACGCATGCGATCCACGGCGAAGCTGCGCAGCGCGTCCTTGTCCTCGTCCCAGGCGTCCAGATACCAGTTGTCGCGGTAGTGCACCATGCGCTGCGGCGACACCACGCGCCGCGTTTCATTGCCGGTGGAGCGCGCCCGGTAAAGGAAGCGCAGTTGCTGCCGCGCCAGCACGCCGGCAGCGACGCTGCGGAACACGTGCTCGTCGAGCCGGCGCACGCCCTGTGCCAGCACGCGGATGCGTTCCAGTGGCGGTGCCTGACCACCGGCGTGCTCGGTCAGCAGGCGCTCGATGCGCGCGCGGAACGGCGCCAGCGCGCTGGACAGCACGCCCGGATCGGCGCGCGCCACCACGGCATGCAGCGCCAGCAACGCGGCCAGTTCCTCGCTGTTGAACCAGAACCCGGGCAGCTCGAAGGTGGCGGCCGCGGTCTCGGCGTAGCGGAAGCTGGCGGCCTCGCCGCCACCGGTTTCAATCGGCGCGCCCAGCGCGTCGCGCAGGTAGGCGACGTCGCGATACACGGTGGCGCGCGAACAGCCCAGCTCGTCGATCAGCCGCGCCAGTGGCACGGGCCGGCGCGCAGCGCGCAACAGGCGATGCAACAGCACGATGCGCTCGTAGCGATCCATACAGTGTCTTGCGGGTGACCTCGCGCTAGCATGCGTGCGCCGCGCGGCCGCGGCAAGTTCCGGAACTTTCCATGCGCGCGCGCGGTCGCTTGATGGACCTCGGGCACGGCGGCGCAAGCATCGCCGTCGCCACACCACCCCTCCACCCCACGAGTTTTCGATGACCCCCCGAATCACCCTTCGCATCCTCTGCGCCGCGCTGTTGCTGGCGCTCAGCCTGCCCGCCCTGGCCGCTGACGGCGCATCGGGCAGCCCGACGAAAAGCAGCGATCCGCAAGGCTGGTCCGGCAGCGGACAACTGGGCCTGGCCGCCACCACCGGCAACACGCGCTCGCAAAACCTCAACGCCGGGCTCGATCTCAAATTCACCGGCGACAACTGGATCTATCACTTCGATGCCAGCGCGCTGCGCAGCCGCGGCGTGATCAGCGTGAGCCTGCCCGGACCGGGCGGCACGCCGGTCGACGTCAACCAGTACCGCGTCACCGCCAACCGCTACACCTTCGGCGGCAGTGCGGGGCTGGTGCTCGATGCGGACAATCGTCTGGTCAGCACCATGCGCTACGACCATGACAATTTTTCGTCTTATCGCTATCAGGCCGCGGTCGCGGTGAGCTGGGGCCATGTGCTGCTCAAGAGTGCCGCGACGGATCTGGACTTCGAGATCGGCCCGGGCATCAAGCGCTATCGCGTGGAAGGCGACCTTGCCAATCACTCGGCCGGCATCGTGCGCGGCGCGCTCAACTACCAGCAGAAGCTCACCGACAACACGCGCATCGAAAACCACCTGCTGATCGAAGCAGCCAGCTTCGACACCTTCGCCGAGAACACCACCAATCTCGTCGTGCAGATGAACAAGCGCCTGGCGCTGAAGGTGGGTTTCCAGATCCGCCACAACACCAAGCTCAACAACACGCTGCTGCTGAACTCGAGCGGCGGCACCTCGAAGACCGACACGCTGCTCACGACCAACCTGGTCTACAACTTCTGACAACGGCGGTGCCCGAAGGCCGGAAGTCGCGGGCGGGGGCTGCATGCGGCATGCTTGCGGCATGGATACCCGACAAGCCCCCGAACTCCTGCCCGCGGTCGAAATCGCCAGCGGCCCCGCGCCCCGGCACAGCATCATCTGGCTGCACGGCCTCGGCGCTGATGGCCACGATTTCGCGCCGATCGTGCCCGAGCTCACGCGCGGCCTGGCGCCGCTGCATTTCGTGTTTCCGCATGCGCCGCAACGCGCGGTGACCATCAACGGCGGCCTGCGCATGCGCGCGTGGTACGACATCCGCAGCTTCGATCTGGGCCATCGCGCCGACGAGGCCGGGCTGCGTGAATCGATGGCGCAGGTCGAGGCGCTCATCGAGCACGAACGCAACGCGCACGGCATTGCAGCGGACAAGGTATTCCTGGCCGGCTTTTCGCAAGGCGGCGCGGTGGCGCTGTGCGCGGCACTGCGTCACGCGCAGCCACTGGCCGGGGTGATCGCGCTGTCCACCTACCTGCCGCTGGCCGATCAGCTCGCCAGCGAGCGCAGCGCCGCCAACGCACATCTGCCGGTGTTCATGGGCCATGGCAGCCTCGATCCGGTGGTGCCGCAGGTGTTGGGCGCGGCGGCGCGCGATGCGCTCGGCGCACTCGGCCACACGGTCGATTGGCACAGCTACACGATGGCGCATGCCGTGCTGCCGCAGGAGATCGCCGACCTGCGCGCGTGGCTGGCGCGCCGGATGGGCGACTGAGCATGCGCGTGCCGCGCCGCGCGCTGCCCGACTTCTGCCACGGCGGCGAGCTGCTGGCGCTGGCCGTGGTGGCGCTGCTGGTGGCGGTGGTGATGCAACTGGCGCCCAGCGCCGATGCGCATCTGCGCGTGTGGTCGCTGAGCCTGCTGTTCGCGGCGTGGCTGGCGCTGCTGCTGGGCGTCACCTTGTGCAAAACGCGACCGCTGTTGCAGCGTCTGCCGGGCGCCTGGCCATGGGCCGGCGCGTGGCTGCTCAGCGTGCTGCTGGTGCTGCTCGCCGCCAGCGTGGTGTGGCAGCTCGATCATGCGCTGGGCACCGGCCTGGCCGCGCGCAACGGCGCGCGCTTCGTACTCGGCAGCAGCGCGGCCACCGCGCTGGTCGGCGCCGCGCTGCTGCGCTATCTGTGGGTGCTGGATGATTGGCGCGAGCGCCGCGACGCGCTGGCGCGCGCGCAACTGGAGGCGCTGCAGGCGCGCATCCGCCCGCACTTCCTGTTCAACAGCCTCAATACCGCGTTGGCGCTGGTATCGATCGATCCGCAGGCCGCCGAGCGCACGCTGGAGAATCTGTCCGACCTGTTCCGCGCCGCGCTGGACGACCCGCGCGCGGGCACGCTCGGCGAGGAGCTCGACCTGATCGAGCGCTATCTCGCCATCGAGCAGTTGCGTCTGGGCGCACGCCTGCGCGTCACCCGCGACTGGGACGATCTGCCGCGCGACCTGCCGCTGCCGCGCCTGCTGCTGCAGCCGCTGGTCGAGAACGCCATCCATCACGGTATCGCCGCGTGTAGCGCCGGCGGCACGCTGGAGCTGCACGGCCAGCGCATGGACGGCACGCTGCTGATCCGCATCCGCAATCCGCTGCCGGAGTCACCGGCGCGCGCCGGCACCGGGCATGGGCTGGCCAACGTGCGTGCGCGCATCGGCTACCATTTCGGCGCGCGCGCGGTGCTCGAGGCTGGCGCCGTGGATGCGCACTGGCAAATCACCCTGCGGCTGCCCGATGCGCGTACTGATCGCCGATGACGAACCGCTGGCGCGCACGCGCCTGGAGATGCTGCTGCGCGATTGCCCCGGCGCCGAGCTGGTCGGCAGCGTGGCCAGCGCCAGCGCGGCGCTGGCCGCGCTGCCCGAACTCAAGCCCACCGTGCTGCTGCTGGATATCGGAATGCCCGGCGTCGATGGGCTGGCGCTGGCCGAGCGCATCGCGCGCATGGCGCCGCCGCCACAGGTGGTGTTTTGCACCGCGTATGCGCAGCACGCGCTGCGCGCCTACGAACTGAAAGCCGCCGACTATCTGCTCAAGCCGGTGCGCATCGAACGCCTGCGCGAGGCGCTGGAGCGCGCGCGCAAGTTGCACATCGAGAGCGCCGTGGCGCGTCCGCATCTCAGCGGCATGGTGCGCGGCATGCGCCAACGCGTGCCGCTGGACGAGGTGATCGCCCTGCTCGCGGATGAAAAATACGTGACCGTGCACCATCAGGGCGGCACGCTGCTGATCGAGGATTCGTTGCGCACGCTCGAGCAGGCGCACCCGGAGCGCTGGCTGCGCCTGCATCGCAGTTGCCTGATCCCGCGCGAGCGCCTGCTCGGCCTCAACACGCTGACGGACGGGCGCATCGTTGCGCAGCTCGCCGGCAGCGCCCTGCAACCCGAAGTCAGCCGCCGCAACCTGCCCACGGTGCGCGCGTGGCTGCGCCATCCGTGAGGCACCGATGAGTTCATTACCGCTGCGCATCGCCACCCGGCAAAGCGCGCTGGCCCTGTGGCAGGCCGAGCACGTCGCGCAGCGCCTGCGCGCCGCGCATCCAGGCCTCGCCGTGGAACTGGTGCCGATGAGCACGCGCGGCGACGAGGTGCTGGATCGGCCGCTGGCCGAGATCGGCGGCAAGGGGCTGTTCCTCAAGGAGCTGGAAGTCGCGTTGCTGCAACAGCGCGCCGACATCGCCGTGCATTCACTCAAGGACGTGCCCGCCGAACTCGAGCCGGGCTTCGCGCTGATCGCGATCCTGGCGCGCGCCGATGCCGCCGATGCGTTCGTCAGCAACACGCACGCCGCGCTGCTGGACCTGCCGCGGCGCGCGCGCGTGGGCACCTCGTCGCTGCGCCGCCAGGCGCAATTGCGCGCGCTGCGCCCGGACCTGGAGCTGCTGGATCTGCGCGGCAACGTCAACACGCGCCTGGCCAGACTCGACGGCGGCCACTACGACGCCATCGTGCTGGCCGCGGCCGGGCTGGAGCGCCTGGGCCTGGCGGCGCGCATCCGCAGCCGCCTCGCCGCACCCGACTGGCTGCCGGCGCCGGGACAGGCCGCGATCGCGGTGGAGGCGCGCGCTGGCGACGCGCGCATCGGCGCCCTGCTGGCGCCCCTGCACGATGCCGAAACCGATGTGGTGGTGCGCGCCGAGCGCGCCTTCAACGCCGCCCTCGGCGGCAGTTGCACCCTGCCGGTGGCCGCCTGGGCCGTGCTCGGCGAACACGAATTGCATCTGTACGGATTGGTCGGCGACGCCAACCGCGGCACCTTGCTGCGCGGCGAATTCAGCGGCACCGCGCAAGCCCCCGAAGCCCTCGGCCAGAGTCTCGGCGCGATGCTGCTGCGCGAGGGCGCGGCGGCGCTGCTGGGGCGGTAAGCGCGTCGGACCGCGCGCCCGGACTACCCGCGGTCACGCACGGGATGGACGCCGCATGCCCAGGTCCGCGCGCCAGCGCTTGTCAGCGCACCACCGCGCCCTGCATAGTCCCGGCACCCGGGGAGGGCAATGCATGCAAGCCAAATCCTTGCGTCTGACCGAGCGCTGGTTGCAGCGCGCGCTGTGGTTGCTGGCGGTGATCTTCGCCTGGTTCCTGGTCGGGCTGGGCGGGCTGATCGTCGGCGATCTTCCGCAAGTCACGGCCAGCCTGTCGCGGGAGCAGTTCATGCCGCAGCCGGCCACGCAGCGGCTGCAGGATTCGATCGACGCGCAACAACGCAGCCAACGACCCATCATCGACGCGCGCGATCAGGCGCGGCTGGTGGAGAAGGCGCGCGCGGATGCCCTGGCCGCCGCGCGCGCCAGCTTCGCGGCATGGGTGGCCACGCGCAAGGCCACCGGGCTACCCGATCAAGACGCCGAACTGATCGCGCGCACACACAGTCTCGATGCACTGCAGAGCGCGCTGCTGAGCTCGCAACAACAGGTGCGCGCCGCCGACGCGCGCCTGCTCGACAGTGGGCAGGCCATTGCCAGGGCGCAACAGCAACTCGATGACTACACGCAGGGCGCGCAGCATCGCTACGCCGCCGCGCGGCACACCCAGCAATTGCGTGTGTTCGGTCTGCGTCTGGCCTTCACCCTGCCGCTGCTGCTGATCGCCGGCTGGCTGCTGCGCAGTCATCGCAAGAGCCGCTACTGGCCGTTCGTCTGGGGTTTCGCGTTCTTCGCGCTGTTCGCGTTCTTCGTCGAGCTGGTGCCCTACCTGCCCAGCTACGGCGGTTACGTGCGCTATGCCGTCGGCATCGTGCTGACCCTGGTCATCGGCGTCTGGGGCATCCGCCGCGTCCATGCCTATCTGGAACGGCAACAGACCACCGAGGCGCGACCCGAGGCCGAGCGCCGCCAGGAGCTGGACTACGACCTCGCGCAGGCGCGGCTGGCGAAAAAGTTATGTCCCGGCTGCGAACGCCCGGTGGACCTGGACGACCCGGCACGCGACTTCTGCATGCACTGCGGCATCACCCTGTTCGATACCTGCCGCGCCTGCGGCACGCGCAAGAGCGCGTTCGGGCACTTCTGCCATCACTGCGGGCACGCGCACGACCACGTCGCAACTGCCGCCGTGGCGACGCCGTGAACGCCACGCGCCTGCCGCGCTTGCGTGCCCTGTTCGGGCTGGTGTTGCTGGCCGGTGCCAGCTGGGGCATGCCCGCCGCGGCGCAAGTGGCGCCACTATTGCCGGCGCATGCCGACGCGGATCTTGCCGCGCGCTCCACCCACCACCACGCCCGCCAGCGCTGGCTGCGGCAACTGTCCGTGCAACTCGCGCAACGGCCCAATGACGCCAATGCGCAATTGCTGCTCGGCCTGCTCAACTGGAAACAGGATCGCCTCGTTTACTTGGCGCGCGCCCATGCTCTTGCACCAAAGTCTGCCGCGCTGGCCTGGGTCTATGCGGAGACTTGCGATGACACGCAAGACCACTGCGCACAGCGCTTGCGGCCGTTGCAACGCCTGGCGCCCGACAACGCCGCGGCCTGGATGCAGGAGCTGGCCATCATTCCAAGCCGCGGACCCGCGCGGCAAATGCCGGGGTTCGTCGTGCAACGTGCGCGGATCATCGAGCGGATCGCCGCCAAGCCGCGCTTCGACACCTACCGCATCGCGCTGATCCAGCGCCTGCTGGCGGCGCTGCAGGGCGCGCCCGCGTATCCGGTGGAATCGCAGGGCAGCGCGGCATTCACACGCTGGATATTTGCATCGGCCATGCAGACAGCCTGGGCCACGCCGCCGTTTCAAGGCGTCGAACTGGCCTGCAGGCCGCGTCCGGCAGGTGCGCGCCTGCGGCAAGCCTGCTACCGCCTGGGCGAGACCATGGCGCTGCGCGGCGATACGCTGACAGCCAACCTGATCGGCGCCGGCATAGCCCGCACCGATGCACCCGACGCCACGGCGCGCATGGCCGCACAGGCGCGACAGCGCGAAGTGCTATGGCTACTCGGCGCCCTGCGGCAGGCGGGCGATCAGCCCGGTTTTCCGGCGCGGTTTCTCGCCATGTGGGACCGCGACCCGCGCGAAATCGACACTGTGCGCGCGATCATCGCGGCGGCGGGGTTGCGGACGACACCGCCGCCGGGTTGGCAACCGACGACGCCGCTGCGGGGCTGAGCACGGACGCGCCGCGCGCGCTCGCGACATCATGCGTGGCGTCGACGCGGCGCAGCCACAGCACCAGCCCCAGTTCGATGTGATCGGCGATGATGAAGCGGTGGCCGTGCATGCCGAAGTCACTGCGCCGGATCCTGCCACGCGCCAGGATGCGGCAACCCGCGCGCGGCGCATTGCCATCGGCTTCATCCGCTGCCGTGCTGGCCGCCACGGCGGGCGCGGCGACACTGCCCATGGGCGCAACCGCCGCCGTTGCCGCATCGGCCGCAGGCGCGGCCAGCGGCGCCCGGGCGCCGCTGTCGCCGGCCGCACCCTGGCGATCGGCATCCTGCAATGCCGCGAGCGCCGCGCAGGGCTGCGGCAACACCGTGAACACCACGTTGCGGGTGATGCCGCGCAGCGTCACCGCACCATCCACCGTGCCGCCGCTGGCGATGGCGGCCAGCGCGAACGGCGCCGAGCGGAAGTCGATGCGCGGGTACTGCGCGCTGTCGAAAAATTCGCGCCCGCTGGCGAAGCGCTCGTAATCACGGCTCTGCATGCGCAGCGCGCGCGCGTCCACACGCAGGTCCACCTGCACGCGGCCGGCGCCCAGCGCGTGGACGCGGCCATCGAGTCGATCCAGCACGCCGACGATCTTGCCGAACCACAACACATGCACGCCGAATTCGACATGCGAGCGCGCCGCGTCGATCTGCAACTGCGCGGCGGCGCCGCGCGCCGGCAGCGCGACGCAGCAGCACAAAACCAGCAGCAGACAACCGCGCGCTTGCTTCATCCCGTCATGGCTGCCACGACTCGATGAGACTGGCCTTGCCATCGGCCTCCCGGCGCAGGCGCAACACGCCGCAGGTGGGCAGCGCGCGCGGCGCCGGCCAGCCGCACAGCGCACCGGCGAACTGCTCGAGGCCGGGATTGTGGCCGATCAGCAGCACGCGTCCGCGTGGCGGAATCTGCGCGAGCAGCGCCTGCAGGGCATCCCGGTCGGCGAGGTACAACTGCGGCAGCAGGTGTGCGTCGAGCACGTGCGCGGGCAGCGCGCTGGCCAGCGTGCTGCGCGTGCGTACCGAAGGCGATGCGTAGACCTCATCGAAACGCAGGTTCTGCTGCGCGAGCCAGGCACCCAGACGCTCGGCATCGGCTTCGCCGCGCGCGCTGAGCACGCGGTCGAAGTCATCCTGCTTGCGCTGCGGCGCGCGCGCCTCGGCGTGGCGCAACAACACCAGCTCATGCATTTCGGAATTCATGTGCGGACTCCATGGCAATCAGTGACCACAAGGCTCAACTGTTGCGCTTGATCCAGCGCAGCAGCGGCAACCAGTCTTCCTGATGCCCGCGCACCTGCTCGGAATTGAAATCGAACAGGCCCTTGCCGAGACCGGCCAGCAGCACGTAGGCCTGACTGTCGCGCAGCTCGGCCACCAGCGGCACGCCGAAGCCGCGCAGGGTTTCCAGCGCCTGCTGGCTGGCGTTGGTCCATGGCTTGAGGCGATTGGCCACCAGGCCCACCGCCAGCTTGCCGCGCTTGATGCGCGGCACGGCGGCCAGCTCGTGCAGCAGCGGCAACGTGGCTTCCAGATCGATCACCGAGGGCAACACCGGCACCAGCAGCGCATCCACTTCATCCAGCCACGGCGCGAGCTGCGCGGCATTGGCTCCGGCCGGGCTGTCGATCAGCAGGCGTTCGCTGTCGTGCGGCACCTGCGCCAACGCGTTGCGCCGCGTGCCGTCGATGCCCAGCACGCCGGGCAGCGCGGCGGGCCGCCGCGCGCACCAGCGCAGGCTGGAGCCCTGCGGATCGGCGTCGATCAGCACCGTGCGCTTGCCGCCCTGCGCATACGCCGCGGCCAGATTGGTCACCAGCGTGGTCTTGCCCACGCCACCCTTGCGATTGACCACCAGCAGCTTGCGCATGAGGCCTCCGGTCCGCGGCGCAGGAACGCCGCGCCGCGCAAGACTAGCAAGCCCGCGTGAAGGCGGCATGGTGCCGCGCGGCATGGGTCAAAATTTCAAGGTGTCGGAAGCTTCAGGTTCAATCTCTGCATATCAATGTTCCTTCACGTTGCTCTCCTTGAATGCTTGATTCCCTTTTCTGGACGCGTTCCAAGGCGGCAAGTGGTGATATTGCTCCTGGTAGCCAATCAACAGATCGAGCTCGTCCAAATCATTCTCGCCATTGATGAGGTCGAGGACACAGTGCGTATCGATCCTAAAACCTGTCCTCAACAATGCAGTCGTCAACATGCCGGCGACAGGGTGGCCCCAGCCACCAAGCTTGTCGTTCCACGCATATCCGTATTTCTGGTAGTGCTGCTGCGCAGCTCGCGCGGCCTTCAACATCGCATTGAAACGGTCCTTGCGACCACCACTCGGCTTATGCCCACCGATGTAGAGGATTCGCAGCACATCGTCCGATGGCGTAATTG
>DZBX01000166.1 GCA_022730075.1 Rhodanobacter sp. | reverse complement strand
TTCGACGTGCTGCCGGGCTGAATTGATCAGTTTGCAAAACCGGGCATCCTGCCGCCTGATTCAAGGCGACTACATGCAAACAAACGGCCGCGGCAGAGCCGCGCCACCTTTGTCGCAACAAGCACTTGCGTGCTCGTCGCGGCGGCACTTTGGCAGCTACGCATCCAGCTTCGCTGCCAAAGCCCTGCCTGCGCCATCCATGGCCCTGGCGCGCAGCGGGCAATGCCCACTGCACCCCTGTACCGGAGCGGTTTTGCAAACCGCTCAATGGCCGCCGTTTCATCGCCACGCAGCGCGTTGGCATGCCCGATGCTTGTCCATTCCGTGAACGGAACCTCGGTCGGAGCGCGCGAATTCAGGCAAGGTTGCTTGCCGTTAGCATAAAGTTAAGCCATCATCGAGCTGCGGAAACATGAACTTGCGTTTCCAATGCAAAATGCAATTCAACACTCACACCCAACTAGCTGATAAAAATCATGTCACTGCTGCTATTCGCCCTGCTTGCCCTGCTCCTGGCCATCGCGGTTCTGGCGGTGAAGCGCATACCCGAGGGCACGGTGGTCACGCTGACCCGTTTCGACGGACACGCGCGCCGCCTGCAGCCCGGCACCCACTTCGTGCTGCCATTGCTGGAGCGGGTCAAGCATCGCATCAGTCTCGGCGGCCACATGCTCGATCTGAGCGCGCCCGAGCTGCACGCGCGCGTGTATTGGCAAGTGCTTGAACCGGCGCGCGCCGAGGGCGTCATCGAGCGCGCTGAAGCCCTGCTCAGCCAGACCGCCGTCGAAATATGCGCGGCGCAGCGCGGCGCCGAGCCGGCGCAGTTGAAGGCTTCGCTCAACCAGCGCCTGCGCGATTTCGGCCTGCTGATCACGCGCATCGAGCTGCTGCCGGCCTGAGCCACGCCGCACGCTTATACTGCGGGGCTTTGCGGCTGCTGCCGCGTATGCCCCGCATGTCATCCCAGACCTCTCCCGCATCGATCCTCGCCGCTGGCTTGCATGCACTGGAGCTGGACGACACCGTGCCCGCGGCGACGCAACAGCGCCTGCTCGATTATCTGGCGTTGCTGGACCAGTGGAATCAACACACCAACCTGACCGCGGTACGCGAACGTGGCGCGATGGTCACGCGCCACCTGCTCGACTCGCTGGTGCTGCTGCCGCATGTGCGGGGCACGCGGCTGGCCGATCTGGGCAGCGGCGCGGGCCTGCCGGGAATTCCGCTGGCGCTGGCGCGCCCCGACCTGCACGTGACCCTGGTCGACAGCAACGGCAAGAAGGCGCGTTTTCTGCAGGCCGCCATCGATACCCTCAAGCTCAACGCGGACGTCGCGCACCTGCGCGTCGAGGCACTGCGCGGCAGCTTCGATACGATCACCGCGCGCGCCCTTGCCAGCCTGCCCGACATGCTGCGCTGGGGCGGACACCTGCTCACGCGGGACAACATCTGGCTGGCGCAGAAAGGCCGCTATCCTGACGCGGAGCTGGCGGCGCTGCCAGCCGGTTATGCTGCCGCGACACTGCCGCTGCACGTGCCGGGTCTGGACGCGGCGCGGCATGTGGTCATCATCCGCCGCAGCGACACGGGGAGTCGGCACGCACCATGACACGCATCATCGCCATCGCCAATCAGAAGGGTGGAGTCGGCAAGACCACCACCGCGGTCAATCTTGCCGCGGCGCTGGCCGAGGCCCGGCGCAAGGTGCTGTTGGTCGATCTCGATCCGCAAGGCAACGCCACCATGGCCGCGGGCGTGGACAAACGCACGCTGGCCGCGACCGGTTGCGAAGTGCTGCTGGAGGAATTACCGATCGAGCGCGCCATCATCGCCACCGAAGCCGGCTTCGACCTGCTGCCCGGCAACGGCGATCTGACCGCGGCCGAACTCAAGCTGATGGACGCACTGGCGCGCGAGATGCGCCTCAAGGAACAACTGGCCAAACTCGGCGAGCGCTACCACACCATCCTCATCGACTGCCCGCCGACGCTGCACCTGCTCACGCTCAATGCGCTCACCGCCGCGCACGGCGTGCTGATCCCGGTGCAGTGCGAATACTTCGCGCTGGAAGGTCTGGCCAGCCTGCGCGAAACCATCGCGGCGGTGCAAAAGCGCCTCAACCCGCAACTGCAGATCGACGGCCTGCTGCGCACCATGTACGACGTGCGCAACAACCTCGCCAACGACGTCTCGGCGCAGCTCACCCAGCACTTCGGCGAGCTGCTGCTGCGCTCGATCATTCCGCGCAATGTGCGCCTCGCCGAGGCGCCCAGCCACGGCAAGCCGATCAACCTGTACGACCGCGAATCGCGTGGCGCACTGGCCTATCTCGGCCTCGCCGGCGAGATGATCCGCCGCGAGCGCCAGCACCAGGGCGCCAGCGCGCCCATGCACTGAATGCGTACGCGCTGATGTCGGCCACGCATGCACACCTGTCCAACCCGCCGTTGCGCGCACGCGCGCACGGCCCCTGCTGAGGTACCGTCATGGCGGCGAAGAAACGCGGATTGGGACGCGGTCTCGATGCCCTGCTTGGGCAAGCGGATGCGCCGGCGGGCGACAGCGGCGGCGATGGCACGCTGGCCACGCTTGCGGTCGGCCTGATCCAGGCAGGCAAGTACCAGCCGCGGCGCAATTTCGATGAAACCGCGCTGGACGAGCTGGCCGCCTCGCTGAAGGCCCAGGGCATGATCCAGCCGATCGTGGTGCGCGCACTGCCCAAGGGTCGCTACGAACTGATCGCCGGCGAGCGCCGCTGGCGCGCGGCGCAGCGCGCCGGCCTCGCCGAGGTACCGGCGCTGGTGCGCGAGGTGCCCGAGCAGACCGTGCTGGCGCTGGCGCTGATCGAGAACATCCAGCGCGAGGACCTGTCGCCGCTGGAGGAAGCCGACGCACTGCAGCGCCTGATCGACGAATTCGGACTCACCCACCAGCAAGTGGCCGCGGCCGTGGGCCGTTCGCGCGCGGCGGTATCCAACCTGCTGCGCCTGCTGGAACTGCCTGCACGCATCCGCGCCCTGCTGGATACGCGCGGCCTGGACATGGGCCACGCGCGCGCGCTGGCCACGCTGCCGGAAAAACTCGCGTTGAGTCTGGCCGAGCAGGCCGTGGCACAGCAGTGGTCGGTGCGCGAACTGGAAGCCGCCGCACGCCATGCGCAGAACGCGCCCATCGCCGCGCCGAAGAAAAAGCCGCTGCGCAAGGCGCGCGACGCCGACCTCGCCGTGCTCGAACGCGAGCTGTCCGAGCGCCTGGCCACGCGCGTCGAATTGCAGGGCGGCCGTGGCGGACACGGCAAACTGGTGTTGCACTATCACAACCTCGATGCACTCGACGGGCTGCTCGCCAAGCTGCGCCGCTGATGCGTGGCCACGGCCGCCGCGCATGATCGGCGATAATCGCCGGCCTCCCGCCGTGTTGTCCGCACCGTGACCGACTCCGACGCCCTGCCCCTGTCCGTGGTCGTGCCCGTGTTCAACGAGCGCGACAACATCCTGCCGTTGCTGGGCGAGATCGCCGCCGCACTGCGCGGGCACACGGCATTCGAGATCGTGTACGTGGATGACGCCAGCCGCGACGACACGCTGGCCGTGCTGCAGGCGGCGCGCGCGCGGTTTCCCGAGCTGCGCATCCTGCGCCACCGCGTGCAAAGCGGACAAAGCACGGCGGTGTGGAACGGCGTGTGCGCGGCACGCGGCGCGTGGATCGCCACGCTGGACGGTGACGGCCAGAACGACCCGGCCGACATCCCCAAGCTGCTGGCGGCGCGCGCCGTGGCGACGCCAGCCGTGAAGCTTTTCGCGGGCTGGCGCACCACACGCCGCGACAGTTTTTCCAAGCGCATCTCCTCGAAGATCGCCAACGGCGTGCGCGCGCGCCTGCTGCACGACGCCACGCCGGACACCGGCTGCGGGCTCAAGCTGTTCGAGCGCGCGATGTTTCTGCGCCTGCCGTATTTCGATCACATGCATCGCTTTCTGCCGGCGCTGGTGCGCCGCGCCGGCCATGCCTGCCAGAGCGTGCCGGTGGCGCACCGCCCGCGCACGCGCGGCGTGTCCAAGTACGGCATGTGGAACCGTCTGTGGGTGGGGCTGTCGGACCTGCACGGCGTGGCCTGGCTGATGCGGCGCACGCGGCTGACCGGAATCGACGAGCTCTAG
>DZBX01000039.1:15484-19191 GCA_022730075.1 Rhodanobacter sp. | reverse complement strand
CTCCCGCGAGCTCGAGCGTGGTCGAACACCAAAGCCTGCGGCCAACGACCCCGGCTTGGCACCCAAACGCCATGTGCCGGCTTGGGCGTCGTCCGCACATTAACCCGTCGAGCTGCAGCAATCCACTGTCCCCGCAACACTTTTCCGTCGTGTGCGCACGGATTGCAAATGCTGAAACGGCAAGCATGCGTTCAAACCATTGCGACGCGCATGGAATCATCATCGTGCAACGCAGCGCGCCAGACTGTGCAGCGCATCACGCACGCGAGGTGTTGGCGCACCTGAGCCACGGTCGCTGTCAGTCTGCGCTACTCGAACGCGCGCGCTTCGAGCCTGCGGATCAGCACTTCAATGACAGGGCCGTACTCGATGACCCGCTGCTGGCCGGTGCGCAGCGCGACGTGTCTATGCGCGCGCGATTTGCGCCGCGAGCCGTCGCGCCCACTGCATGCGTTGCGTGGCACGCTCCAGGCCGTCGATGAAGCGTTGCGGGATCGCGGACAGACCGACCATCGCCCCGACCAGCGCGCCGGTGAGCATGGCGCGCGCCTGATTCTGGCCACCGCCGTTGATCGCGTGCAGCACGGCGGCCTCGAAGTCATCGGCAAAACGCGCGGCGAGGTAGTACGCGGCGGGAAACTGGTGGTACACGGCGCAGGGCATGCCGTACACCAGCGACGCCTTCCACGCCGGCTCGATGCGTACCCCGGGATCGGCGGCGGCGCGGGCGATGTTGCCCGGCGTGAGCAGGGCATCGGGGGAAGCGAACTGCCCCGGCCGCGGCGCGGCTTCGGCGCCCGCGGGGACGGCATCCAGCGCCGTGGCGGTGACCGTGTGGAATGGCAGCTCGCCGCCGCGCACCAGCGCCATCAGCCGGGTCGAAATCCGCGCATCGAGCGGATGACCCTGGATCAGCAGGCCCAGCACCGCGCCATACGCGGTGGTCATCGCGCCGATGGTCGGATCGATTTGCGTCAGCACGGTGTTGGCGCCGACAAAGCCGGCGAGCTGACGCGGCGCATGCGCGTAGCGCACCGCGATGGCCAGCGTGCGCTCGGCTGCTTCGGTGTTGTCGGCATGGCCGCCGACGCGTCCCCACGGCAGGCCCTGTTGCACGCGCTTGCGCCAGGCTTCGCGCATCGACTGGCTGGTGTAGCCGCCGGGCCCGCCGTGCGGCGTGCCGTCGAGCAGAGGGAAGAATTCGGTGTCGATGCGGCGGCAGAAATCGGCCTCGTCGTAGGCGCCGCGCTCGACCAGGCTGCGCAGCGTCAGCTCCAGCAGCCAGCCGGGCTGCGACGATTGCCCCGCGCGCAGCCCGGCGTGGTAGCGGCCTGGCCTGGGCGTGGTGTAGCCGGTGATCCACGGCCCGAAGTCGGCGTGCAGCGCATCGAGGTCGTAATACCAGTGCGGGCCCACGCCCAGGGCTTCGCCGATGAATGCGCCGAGGAGGGCGCCGCTGACGCGGTCTTGCAGGTCGGATGCCGGCATGGCGGGGACTCGATCCGTCAGCGCCGTCGCCAGACGCTGACTTCGGACAGGCTGTGCTGGAATTTGCGCCGCGTTTCGCGGATCACGAACGGCAGCTCGCGCGGCTCGCCGACGCGATCGAAATGCGCGCCGAGGATGTCGCGCAGGCCGTCGAGCGTGGTGTGATTCTCGCCGTCCTTGCGGAAACCGCCGATCCACTCCTCGCGCCGGGTGTGCTCGGCCAGCCAGGTGTAGGGCGAGGCGATGACCAGCAGTCCGCCGCGATGGATGCGCTCGTGCACCTGCCCGAGAAACTGCGCGGGACTGTACAGGCGGTCGATGAGGTTGGCGGCGAGGATCAGGTCATAGCCGCTGAACAGCGGCTTGAGGTTGCAGGCATCGCCCTGGAAAAACTCCACCTTGCGCGCCACCTCGGCCAGGCCCAGCTCGGTCAGGGTGCGCTCGCGATAGCTGACCAGCTCGCCTTCCTCGACCAGGGTGTAGCGCAGACTGCCCTGCTCGGCCATGTGCGTGCACACGCTGATGAAGCGCGCGGAAAAATCGATGCCGGTGACGTGCTCGAAATGCCGCGCCAGCTCGAAGCTCGAACGCCCGGTGGCGCAACCGAGGTCCAGCGCGCGGCGCGCCGGCTGCGCGCCCATCGCGGCGCTGCACAGCGCGGCCAGCGCCTGCGGGAAGTTGGGCACGTCGAAGTAACGCTCGCCGTAGTGGAACTCGCAGTATTCGGCGACCAGGCGATCGGTTTCGTAGTGCGACTCGGGCTGCCGCGCGCTGGCGTGACTGACCACGTAGCGGAACCCGGCGTGCTGAAAAAAGTGCCGTCTGAAGGCATAGCGCGAAACCGGCAGGGCCGGGTTGCCGCAGGAAATCCACGAACCGCCCTTGATCAGGTTGTGGCGACCGTCGAAGGTGGGTGTGGTGAAGTCGTCGTAGAGCGGATGCACCGCGAAGCCGGCGAACGGATAAGTCGGCGTTTCCAGCCACTGCCAGACGTTGCCGATCAGGTCGCAGAACGGCCCCTGGGCGAACCGCGTCACTGGGCACGGCGAGGCGCCATGGTCCAGCTCGATGTTGGCCGGCGCGGGCCATGGCTGCGGCCCGTCGGCGATGCCGGCGAGCTGGCGCATCGCGTGCCACTCGTCCTCGCTGGGCAGGCGCACCGGCTGGCCGCTTTGCCGCGCCAGCCAGTTGCAGAATGCCTTGGCCTCGTGGAAGTTGGTTTCCACCGGCCAGTCCCAGGGCATGGGCACTTCCTCGGCCAGCAGGCGCAGACGCCAGGTGCCGGCGCCACGCACCCAGAACGCGGGATGTTCGGCATGCGCGTAGCGCTTCCATGCCGTGCCTTCCTCGCTCCACAGGCTGTCGTCGGCGTAGCCACCGGCCTCGACGAAAGCGCGGAATTCGTGATTGCTGACCAGCTGGCGCGCGGCCTGGAACGCCGCGACATCGGCCGCGTGCGCGCCGAATTCGTTGTCCCAGCCATACACGTGCGGCTGCGCGCGATCGCGCCCCAGGCGCACCTGGCTGGCATGCACGTCCACCAACGCGTTGCGCGGCGGCATGCCGCTGTCACGGCACGGCTGCCACGCCGGGTGCGGCTTGAGGTACTCGAGCTTGTGCTGGCGGATCAGCACGGACGAGGTCTCCAGGTGGATGCGCTCGTGCTCGATGCCCATCAGGATCACCCACCACGGACTGTCCCAGTCGATGGGCGCATCCAGCGGCAGGCTGCGGATCAGGCCATCGACGACGTCGCGCACGCGCCGGCGATAGGCGCGCACGGCCTGCGGCGTCGGCCACTCGTAGTGCCGGTCATCGAGGTCGTCCCAGCTCATTTCATCGACGCCCACCGCGAACAGCGATTCCAGCTCGGGATCGATGCGTTGCCTGATCAATTCGGCCAGGATGAGCTTGTTGATGAAAAACGCCGCGGTGTGACCGAAATAGAAAATCAGCGGATGGCGCTGCGCGATCGGCTTGACCAGCCATGCCGCGTCGTCGCGCAGCAGTTCGAGCAGGCTCTCATGGCGATCGAAGGTCGCATGGAACGCGTGCAGGACGTCGGCGCGCAGGGCCGCCGGCTCGCGGCCATCGAGGCGCACCGCGCGCAAGTCGCCGTGGCCCTGCGCGGTGGTGGTTTCAGCAGCGCCGCCGGATATGTCCATGCCGGCATTATCCCAGCGCTGCCGCGCGCATGTGTCAACGTCGCGTCAATCAGG
>DZBX01000039.1:0-15384 GCA_022730075.1 Rhodanobacter sp. | reverse complement strand
CGGCCATGCCGGCGGCGCGACGGAATCCCTCAATGGCCAGCCGCGCCAGCGCGGGACCGGCGGCGCGCGCGCGCATCGCGCCATGCCAGGCGCGGCGCCTGCAAGGCGAAGTGCAGCCAGACCAGCGCGGGCAGCAGCGCGCGCCACGGCCAGCGCCGCGCCGCGGCATCGTGCGTGCGCAGATAGCGCAGCAGGCCACGGTGCTTGTGCCGCGCGACGAACAGCGCGCGGCCGCCGGAGGACCCGCCCTTGGCGTGCAGCACGCGCACCGCGCCGGCGAGGCGCAACGGCACGGCGACGGCGTGCGCGCGCGCGCACAGGTCCAGGTCCTCGAAGTGCAGGAAGTAGCGCTCGTCGAAACCGCCGATGCGCGCGAACACCGCGCGCGGCAGCAGCAGCAGCGCGCCGGACAGCGCCTCGACCGGAACCGTCGCAACGGGCAGCGCATCGCGCCGGTTGACCCCGGCCAGCGTCGGCCAACGCGATTCGAAACGCGCCAGCCCGCTCATCATGCACAGCACGCGGCGCAGCGTCGGCGCACGCCGCCAGGCCGCAGCGTCGGGCCGCCCCCGCGCATCGCAGACGACGGCGCCGACCAGTGCCCCGTCCTGCGCGGCGGCAAGCAGGCGCGCGAGGGTGTCGGCGGCGAGCAGGCAATCGGGATTCAGCAGCAGCAGCCAGTCGCCTTGCGCGACGGCCGCGCCACGATTCATCGCCGCGCCGAAGCCAAGATTGGCGCCGAGTTCCCGCAAGCGCACGCGCGCATCGCCCGCATGCTCGCGCGCGAGGCGCTGCGCGATGCCATCGCCACTGGCGTTGTCCAGCACGATCAGCTCGCTGCATTGCGGCGCAGCCAGCGCGCGGCGCGCGGCTTCCAGCGCGCCGGCGCCGCTGTCGGCCAGCACCATCAGCACGCTGACGCGGGCATCCGCGGCCTGGGGCACGTTGCGGGAAGACACGCGGCGCGTCTCCTCAGGCCGCGCGTGGGCAGGCTTCGGCGATGGCCTTGCAGCGCGCCGCGCGCAGCGCCGCGCCCAGCGCCGGGCCTTGCAGGCCCTGCGCCAGCAACGGCGCCGTCGTCACCGCTTGCGCGGCCGCCAGCGCGGCGCGCAGGCGCGCGGCCTGCGGGTACGCCGCGTCGGCGTGTCCGAGGCGCCCGCGTGCGTCGGCCTCGCAGGCCAGCAGAAATTCGTGCAGGCGCTGCGGACGGCGCAGCGCGTCGAGTTTTTCCAGCAACTGCAGCAAGGTACCGGGACGCAGCGCCAGCGCGCGGTGCGCATCGAGGTGATAGCGACACACGGCCTCGGCCAGATCGGCGTGTTCGCCGCCGACTTTCAGGCGCGCGCACAGCGCACGCAGCGGCGCCAGTCCGCGCTGCTCGTGACCGACGTGGCGTGGCCACTCGGCGCGCGCGGTCAGCGCCTTGCCCAGGTCGTGACCGAGCGCGGCAAAGCCGACGCGGTCATTGCCCGGCGCCAAATGCGCGGCCATGTCCAGCACCAGCTCGAGATGCGCGCCGCAGTCGATCTCGGGATGATGGTCGGCGCGCTGCGGCACGCCGTACAGCGCATCGACCTCGGGGAACAGCCGCGCCAGCGCGCCGCAGTCGCGCAGCACGCGCAGGAACGCTGACGGTTGCGGCTCCACCAGCGCCTTGCGCGTCTCCACCCACACGCGCTCGGACACCAGGTGATCGACCTCGCCACTGGCCACCATGTGCCGCATCAGCGCCAGGGTTTCATCGGCCACGCGAAACCCCAGCGGCGCGTAGCGCGCGGCAAAACGCGCCACGCGCAGCAGACGCACCGGGTCTTCGACGAACGCGGGAGAAACGTGGCGCAGCACGCGCGCCTGCAGATCACGTTGACCGCCATGGGGATCGATCACGCGTCCTTGCGCGTCCTCGGCCATGGCGTTGATGGTCAGGTCGCGGCGTGCCAGATCCTGCTCCAGCGTCACCTCGGGCGACGCGTGGAAGGCGAAGCCGTGATAGCCGTGACCCTGCTTGCGCTCGGTGCGCGCCAGCGCGTACTCGGCGGCGGTATCGGGGTGCAGGAATACCGGGAAGTCCTTGCCCACCGGCTTGAAGCCGGCGGCGCGCAGGGCCTCGGGCGTGGCGCCGACGACCACGTAATCGCGATCGCCGCCACTGCGACCGAGCAGGCGATCGCGCACCGCGCCGCCGACGAGGTACACGGAAAAGGGCAGTTGGGTTTCCATGGGCATAGCCTATGCGCGCCGCGGCCCGCGCGTCGAACGAAACCTTGCGCGCGTGGCGTTACCATCGCGCTCGCGCAACCGGAGACCGCCATGCAGGCACTGCCGCTGGGCCCGCTGGTGCTGCCATGGGGACCGGTACTGATGTTGATCGGCTATGCCGTGGCCGCACTGGTGGCCTGGCGCGAGCGCCGTCACGGCCGCGCCGACGCCGAGCCGGCGCTGTACCTGCTGCTGCTGCTGGCGCTGCTCGCCGCGCGCATCGGTTTCGTCGCCCGACACTGGCGCAGCTACTCCGGCGTGCTGGCCATGCTCGACATCCGCGATCTGGGCTTTGCCCCGTGGCCGGGCGCGATCGTGGCGCTGCTGGGTGGGGCGCTATGGCTGTGGCGGCGCCCCGCGCTGCGCCGTCCGCTGGCGTTGAGCGCAGCCAGCGGGCTGCTGGTCGCGGGGCTGATCGGCGCCGTCGTCAGCATCGCGCAGCCGCTGCGCACGCCGCTGCCCGCGCTCACCCTGCGCACGCTGGATGGCGCGGCGCAGCCGCTGGCGGCGCTGCGCGGCACGCCGCTGGTGCTGAACCTGTGGGCCACCTGGTGCCCGCCCTGCGCGCGCGAGCTGCCGCTGCTGGTGCACGCGGCGCGCCACGAACGCCACGTGCGCATCGTGCTGATCGACCAGGGCCAGGACGCCGCCACGGTGCGCGCCTATCTGCGCGCGCGCGGGCTCGATCCGCCGCTGGTGCTGCTGGATGGCGACGGCGCGCTGCTGCGCGCCTACCACTCGCCGGGTCTGCCAACCACGCTGTTCATCGCGCCCGATGGGCGGCTGGTCAGCGCGCACGTCGGTGAGCTGTCGCAGGCCACCCTGGCGCAGGCGCTCACGCGATTGCGCGCCGCGTCGCGACCAGCGTCTGCTGCCCGCGACGGCAGCGCCTTGCGCGCGCACGCATCACCCTCAAACTGAGCGCATGGCCGCAGCGCCGGCTTGTCGCGGCACATGATCCGAGCCGCGTGGCAAAGCAAGCTAGGCGCGCGCCGCGGTTTGCCGCGCGCCGCGCGCGCGCGACCTGATGGTCGCCGCCGAGTTCAACGGCGCCGCCTGCGCGGTATCCAGCAAGGCTTGCAGCAACGCGCCGCGGTAGCGTCCGCGCGCCAGCACCAGCGACAGTTCACGCTGCAAATCCAGAAACGGCGTCGGCAGGATGCGCAGCTCGCCCGCCGCCAGCTCGGCGCGCACCGCCACGCGCGGCAGACAGGCCACGCCGAGCCCGGCCAGCACCGCCTGCTTGATCGCCTCGCTGTTGCCCAACTCCAGCACGGTGATCCCGTCCGGCAGGCGCGTCAGCTCGCGCTCGACCAGCGCGCGCGTGGCCGAGCCGTGCTCGCGCAGGATCCAGCGCGCGCCGGCGAAATCGGCCGGCGCGAGGTGCTTGCGCAACGCCAGCGCATGATCGGGTCGCGCGCACACGCACAGCGCATCCTCGCGCCACGGCAGCGCGTCCAGCCCGGCGCGCGCGGCCGGGCCTTCGACGCAACCGACATCGAGCGAATAATCCAGCACGCGCTCCAGTACCGTTTGCGTGTTGTCCACCAGCAACTGCACCGAAGCCTGTGGGTGCAGCGCGATGAAGCCGCCCAGCAGCTCGCCGACACGGTAGCTGCCGACCGTGTTGCTGGCACCGATACGCAGTTCGCCGAGCAGCTCGTCGGGGCTGGCGGCGGCGTTGCGCTCCAATGCCTGCATGCGCAGCAGCACCTCGCGTGCCTGCGGCAGCATGGCGCGACCGCGCGCGTTCAAGTGCAGGCGCTGGCGCGCGCGGTCGAACAGCAGCACGCCCATGCGCCGCTCCATCCCGGCCAGCGCCATGCTGGCCGCCGGCTGGGTCAGGTGCAGTTGCTCGGCCGCGGCGCGCACGCTGCCCAGCGCGGCCACGGCAACGAACACCTCGAGCTGGCGTGGCGTGATGCCGATCATGCGCGCAGCATAACCGTTGCCCGGTGCGCGTCAGCGCGGCTCAGGCGATTTTCTTGAAGCGCACGCGGTGCGGCTGCGCGGCTTCATCGCCGAGGCGGCGCTTCTTGTCGGCCTCGTATTCCTGGTAGTTGCCCTGGAAGAACTCGATGTGCGAATCGCCCTCGAAGGCGAGGATGTGCGTGGCGATGCGGTCGAGAAACCAGCGGTCGTGCGAGACCACGATGGCGCAGCCGGGGAACTCCAGCAACGCCTCCTCCAGCGCGCGCAGGGTTTCCACGTCGAGGTCGTTGGAGGGCTCGTCCAGCAGCAGCACGTTGCCGCCGCTCATCAGCGTCTTGGCCAGGTGCAGGCGCCCGCGCTCGCCGCCGGACAGTTGCCCGACCAGCTTCTGCTGGTCGGCGCCCTTGAAGTTGAAGCGACCGAGGTAGGCGCGCGAGGGCGTCTCGTAGCGGCCCACGGTGATCATGTCGGCGCCGCCGGAGATTTCCTGCCACACGCTCTTGCTGCCGTCGAGCGTGGCGCGCGACTGGTCGACGAAGGCCAGCTTCACCGTCGGTCCGATGATCAGTTCGCCGGAGTCGGGCTTTTCCATGCCCATGATCATTTTCATCAGCGTGGATTTGCCGGCGCCATTGGGCCCGATCACGCCGACGATGGCGCCGGGCGGGATCTTGGCGCTGAAGTCCTCGATCAGCATCTGCCCGGCGTAACCCTTGCCGAGTTTGTCGAACTCGAGCACCAGCCCACCCAGACGCTCGCCCGGCGGAATGTAGATCTCGTTGGTTTCGTTGCGCTTCTGGTACTCGACCGAGTTCAGCTCCTCGAAGCGGTTGATGCGCGCCTTGCCCTTGGACTGGCGCCCCTTGGCCGCCTGGCGCACCCACTCCAGCTCGCGCGCCACCGCCTTGCGGCGTGCGCTCTCGCCGGCCTCCTCCTGCTTCAGGCGCTGCTCCTTCTGCTCCAGCCACGAGGAGTAATTGCCCTTCCACGGAATGCCGCGGCCACGGTCCAGCTCGAGGATCCACTCGGCGGCGTTGTCCAGGAAATAGCGGTCGTGCGTCACCGCCACGACGGTCCCCGCGAACTGCTGCAGGAAGTGCTCCAGCCACTCCACCGACTCGGCGTCGAGATGGTTGGTGGGCTCGTCCAGCAGCAACATGTCGTAGCGCCCCACCAGCAGGCGGCACAGGGCGACGCGGCGCTGCTCACCACCGGAGATCTCGCCGATCTTCGCCTCCCAGGGCGCCAGACGCAGCGCGTCGGCGGCGATCTCCATCTGCCGCTCCAGCGTGTGCGCGTCGCCGGCGGCAAGGATGCCCTCCAGCCGCGCCTGCTCGGCGGCGAGCTTGTCGAAATCGGCGCCGTCCTCGCCATAGGCGGCATAGACGGATTCAAGCTGCTTTTGCGCATCGAGGATTTCGGCAAAACCTTCTTCCACGGTTTCGCGCACGGTCTTGCGCGGATCCAGATGCGGCTCCTGCGGCAGGTAGCCGATCTTGATGCCGGGCTGCGGCCGCGCCTCGCCGGCGAACTCGGTGTCGTCGCCGGCCATGATGCGCAGCACCGTGGATTTGCCGGAACCGTTGACGCCGAGCAGGCCGATCTTGGCGCCGGGGAAAAAGCTCAGCGAGATGTCCTTGATGATCTCGCGCTTCGGCGGAACGATCTTGCTCACGCCGATCATGGTGTAGATGTATTGCATGGAGGACTCCGAAGATTGCATGACGCCCGCTGCGCGGGCGCGCGGCGCGGCTGCCGGGAAAAAGAAACAGGACCATCCCGCCCCGTCATGCCCGCGCGGGCGGACATCGCTTCACGACAGCGCAGCGGGTCATCCAGCGCAAAGCCAGTTACCGGATGCCCGCCCACGCCTTCGCCGGGGCAGGCTCTGCGCGGGCATGACTGACGCTGCGCAGACGCCGTGCATGCGTGAGGCCGGGCAAACCGGGCCACGTTGGCGACACGCGATTATCTCCGAGCGCGCCGCGCGGCGCCAGCGCTGCTAGGCGCAAACCCGCGCCTCCGTTAGACTTTTGCATCCGCGCGACGGCTGCGCCGCGCCTCGCCCGAGGTTCACCATGTTCCCCAGCACCCTGCAGATCGCTGGCTATGACGACGAGCTGGCGCGCGCCATCGCCGCCGAACGCCAGCGCCAGGAAGACCACGTCGAGCTGATCGCCTCCGAAAACTATGCCAGCCCGCGCGTGCTCGAGGCGCAGGGCAGCGTGCTCACCAACAAGTACGCCGAGGGCTACCCGGGCAAGCGCTATTACGGCGGCTGCGAGTACGTGGACATCGCCGAGCGCCTGGCCATCGAACGGGTCAAGGCACTGTTCGACTGCGACTACGCCAACGTGCAGCCGCACTCCGGCTCGCAGGCCAACGCCGCGGTGTACTTCGCCCTGTTGCAGCCGGGCGACGGCATCCTCGGCATGAGCCTGGCGCACGGCGGTCATCTCACCCACGGCGCCAAGGTCAACTTTTCCGGCAAGATCTTTCACGCCACGCAGTACGGCGTCGATGCCGACGGCCTGGTCGATTACGCCGAGATCGAACGCCTGGCGCAGGAACACCGGCCGAAGATGCTGGTGGCCGGCTTCAGCGCCTATTCGCGCGTGCTCGACTGGGCGCGCCTGCGCGCCATCGCCGATGGCGTGCAGGCATACCTGTTCGTGGACATGGCGCACGTCGCCGGGCTGGTCGCCGCCGGGGTGTATCCCAGCCCGCTGCCGCACGCGCACGTGGTCACCAGCACCACGCACAAGACCCTGCGCGGCCCGCGCGGCGGCATCATCCTGGCCAAAGGCGCCAGCGAGGATGTGCAGAAGAAACTGCAGTCGATGATCTTCCCCGGCACCCAGGGCGGCCCGCTGATGCACGTCATCGCGGCCAAGGCGGTGGCCTTCAAGGAAGCGCTGGAGCCGGACTTCAAGGTCTATCAGGCGCAGGTCGTGCGCAACGCGCGCGCGATGGCCGCCACGTTCGTGGCGCGCGGCTACAAGATCGTCTCCGGCGGCACTGACAATCACCTGATGCTGGTCGACATGATCGGCCGCGAGGTCACCGGCAAGGACGCCGAGGCCGCGCTGGGCCAGGCGCACATCACCGTCAACAAGAACGCCGTGCCCAATGACCCGCGCTCGCCGTTCGTCACCTCGGGCCTGCGCATCGGCACCCCGGCGGTGACCACGCGCGGCTATGGCGAGCCCGAATGCAAGGCACTGGCCGGATGGATCTGCGACGTGCTGGACGCACCCAGCGATGCGGCCGTGCTGGCAGCGGTACGCGCGAAGGTCGTCGAGCAATGCCGCGCGTTCCCGGTGTACGGCTGATCCGCAGGCCCGAGCCGAGCCCGCGATGCACTGTCCGTTCTGCCAGCACGAGGATACGCGCGTGATCGACTCGCGCCTTAGCGAGGACGGCAGCACCGTGCGCCGCCGGCGCGAGTGCCCGGCCTGCGGCGAGCGCTTCAACACCTTCGAGACCGCCGAGGTGCGTCTGCCAGCGGTGATCAAGAGCGACGGCCGCCGCGAAGCGTTTGATGAGCACAAGTTGCGCACCAGCTTCGAGCGCGCGCTGCAAAAGCGCGCGGTCGGCGCCGAAGCCATCGACGCCGCGCTGCGCGCGGTGCTGCATGGCCTGCGCCTGGGCGGTGAGCGCGAGGTGCCCTCGCTGCAGATCGGCGAGCTGGTCATGGGTGAACTGAAGAAACTCGACCAGGTCGCCTACGTGCGCTTTGCCTCGGTGTACCGGCGCTTCGAGGACGTGCAGGCTTTCCGCGAGGAAATCGAGCGACTGGAACGCGACCTGCCCGCGCTCGAAGGTCTGCAATTGCCGCTGCTCGAAGGCGGGACGGAGGACACGCCCGGCAAGCCGGCCAGGAATGTCCGCAACGGCAAGCGCTGAGCGCTGCGCATGGAATTCCGCATCGACTACGCCTGCGACGCGCCCGCCTTGCACACGGATTTCGCCGCCGCGCAAATGACCGCGTTCGCGCCCATGATCGCCGACATGCGCCTTGATGCCACGCTGCAACGCGTACGCGCTCACACGCTGCGGCGCGCGCTGCCGACCAGCCTCATCGCACACGACGGCGCGGCTTTTCTCGGCGGCTGCAGCCTGCTCGCCAGCACGCCCGCGGATACGCGCCCATGGACGCCCTGGCTGGCCAGCCTGGTGGTGCGCGCAGACCGGCGCGGACGCGGCATCGGCACTGCGCTGCTGCAACGCTGCGTGGACGAGGCGCGCGCGCTGGGGTTGCCTGGGTTGCACTTGTACTGCGCGCCGGAGCTGCACGATTACTACGCCACGCGCGGCTGGCAACGCTGCGGCGACTTCACGCGCGGCACCTGGCAGGCCACGGTCATGCGCATCGCGCTGCCAGCGGCGCGGGCGGACGCGGCATGAACCCCTTCAGCGCCAGCGATCACGCACACATGGCGCACGCGCTGCGCCTGGCCGAGCGCGGCCTGTTCACCACGCAGCCCAATCCGCGCGTCGGCTGCGTGATCGCGCGGGGCGAACACGTGCTCGGCAGCGGCTGGCACGAACGCGCCGGGCAAGCGCACGCTGAAGTGCATGCGCTGCGCGCGGCCGGCGCCGAGGCGCGCGGCGCCACCGCCTACGTCACGCTGGAACCCTGCGCGCACCACGGGCGCACCCCACCCTGCGCCGACGCGCTGGTCGTGGCCGGCGTGGCGCGCGTGGTCGTGGCTTGCGTCGACCAGTTTCCACAGGTCGCCGGCGCCGGCATCGAACGCCTGCGCGCGGCCGGCATCGTGGTCGACGTGGGCCTGATGCAGGCGCCGGCGCGCGAGCTGAATCGCGGTTTCTTCAGCCGCATCGAGCGCGACCGTCCCTGGCTGCGGCTGAAAATGGCGCTGAGCCTGGACGGCCGCACCGCGCTGGCCGACGGGCGCTCGCTGTGGATCACCGGCAGCGCCGCGCGCGGCGACGTGGCGCGCTGGCGCGCGCGCAGCTCGGCCCTGCTCACCGGCGCCGGCACCGCGCGCGCCGACGATCCGCGGCTCAGCGTGCGCCTGGCCGAGCCGCAAGCTTTCGTGCCACCGCTGCGCGTGCTGCTGGATACGCATCTGCATGCCTTGCCTGAGGGTGCGCGCCTGCTGGATGGCACGGCGCCCACGCTGATCCTGCACGCGCCTGATGCGCGACCCGCGCACGCCGGCTACGCGCGCGCCGAATGCCTGCCGATCGGCGTCGTCGACGGGCGCCTGGACTTGCACGCGACGCTGGCGCTGCTGGCTGCGCGCGGCTGCAACGAGCTGCAGGTGGAGGCCGGCGCCACGCTGGGCGGCGCGCTGCTCGCCGCCGGTCTGGTGGACGAACTGCTGCTGTACATCGCGCCGGTGTTGCTGGGCGACAGCGCGCGGCCATTGCTGCACCTGCCGGCGCTGGGCGAGATGAGTGAGCGCTGGCAACTGCGCGCGCTGGATCAGCGCATGCTCGGCGAGGATCTGCGCCTGCTGCTGCGCCCGCATCGAGGAGACTGATCATGTTCACCGGCATCATCCAGGCCGTCGGCCGCATCGCCCGCATCGAGCCGCGTGGCGGCGACCTGCGCCTGCGCATCGACAGCGCCGCGCTGGAGCTCGCCGGCGTCGTGCCCGGCGACAGCATCGCCGTCAGCGGCGTGTGCCTGACCGCGATCGAACTCGATGCGCGCCACTTCGACGCCGACGTGTCGCGCGAGACGCTGGCCTGCACCACGCTGGGCGCGCTGCGCGAGGGCGACGCGGTGAACCTGGAGAAAGCCCTGCGCGTCGGCGATGCGCTGGGCGGACACCTGGTCGCCGGCCACGTCGATGGCGTCGGTCAGGTGCTGGATGTGCGCGCGGACGCGCGCTCGCAGCGCTGGCGCTTCGCCGCGCCCGCGGCACTGGCGCGCTACATCGCCGGCAAGGGCTCGATCTGCATCGACGGCGTCAGCCTCACCGTCAACGAGGTCGAGGGCAGCACCTTCGGCGTCAACCTCATCCCGCACACCATCGCCAACACCTGCTTCGCGCAGCGCAGGCCAGGCGCTGCGGTCAATCTCGAGGTGGACCTGCTGGCACGCTACGTCGAGCGCATGCTGGGCGCGCGCGCGGGCTGACGCGCACCGCCTCCATCAATCCCGCCACAGGACGAATGCCCGCACATGAGGATCTGGTTCGAGACGATGGTCGCGCCACTGGGCCTGCTGTGCTGCGCACTGGCCCTGCTCGTGGTGATGGCCTGGTGGCTGCGCATCGGCCGCCGCGCGCTGGCCATCGCCACCACCCTCGTGGCCGTGCTGGCGTGGTTCTCCACCACGCCGCTGGCCAGCGAACTCCTGCTGCGCCCGCTGCAGGCGCAGGCGCGGCGCGACGCCGCGCGCTGCGGCCCGCCGCCGCGCGGCAGCATCTTCATCGTGCTGGCCGGCGGCGTCGACGGCGTACCCACCTCCGCGCAGGACATCGCCATGCTGCAGCTCGCCAGCATGCGCCGCGTGATCGGCGCCACCGACGCGGCGCTGCGCGTACCCGACGCCACGCTGCTGATGTCCGGCGGCGCCGGCGGGCGCTGGCGCGAGGCCGACCTGATGGCGGCGCTGGCGCAAAACCTCGGCTTTCCGGCCGCGCGCATCCGGCGCGACCGTGACGCGCGCACCACGTTCCAGAGCGCCGTCGACGTCAAGCGCATGCTGGCGGGCAACCCCGCGCCGCGTTACCTGGTGACTTCCGCCGACCACATGCCACGCGCTTACATGGCCTTCGTGCATGCCGGCCAGTCGGTCTGCGCGCTGCCGGTGGATTTCCACAGCCTGCCGCGCGGCCCGTTCGCCGCGCTGACACCGCATCTCTACGCGCTCACCCACACCACGCACGCGCTGCACGAATACCTCGGCATCGTGTTCTACCGTCTGGTGAAATTCGAGTAGCGCCGTGGCCGCAGAACGGTCGCGGCACGGCATGCATCCGCGCGCGCGCGCGCCGGCATTACAGCGCGTCGCCGTCCAGCTCGCCGGTGCGGATGCGGATGACTTGCTCGAGATTGCCGACGAAGATCTTGCCGTCGCCGATCTTGCCGGTGCGCGCGCTGTGCTGGATGGCCTCGATCACGCGCTCGACCAGCTCATCGGTGACCGCCACCTCGAGCTTGATCTTGGGCAGGAAATCGACCACGTACTCGGCGCCGCGATACAGCTCGGTGTGGCCCTTCTGGCGGCCGAAGCCTTTTACTTCGGTGACGGTGATGCCCTGCACGCCGACCTCGGCCAGCGCTTCGCGCACGTCGTCGAGCTTGAACGGCTTGATGATGGCGGTGATCAGTTTCATGGCGGCGCTTCCGGTTGGAACGGGCCATTCTGCCATTGCGCGGCGCGCGTTGTAGGAAAACCCCGACGCCGTGCACTGCGCGTACTCTTGCGCGCAGCCGGGCACACTATCGATCAACGAGGTGACACTTATGTGGGACACGCAAAACATCGACAGCATCGCGCAGCGTCTGGCTGCATTGCTGCCGCCCGATCTGGCGCAGGCGCGCGCCGACTTCGCCGCCAACGCGCGCGAGGTGCTGCAGGCCGGACTGGCGCGCATCAACCTGGTCACGCGCGAGGAGTTCGACGTGCAGCGCCTGCTGCTGCAGCGCACACGCATGCAACTGGCCGAGCTGGAACAGCGCCTGGCCGCGCTGGAACAACTCGCCGACGCGCGTTCGCCGCGCTGAACATGGCCGCGCGCCGGCGTGGCCCGCGCCGTGACCGCCCGTGTCGCCGCGCCGCGACCCGCCCGCACTGAACTCGCATCGAGTGCCGCATGAGTCTCGCCGTCACCCTCACCCGCGCCCAGGAAGGCGTCTCGGCCCCGCAGGTGATCGTCGAGGTGCATCTGTCCGGCGGTCTGCCCGGCACCTCCATCGTCGGCCTGCCCGAGGCCGCGGTGCGCGAGGCGCGCGATCGCGTGCGCGTGGCCATCCAGGCCACGCTGTTCGAATACCCGGCGCGCCGCGTCACGGTCAATCTGGCGCCGGCCGATCTGCCCAAGGAAGGCGGTCGCTACGACCTCGCCATCGCGCTGGGCATCCTCGCCGCCGGCGGCCAGGTGCCGCGCACCAAGCTCGAGCACTGCGAGTTCATGGGCGAGCTGGCGCTGTCCGGCGCGCTGCGCGCGGTCAACGGCGTGCTGCCGGCGCTGCTGCGCGTGCGCGCCAGCGGACGCAGCGCGGTGGTGCCGCGCGCCAACGCCGCCGAGGCCGCGCTGGTCGAGGACCTGGACGTGCGCGTGGCCGACAGCCTGGCCGATGTCTGCGCGTGGCTGTGCGATCGCGGCGAGCTGGACAGCCCGCAGGCCGCGGTGTGGGATGGCGCGGTGGGCGGACCGGATCTGGCCGATGTGCGCGGCCAGTTGCAGGCGCGGCGCGCGCTGGAAATCGCCGCGGTCGGCGGCCATCACCTGCTGCTCAGCGGCCCGCCCGGCACCGGCAAGACCATGCTGGCCGAGCGCCTGCCCGGCATCCTGCCGCCGCTGCGCGCGTCCGAGGCGCTGGAAACCCTGGCCGTGTACTCGGTGGCCGGGCAGGACATCCAGCTGGCGCACTGGCGGCGGCGGCCGTTCCGCGCGCCGCACCACACCGCCTCGGCGGTGGCGCTGGTCGGCGGCGGTTCGCATCCGCGTCCGGGCGAGATCTCGCTGGCGCACCACGGCGTGCTGTTTCTGGACGAGCTGCCCGAGTTCGACCGCCACGTGCTGGAGGTGCTGCGCGAGCCGCTGGAATCCGGGCGCATCGCCATCGCGCGCGCCGCGCGCCGCTGCGAGTTTCCCGCGCAGTTTCAACTGGTCGCGGCGATGAACCCGTGTCCGTGCGGCTATGCCGGCGATCCCGGCGGGCGCTGCCACTGCACGCCCGAGCAGATCACCCGCTACCGCGCGCGCCTGTCCGGGCCGCTGCTGGATCGCATCGACCTGCAGGTCGAGGTGCCGCGCGTGCCGATGGAAGACCTGATGCAGGCGCGCGGCGCGCACGACGAGGACAGCGCCACGGTGCGCGCGCGCGTGGTCGCCGCGCGCGAGCACGCCTATGCGCGCGCCGGACGTCCCAACGCCGAGCTGGCCGCGCGCGAGATCGAGCGCGACTGCGCGCTGGGCCCGCCCGAACGCGCCCTGCTGGCGCGCGCGGTGGACAAGCTGGGCCTGTCCGCGCGCGCCTACCACCGCATCCTGCGCGTGGCGCGCTCGATCGCCGATCTGGATGGCGCCGCCGCCTGCGTCGGCCGCGAGCACCTGGCCGAGGCGCTGCAGTTCCGCGGGCTGGCGATTTGAACCAGGCACGCCAGCATGAGGCACCGATGCGGGCAGCGCATGGTCGTGAACCGGTGCTGCTCAGCCGCGATGGCTGATGCGGTACTTGTGATTATCGAACTCCACCGGCAGGAACGCCCAGCGCAGCGCAGCGTCGCAAGCAGGTGCAGCCGAGACCCGGCGCTGTTCCGCGATCCGGCGCAGACGCCGCGCATCGCGCCACCGCGGCTCGGCGAACACCGTCGCCAGTTTTTGCACGTGGCCGTCGCGATCATAGGCGACGAGGTACAGCACCAAAGCGCGGTGCATGGCGGCGATATGTATCCGCGAGAACGGCTGCAGCAGGGGCACGCGGGAATGGGCGTCGACGGGCCGCGGACGGCAGGCCGTGGGCGGCTGCGCCTGCTGATGCAGAGCGGCCTCGATGCCGGCGTTGTAGCGCAGAATGAAGGCATTGGCATCGCGCACGATCTGCTTGCTCTGCGCCGCCGAAAGCATGCCCAGCGTGCGATGCAGCAGCGAGGCCGGGTATCCGGTGTTCTGCTGTTTCGGAACCGCGTAATGCAGGTAAGCCAGCGCCCAGACGTTGGCCTCCAGGGCGCGGCCGCGCCGCACGTCCAGTTCGGCCAGCGCCGGCATGGCCAACAGGCGGCCCTGGATCGCGGCGTGCGCCAGGTACAGCGAGGCCTTGTGGTCATCGCGCGCCAGCTGGAAACGGCCGCACACGCGGCCATGCAGATACAGTGCGCCCAAGGTGAGCTGGTCGACCGCATTGCCTCGCAGCGCGCCGCGCCGCAGCGATTCGAATCCCGCCTTGCAGACCTGTGCGCTGCCACGGCCGCTGATCAGCGCGAACTGGTCGGCATCTTTCTGCGCCTTGGCCACGCGGCCTGCAGATTCCGCCGGGGTGGGTGCCGTGGCCGGCGCGGGCGGCGCCGCCACTGCCGCCGCCGCCAGCGCTGCGAGCATGCCCGCCAGCAGGACGCGCCGCATGCCGTGCAGGATCGGATCGATCATGGGTGTCCTCCTGGCCATGCTCAGTGCCAGTGCATGGTGTAACGCCTGTCGTCGTATTCGACAGGCTGGATGACCGCGCGCAGGTGGTGGCAATACGGCGTGGTGTTGAAACGCATCAGCGCCAGCGGATAGTTCAATTCATTGTGCACGCGCCAGTCGGGCAGCATGTTGATGATGGCGTGATCCGCGATCCTGCCTGCGGAATCCACCGCGTACAGCATGATCAGGGATACCGCGTGTGGATTGCGTCCGCTGAAATCCGGCCTTGGAAAAGCCGGCATGTTGGCTGGCGGCGCGATGCGGCGCGTGAGGCACAACAGTGAAGGCTGCGGCATGCCGCGGTCGTGCAATCCCTTTTCGATGCGCGCGCCGTAGCGCGCGATGACGCCATTGACATCGCCCAGCACCGCGGCTTTCTGCGCGTCGCTGAGCTGGCGCTGCGCACGCGCGATCAGCTCGGGCAGGTAGCCGTGCATACGCTGCTGCGCGGGGTTCAGTTGGTGGTGGTAATAAGCCAGCGTCTGCGCCCAGATCATCGCCTGCAGCGGGTGGTGGTTGAGCAGTTCGAACTGCGCCAGCGCCTGCATGGCATGCAGGTTGCCGCGGATCGCGGCATTGGCCAGATATTCGCTGGCCAGCGCGGCGTTGTAGGGCAGCAGCGCGTGCGGCCGCTGCGCGCCCCACATGTACTGCGAGCCGAGCACGTACTCGGCGAAGGCATTGCCGTGTTCGGCCAGCCGGGTCAGCGCACCGATGGCGGCGAGGCGCTCGGGCTTGGGATGCTTGTCGCTGAGCGCGGTCAGCGCGAGCAGGGCGTAGTGGTGGTCCCGCGCCATCGCCGCAACCGTCTGCGCGGCGGGCGCCGGCAGCAACGGCGGCTGGCCCGCGCTGGAGGACG
>DZBX01000165.1:2956-4223 GCA_022730075.1 Rhodanobacter sp. | reverse complement strand
GCTGGGCAAGCATGGCGATGCGCTCCTTGAGTTGGCGGGGGTGCGAGACGCCGCTGCCGAGCGGCAGCGGCAGGGTGGACGCGGCCTGCAGCAGGGTGTCGGCGTAACTGCGCAATGCCGGGCGTTGCCGCGAGGCGAACAGGCGCGCATCACAGGCCAGCTCCTGATCCAGGGCGAAGGCGCGCTGTGCCCACGGGCGCAACGGATGCCACCAGAACAGTGCGCCGAGCAGGGCCGCCAGCAGGTTCCACCAGGCATCGCCCTGCGCGCGATGGCACAACTCGTGGTGCAGGATCTGCCGCCGTTGCGCGGCGTCGTAGCGCTGCTCGAAATCCGGTGGCAGCAACAACAGCGGGCGCGGCGCCCACAGCAGCGCCGGACCGGCCGCGTGGCGGCGGATGCGCAGACGCGCGTGTTCTCCCACGATGCCGTGCCGCGCCAGCGTGTCCCCGGGGTCCACACGCAGCGCCAGACGCAGCGCGGTGTAGCGGCCCAGCAGCACGAGCAGCGCGCAGGCCGACCCCAACAGCCACAGACCGACCAGCAGCGCGCCGATCCAATCGGGCAGCAGCGCGGACACCGGTGCGGTTGTGCGCGTTCCCGCGTGCACCAGCACGGTGACGGTTTGCGTCAGCGCCGGCCAGCGCAGCGGCGCCAGCGGCCACAGGTTCGCAGCGAGGCTGGCCAGCATCGCGACGGGCGGCAGCAGCCACAGCATGTAAGCGCTGCGCGGACCCGCCAGGGCGCGCAGCGGACGGCGCAGCGCCAGCACGGCGAGTAGGCCGACCGTGAACCATGCGGCCAGCGCAGGCGTGGCCAGCAGCAGCGTGTGCGGCAGCATGTCGGCGCTCATGAGCGTTGGCTCCGGCGTGTGGATTTCGCGGGGCGTTCGGCTTCGATCGCGTCCAGCAGCGCGCGGATTTCGGCGATGTCTTTGTCGCTGAGTGCACCGCTGCGGCTGAAGTGCGCCAGCAAGGGCGGCAGGCGTCCGCCGAACAGGCGTTGCAGCAGCCCGCCGGCTTCGTCATCCACCCAGGCATCGCGGGCCTTGCGCGCGGTGTAGATGTAACGGCGGCCGTCGCGCTCGACCGCGACCATGCCCTTGCCGCGCAGGCGCGCGAGCAGGGTTTTCACCGTGGTCGGGCTCCAGCCGGAACGCTCGGCGAGGTGCGCGATGACCTGCTCGGCGGTGCTGGGGCCGAGCTCCCAGAGCGATTCCATGACACGGCTTTCAGCGGGCGTGATCGACATGGCGCATCCAACGACA
>DZBX01000165.1:0-2856 GCA_022730075.1 Rhodanobacter sp. | reverse complement strand
CCGGTCAGCCGGCGGCGGCGAGGCCGTCTTCTTCGCGGGCGAGCCGGCGCTCGAAGTCCAGCGAGCGCTGCAAGGCCGCAGCACGTACCACCAGCGGGATCGGCTGTCCCGCGCACAGCTCGGCCAGCAGTTGCTGGTGCTGTGCGGAGAAGGACGGATCGGCCTGCGCCTCGCCGAGGGCGACGACCAGTGTGGCCAGCCAGCCACTGTCGGGATTGCGCAAGGCCAGAAGCATTTCGGATGCGGTCGTCATGGCGGCATTCTCGGGGGTCATGGGCCAATGCAAGCAGACTTCGTGCCACCAATTTCCACATTGTTGAAACAATGGTTTACGAGTGTTTCTGCAAGTGGCCAGCGGCGATGATGACCGTGCCGCGCGTCACATCGCGACGCGCATGCGACCCTGTGTGACAGCATGCGGCCACGCCGGAGTGCCGCGCGGCGCGCCGGCCGATCCGCGTGGTGCCCGCCTACAATGCGCGCATGAGCGGTAAAAACGATGTGCTGATCCTGGGCGCGGGCGTGATCGGTCTGGCCTGCGCGCTGCAATTGTTGCGCGAGGGCGCGCAAGTCACCGTGATCGAGCAGGCCGCGCCGGGCGCGGGTGCCTCGCACGGCAATTGCGGCACCATCACGCCCAGCCACGCGCCACCGCTGACCGCGCCGGGCGTGGTGCCACGCGCGCTGCGCTCACTGCTGCATGCGGACGCGCCCTTGCGCATCAGTCCAGGGCTGGATCTGGCGCGCTGGCGCTGGTTGTTCGGCCTGGCGCGGCAGACGCGTCCCGCCGCGTTCTGGCACGCTGCGCAGGCACGCGCCGCGCTGCTGCAGCGCGCGCGCGAACTGCTGCCGCAGATCCTCGCGCGCGAAGGCATCGACGCCGGCTGGAGCGAGCAGGGCCTGTTGCTGGTGTTCCGCGACGCGCGCGCCTTGGCGGCCGAGCAGCATGATGTGGAGGTGTTGCAGCGCCTGCGGATTCCGGTGCGCGTGCTGCAGGGTGCCGAGGTCGAGGCACGCGAGCCGGCGTTGCGCGCCGGTGTGGCTGGCGCCATCGAACACGCGGGCGACGCCATGCTGCGCCCGGAGCGCCTGGTCGCGGGGCTGGCGTTGCGCGTGCAGGCGCTGGGCGGGGTGATCGAAGCGGATGCACGCATCGAAGGCTTCGATACAAGCGACGCACGCATTGCCGCGGTGCGCACCGCGCGTGGCAGTTTCCGCGCGTCACAGGTGTTGCTGGCGCTGGGCGCGTGGTCGCCGCTGCTGGCGCGACGCCTGGGTTTGCGCATACCGGTGCAGCCCGGCAAAGGCTATTCGATGACCTGGGACGCGCAACCCGGCGCACCACGCATGCCGCTGGTGCTGAAAGAACGCAGCGTGTGCGTCACCGCCTGGGCGGATGGTTTTCGTCTGGGCAGCACGATGGAGTTTTCCGGCTGGTCCAGTGGCCTCAACCCGGTGCGCCTGGCGGCGTTGCAGCGTGCCGCGGGTGAGTACCTGCGCGAGCCGCCGCAAACGCCGGCGCGTGAGCAGTGGTGGGGCTGGCGGCCGATGAGCCGCGACGAGGTGCCGCTGATCGGCCCCAGCACGCGCTGGCGCAATCTGTGGCTGGCCACCGGCCACGGCATGCTGGGCGTGAGCATGGCCGCGGCCACCGCCGAGCTGGTCGCGCAATTGCTGGATGAACGCGCGCCGACGCTCGATGCCGCGCTGTACGCGCCTGCGCGCTTCGGTTTGTGAGGCGTGCGCACGTACCGCGGCATCGTGACGGCATCGCGCGCGCGACGATTGGACTAGGATGGCGTCACACGAACCGGAGAACGGCCATGAAACTCAATGTAGGCAGTCTGGATCGCATCATCCGCATCGCCATCGGCATCGCACTGCTGGCGCTGATCTTCATCCTGCCGGGCAACGCGCGCTGGTGGGGCTTGATCGGCTTGCTGCCGCTGGGCACGGGCCTGTTCGGATTTTGTCCCGCGTACACGCTGTTCGGTCTCAATACCTGCCCGATGAAAGCGCGCGCCAAATCCTGATCGAGGCTGCGGCCGCCATGGTTTTCACGGAGGCATGGCCGTGAGTGATTTCAGCCTGCATCGCGGCAGCGTGCCCCTGCTGGTGAGCCTGCCGCACAACGGCATCGAACTGCCGCCCGCGATCGCGGCCACGTTCACGCCCGCGGCGCTGCGTGTCCCCGACACCGACTGGCACATGGCGCACCTGTATGGCTTCGCGCTGGAGCTGGGTGCCAGCGTGCTGGTGCCGCGCTGGTCGCGCTACGTGGTCGACCTCAACCGCCCGCCGGATGGCGCGGCGCTGTATCCGGGTCGCGTCGAGACCACGCTGTGCCCGACCGAAACTTTCGCCGGCGCGGCGATCTACCAGGCCGGCAGCGCGCCGGATGCGCGCGCCGTCGCGCAGCGTCGCGTACGCTACTGGCAGCCGTATCACGACGCGTTGCGCGTTGAACTGGCGCGGCTGCGCGCGCAGTTTCCGCGCGTGCTGCTGTGGGACGGCCACTCGATCCGCGGACGTGTGCCGCGCCTGTTCGATGGCGAGTTGCCGGAGCTGAATCTGGGCAGCGCGGACGGCCTCAGTTGCGATCCGCAGGTGCAGCGCGCGATCGACCATGCGCTGGCCGCGCAGCACGACTACGGCTATGTCATCAACGGGCGCTTCAAGGGCGGCTACATCACCCGTCACTACGGCCAGCCGCAGCAGGGCGTGCATGCGCTGCAGATGGAACTGGCGCAACGCACCTACATGGACGAGGACAGCTTCGCCTGGGACGGCGCGCGTGCCACGCGCTTGCAGGCGCTGTTGCGCACGCTGCTGCAGGCGGGACTGGACGCGGTCGCC
>DZBX01000164.1 GCA_022730075.1 Rhodanobacter sp. | reverse complement strand
TCATTCCCGCCTGCGCGGGAATGACGATCAGAACCGGTTTCCCGAGTCCTCTTCAAGGCATCGGGTTCAAGGTGGCCGCGGCGATCGGCACGCTGGCGTTGCCGGGTGCGTTCAACACGTGTTGCAGGGCGAGGCGGAACGCGTGGAAGCGCGCCAACTCGCTGCCGTCCAACTGCACCGGGGTCACCACGGCCGGCAGCAGCTTGACCGGATTGGCCTGCGGCTTGACGGCGGCTTGCGCCTCGATGCGCAATGGGTCGATGCGCTTGCCGTGCAGCCAGATCTCGAAATACAGATGCGGACCGGTGGACAGCCCGGTGCTGCCGACGTAGCCGATCACCTGCCCGGCGCGGACCATCTCGCCATCACGCAGGCCGCGCGCGTAGCGCGACATGTGGCCGTAGCGGGTGACCAGATCGGGGCCGTTGCGCAGCTCGACCATCTTGCCGTAGTAGCCGTGCCAGCCGAAGAAATCCACGCGGCCGGAGGCCACGGCATGGATCGGAGTGCCCATCGGCGCGGCCAGATCGACGCCCTTGTGGAACTCGGGGATGTGCAGCACCGGATTGATGCGCCAGCCCCAGCCCGAGGTCAGCCGCGCCCACGGCAGTGGCGTGACCAGCGCGATGGGCATCAGGCCCTGGCCATCGGCATCGGCCAGCACCGTGTCGCCATGCGCGTCGCGGAAGCGGTACAGCGTGTGCTCGCGGCCGGCGTCGTACACCGTCAGCCGCACCAGATCGGGTTCGCGCACGCCGGGTTCGCGAATGAACAGCGCGTCCACCAAGGTGCCGGGCGGCAGCGGTTGCGGCAGATTGCTGTCCACATGCAGCCAATCCTTGACCGCGCTGGCCATCACCGGGTCGAAATGGCGCGCCTCGAGCTCGGCGGTGAGCGAATGCGCCAGCATGAAACTGATGTCCTCGGGCGTACCCCGCGGCAGGATCGGCGTGTGCGCCGATACCGGCGCCGTGTCGTCATTCGAGGTGAGCACGGCGGCCAGCAATTGACCGCCCGCGCCCGGCGGGCCGTTGCGCGCGATGGTGCGCACCGGCGCGCCAGCCACACCCCAACCCAGGGCGAGGCCACGGAAATGCCGGTCCTTGTGCACGATGCGCACGCCGACCAAGTGCCGGCCGCCGTGCACGGGCACCAGACAGGCCTCGATGTGGTCGCCGGCACGCAGCGTGCTCAACGGCATGCGGTGCGCAATCTTCTGTCCCCAGACGAAGGCATCGCTGCGGGTGACGCCCCAGTGCGCGAACACGCCGTCCAGCATCTCGCCCTGACCCAGCACTGTGCTCACCTGCTGGCAGGCGAAAGCCTGCGCACTGGCGGCAAGGACGAACAACAGCAAAGCGGCGACGCTGCGGTGGAATCGATGCATCGGGGCATCCTCGAAGCAAAATCAGTTGGGGCTGCGCAACACGCCCAGAGCCGGGCGCAACGCTGCGCGTCGTTCCTTATAGCCTGCGTCCGTTAGACGCGCGTTAGATCACGTCACATTCACGGCTTACCAATCTGTACGATTTCGTATGTACCGGGCAGTACATTTTTTCGACCCTGCGTACCTGCACCGGGCAAACCCGCGCACTGGCGCGATATGCCGCTGCACCGCATGGGTGCAGGCGGCGAGGGCCGGCGCTCAGAGCGGCTGAAAAATTCACAGCCGCTCAGCGCGAAGAGACGTATTTCTCGCGGCGGATGTGCTGGATCGGCAGCCCGGCCAGCTTGAGCGCTTCGAAAGACTGATCGACCATGTCCGGGTTGCCGCACAGGTAGGCGATGTCGCCGCCCGGGTCGGGCGCCAGCTCGGGCAGCACGCTTTGCACGTAGCCGAGGCGGTCATGCGCGCGCGGCTGCGCGCGCACGCCGCGGCTGAAGCAGGGCACGAAACGAAAACCCGCATGCGCGGCCGCGAACGCCTCGAATTCGTCGCCATACAGCAGCTCGGATTCGCTGCGCGCGCCATACAGCAGCACCGCCTCGACGCCACGCGCACGCATGTGCGCGGCCAGTTGCGGCAGCATCGCGCGGTAGGGCGTGACGCCGGTGCCGGTGGCGATCAGCACGTAACGGCGGTTGGCATCGGCCTCGCCCAGCACGAAGCGCCCGTAAGGGCCGCTGGCCTCGACCGTGCCGCCCTCTTCCAGATGCGTGAACAGCGCGCTGGCGGCACCGCCCGGCACGTAGCTGACCGCGATCTCGATCAGCTCCACGGCCGCACCGTCACGCGTAGCCACGGTGGCCACCGAATAGCTGCGCTTGGTCGGCTTGCCGTCGGCGTAGGCGAAATGGATCTGCAGAAACTGCCCGGGCGTGAACGCAAACGGCTGGCCGTCGGTACGCGCGAAGGCGAGGTGACGCACGCTGGGTGCGAGCATGCGGCTCTGCGCCAGGCGCAGGGTGAAGTGCTGGATCATCGGCGGTGGGCAGGGTTCGGTTGGGTTGCCGCAGGGGAAGCGCTGCGTGCGCGCAGCGGCGACGGAACGCGGGTCATGCACTCCTATACTAGCGCCTTGTCTTTCGGCTCATGCCCATGCCCGCGATCCCCGCGCTCGATCTGCGCGCGCTGCGCAAAACCTATCCCAATGGCGTCGAAGCCCTCAAGGGCATCGACCTCAAGGTCGAAGCCGGCGACCTGTTCGCGCTGCTCGGACCCAACGGCGCCGGCAAATCGACGCTGATCGGCATCCTCGCCTCGCTGGTCAACAGCAGCGGCGGCGAGGCGCGCGTGTTCGACGTGTCGGTGCAGCGCGAGCGCAGCCGCGCCATGGCGCTGCTCGGCGTGGTGCCGCAGGAGATCAACCTCAACCAGTTCGAGAAACTGTTCGACATCTGCGTCAACGAAGCCGGCTTCTACGGCGTGCCACGGTCTGTCGCCAAGCAGCGCGCCGAGAGATACCTCAACGAGTTGCGCCTGTGGGACAAGGCGCAGCAGCCGGCGCGCAACCTGTCCGGTGGCATGAAGCGGCGCCTGATGATCGCGCGCGCCATGATGAACGAGCCGCGCGTGCTGATCCTCGACGAGCCCACCGCCGGCGTGGACATCGAGATCCGCCGCTCGATGTGGCAGTTCGTGCGCCAGATCAACCGCGAAGGCGTCACCGTGATCCTCACCACGCACTATCTCGAGGAAGCCGAAAACCTGTGCCGCAACGTGGCCATCATCGATCACGGCCAGATCATCGAGCACACCACGGTCAAGGCGCTGCTGACCCAGATCGATGTGGAAACCTTCGTGCTCGATCTGGTCGCGCCGTGCACCCAGCAGTCGCTGCCACACCTCGATGGCCTGACCCTGCGGCGCATGGACGAGTCCACGCTGGAGGTCGAGCTGCCGCGCGGCCGCGACCTCAACACGCTGTTCGCGGCCTTGAGCACGGCCGGGCTGGTGGTGCGCTCGATGCGCACCAAGTCCAACCGCCTGGAAGAACTCTTCCTGCGCCTGACCGGCGCCACGGAGCGCGCGGCATGAGCTGGCAGCAGCAGTGGGTGGCGTTCTACACCCTGATCCGCCGCGAGATGATCCGCATCGTGCGCATCTGGGGGCAGACCCTGATGCCGCCGGCGATCACCATGACGCTGTACTTCCTGATCTTCGGCACGCTGATCGGCAGCCGCATCGGCGCGATCCACGGCTACACCTACATGCAGTACATCACCCCCGGCCTGGTGATGATGAGCGTGATCACCAACAGCTACGGCAACGTCACCAGCTCGTTCTTCGGCGCCAAGTTCGGGCGCTACGTCGAGGAAATGCTGGTCAGCCCGATGCCGCCGCGGGTGATCCTCGCCGGCTACATCGGCGGCGCCATGCTGCGCGGGCTGATGGTGGGCGTGATCGTGCTCGGCATCTCGCTGTTTTTCACCAGCCTGCACATCCTCAGCATCTGGGTGACGCTGAGCAGCGTCGTGCTGACCACGGCGATCTTCTCGCTGGCCGGTTTCATCAACGCCATGTTCGCGCGCAAGTTCGACGACATCGCGCTGGTGCCGACCTTCGTGCTCACCCCGCTCACCTATCTCGGCGGCGTGTTCTATTCGGTCGACCAGTTGCCGCAACCGTGGCGCGCCATTTCGCACGCCAACCCGATCCTGTACATGGTCAGCGCCTTCCGCGACGGCATGCTCGGCGTCGGCGACATCGCGCTGCTGCCGGCCTACGCGGTGATGCTGGTGCTGTTCGTGGGGCTGGGCATCATCGCCGAGCGCCTGCTGCACCACGGACGCGGGCTGCGCAGTTGAGTCCGCGACCCT
>DZBX01000038.1:12261-19683 GCA_022730075.1 Rhodanobacter sp. | reverse complement strand
GCGAAGGATCTCGGCCGCGCATCGCACCGCGCCTCACGCCGCCTGCCCCAGTTCCGCCTGCACGCGGCCATCGAGCATGCGCACGATGCGCTGCGCGCGCGCGGCCAGGGTCGCATCGTGGGGGACCATGCAGAGCGTGGCGCCGCCCTGGTGCAGCTCGGCGCTGGCCGCGCCGCTGCTCGCGCCCGTTGACGAAACCATTGCGCCACGCGGCAGCGACCGCGTGGCTGCCGCGCGCCTGCTGCGCCGACAGGAGCGAAACTTCGCGATGGGTCAGCCCGCCGTGATCCACCCCGGAGGCGATGCGACTCTGCTGGTCGAGATTGCGCTGCACGTCGCCCTGCATGCGCCGCGAGGACAGGCTGTCGGGATTGCTGGTCTGCGCATCATGGCGCTGGTGATCGATGGCGTGGCTCTCGGCGTTTTGCGCGCGCTGGATGCGCGGCGCCCGAGGTGGACTTGGCAATCGGAGCCATCGCGGCATACGCGCAAATCAATCAGCAACGCGCGCCGGAACTCAGGCCGCCGCGCGCGCCTGCAGACGCTCGATCAGCGCATCGGCGAAGCGCTCGGTGCTGCCGCTGCCGCCCAGATCCGGGGTCATGCGCGGGTCGGCCGCGGCCAGCGTGGCGCGGATCGCCGCGCGCACGCGCGTGCCCTGCGCCACCATGTCGAGATGATCGAGCATGTCGGCCGCGGCCAGCAGCAGCGCGCACGGGTTGGCGACGCCCTTGCCGGCGATGTCCGGCGCCGAGCCGTGCACGGCCTCGAAAATCGCCGCGCCGCTGCCGATGTTGGCGCCCGGCGCCAGACCCAGGCCACCGACCAGGCCAGCGCACAGATCCGACAAAATGTCGCCGAACAGATTGGTGGTGACGATCACGTCGAACTGCTCAGGGCGCATCACCAGTTGCATGCAGGTGTTGTCCACGATCATCTCGTTGCAGGCGATCTCGGGGTAATCCCTGGCGATCTCGCGCGCCACGTTGAGGAACAGGCCCGAGGTGGTCTTCATGATGTTGGCCTTGTGCACCACGGTGACCTTCTTGCGGCCCTTGCGCCGCGCCAGCTCGAAGGCATAGCGCACGATGCGCTCGGAGCCGCGGCGCGTGATGCGGATGATCGACTGCGCGGTTTCGCCGTCGGCGGACACCGTCTGGCCCTCGCTGAGGTAGGCGCCCTCGGTGTTTTCGCGCACGGTGAGGATGTCGATGTCGCTGAAGCGCGCCTTGGTGTTGGGGAAGCTGATCGCCGGGCGCACGTTGGCGTAAAGATCGAAACGCCGGCGCAGCTCGACGTTGAGCGACGAGAAGCCATCGCCAATGGGCGTGGTCAGCGGACCCTTCAATGCCACGCCGCAGGCACTGATCGCATCCAGCGTGGCCTGCGGCAGCAGCTCGCCCTGTGCTTCCAGCGCGGCCATGCCGGCTTCGGCGAAACGGTAGTCCAGACCGCAGCGCAGGCTGTCGAGCACGCGCAGTGTGGCCTGCACGATCTCCGGGCCGATACCGTCGCCGCGAATCACCGCAATGGTCTTGCTCATGGAATGCACCTCGGGGCACATATGCGCCCGCACAGCCCGCCATTATCGGCGAGGGCGGCGCCCGCGCTCAAGGCGCGCGTCGCACGGCGCACAGCGCGGGTTTACCCGCAGCGGCGGCTGCGGCAGACTCGCGGCTCATCGAGGAGGTCCGCGTGTCGTCGTCCAGCGTGTTGCTCGTCATCGTCGGCGTGGTCTTGCTGCTCGCGCTCGGCGCGGTGTCGCAACTGTTGCGGCTGCGCCGCCGCGGCGCGCTGCTGCAGGATCTGCACGCGCTGGCCGATGCGCAGGAAACCGCGTTGCGCGCGCTGCGCACGCAACTGGCATCGGCGCACGCCGAGATCATCACGCTCACCGATCAACCCGCGCCGTACGCCGACGCGGCCGCATTCACCGCCGCGCTGCGCGAGCAACTGGCGCATCGCCTTTGGCTGCGCGACCACGCCGCGCGCGCACCGCTGCCCGAGTTGCGCCAGGCGCTGCGCGATTGGCGCGGCAGCGCGCGCGCGCTCAGCGAGGATGCCGCCGCGCTGCGTGCCGCGCAGCACGAACTGATCCGCGCCAGTCACCAAGGCATCTCTCCAAGCCCATGAATCGCAGCCTGATCCTCGCCTCGACCTCGTCCTATCGCGCCATGCTGCTGCGCCGGCTGCTCGACGACTTCCAGCAGATCGCGCCGGATTGCGACGAGCATGCCCTGCCCGGCGAGGCGGTGGCCGCGCAGGCGCAGCGCCTGGCCGCGGCCAAGGCCGCGAGCGTGGCCGCGCGCCATGCCGATGCGCTGGTGCTGGGCTCGGACCAGCTCGCCGAACGCGATGGCCAGGCCGTAGGCAAGCCCGGCACGCATGCTGCCGCGCACACGCAGCTCGCCGCCGCCAGCGGCCGCACGCTGCGGTTTCATACCGCGTGGTGCCTGCTCGACGCGGCCTCCGGCCAGCGCTGGCAGGGCTGCGATGTGACCCGCGTGAACTTCCGCGCGCTGGCAGCGCCCGAGATCGAGCGCTATCTGCAGCGCGAACGCCCCTACGACTGCGCCGGCAGCTTCAAGAGCGAGGGCCTGGGCATCGCCCTGTTCGAGCGCATCGACAGCAGCGATCCGACGGCGCTGATCGGCCTGCCGCTGATCGCGGTGGCGGCGGCGCTGCGCGCGGCGGGGCTGCCGGTGCCCTGAGCGGCTGGGAAAAAATCGCCCGCCCGCTGCGACCGTCGCCAAACGCCCATGCCGACGGCGGTCGAATTTTTCCCAGCCACTGGGCCCGCACGCCCGCATCCTCACGCACAGCACACCCGACACCGCGCGGTCACCGCTAGACTCGATCTTCCCAGCACTCCCGGATCGCCCGCATGCCCGATTCCAGCCCACAAGCCGACCTGGCATCGCTCGCGCGACTGCCACCTGCGCTGGCGCAGGTCAACGCGCTGGTGCTGGGCAAAGCGCACGTCGTGCGGCTGGGCTTCGCCTGTCTGCTGGCCGGCGGGCATCTGCTGCTGGAGGACATCCCCGGCGTCGGCAAGACCACGCTGGCGCACGCGCTGGCGGCGACCTGCGGGCTGGGCTTCCAGCGCGTGCAGTTCACCAGCGATCTGACCCCGGCCGACATCATCGGTGTCGGCATCTACGAGCAGGAGCAGCGCCGCTTCAAGTTCCACCCGGGGCCGCTGTTCACCGAGCTGCTGCTGGCCGACGAGATCAATCGCGGCACGCCCAAGGTGCAAAGCGCGCTGCTCGAAGCCATGGCCGAGGGCCAGGTCAGCGTGGAGGGTGAAACGCGCGCGCTGCCGGGGGTATTCACGGTGATCGCCACGCAGAATCCGCTGGACCTGGCTGGCACTTTCCCGCTGCCGGATTCGCAACTGGACCGGTTCCTGATGCGTCTCAGCCTGGGCTATCCGGATGCCGCGGCCGAGCGCGCGCTGCTGACCGGCAGCGAGCGCCGTGTGCTGCTGCGCGAAACCAGGTCCGTGCTCACCGCCGCCGACCTGCTGGCGCTGCGCGAGCGCGTGCGCGCGGTCAGCGCCAGCCCCGCCGTGCTCGAATACCTGCAGGCGCTGCTCGGCGCCAGTCGCGATCATCCCGACATTCGCGTCGGCCTGTCGCCGCGCGCCGGACTGGCGCTGCTGGCCGCGGCGCGCGCCTGGGCGCTGCTCGGCGGGCGCAGCTACGTGATGCCCGAGGACGTGCAGGCGGTGTTCATCGCGGTGGCCGCGCATCGCCTGCAACCGCAGCGCAATGCCGAGCGCGTGGCGCTGGCCAGCGCGCTGCTGGCCGAGGTCAGCGTGCGCGCATGAGCCTGCTGGCGTCGCTGCGCGCGCGCCTCGCGCGGCGTCATCCCAGCCTGCTGCGCCAGCGTCCGCGCGAGGCGCTGCCGATCGAACTCGGCCAGCGCCGCATCTACGTGGTGCCCACGGCCTTCGGCATCGGCTTCGGCGCCATGCTCATCGTCATGCTGCTGGGCGCGCTGAACTACAACAACAACGCCGCGTTGCTGCTCACCTGTCTGCTCGGCGCGGCTTGTGCGCAAAGCATGTACGGCGCGTTTCGCGCCCTGCACGGCCTGCGCCTGGAGGCGATCCGCGCCGGTCACGCCGAAGCCGGACAGGCGCTGATCGTGGAACTGCGTTTCGCCGCGCCACGGCGCGCGCACGCCGGTCTGTGCCTGCATGTCGACGCCACGCGCCACGATTTCAGCATCGCGGCCGACACCGCGCTGAGCCTGCCGATCAACCTGCACACCGAGCGCCGCGGCTGGCTGGACCTGCCCGCGCTCAAACTCGAGAGCACCTGGCCATTCGGCCTGTTTCGCGCGTGGAGCTGGCTGCGCCCGGATGTGCGCGTGCTGGTGTATCCGGCGCGCGAAACCGCGGGACCGCCGCCGCTGGGCAGTGGCGCGGAGTCCATGCCGGCGCCGCGCAGCCATGAGCTGGGCGAGGATTACGCCGGGCTGCGCGCCTACCAGCCCGGCGATTCGCCGCGCCGCATCGCCTGGAAGGCCAGCGCGCGCAACGCCACCCTGCTGCTGCGCCTGCACGAACCGCCGGATGCGCAGGCGCTCTGGCATCTGCGCTGGAACGCGCTGCGCGGGCTCGACCCCGAAACCCGCATCATGCGCCTGGCGCGCTGGGTGGACGAAGCGCAACGCGGCGGCCAGCGCTGGCAACTGGACCTGCCCGCGCAAAGCCTCGGCCCGGATGCGGGCAGCGCGCATTACCACGCCTGCATGAGCGCGCTGGCGTTGCTGCCATGAGCGCGGCCAGGGTTCCCGCGCCACGCCCGGACGCGCGCAGCTTCGGCCTGCTCAGCCTGACCGTGGCCGCCACGCTGGCGCTGCACGCCACGCACCTGCCGCTGTGGCTGAGCCCGCCGCTGGCCCTGCTGCTGACGCTGCGCTGGCTCGGCTTCCGCCGTGGCCGGCGTTTTCCGGCGCTGCTGCGCTACGCGCTGGTGCTGACGCTGCCGCTGGGCGTGATCGCCACGTATGGCACGCTGTTCGGGCGCCTGCCCGGTGCCGCGCTGGCGGTGGGATTGCTGGTGCTCAAGCTCACCGAAACCGAGACCCGGCGCGACGTGCACATCGCCGTGGCCTTCGCCGCCTTCACCTTGATGAGCGCGCTGCTGTTCGGCCAGTCGCTGCTGCAGACGCTGCTGGTGTGCGCGGCGCTGGCGCCGGCGCTGGCCACGCTGCTGGCGCTGCAGCCCAGCGCCGGCGCCACGCGCGCGATCCTGAAGACCGCGGTGCTGCGCCTGGCCGCGGCGCTGCCGGTGACGCTGCTCGCGTTCGTGCTGGTCCCGCGCCTGGCCACACCGCTGTGGGGCGCGCCGGGCATGCAGCAGGCGCGCACCGGGATCAGCGCGAGCATGTCGCCGGGCGCCATCGGCCAGTTGCTGGTGGACGACAGCCCGGCGTTCCGTGTCGGTTTCGACGGACCGATCCCGCCGCGCGCGCAGCGCTATTTCCGCGCCGTGGTGTTGTGGCACTTCGATGGCCGTACCTGGACCTCCGGCAGCGCCGCGCGGCACCTGCCGCTGGAGCCGCTGCAGGCGCTCGGCCCGACGCAGCGCTACACGATCAGCATGGAGGCGACGCGGCAAACCCTGCTGCCGGCGCTGGACATGCCGCTGCAGGCGCCGGCCGCTACGCGCTTCACCGCCGCGCGCACCCTGCTGGCGGACAGGCCCGTCGACCATGGCCTGCGCTACACGGTGAGTTCGGCCACGGCCTATCGCCTGCAGCCGCATCTGGGCGCACGCGAGCGCGCCCTCGGGCTGCAATTGCCCGGGGATGACGATCCGCGCGCGCGCGCGCTGGCCCTGCACTGGCGCACGCGCTACGGCGACAATCCGGTCGCGATCATCGACGCCGCGCTGCACCGCTTTCACGACGATGGCTACCGCTACACGCTGACGCCGCCGCCGCTGGGGCGCCAGCAGATCGACGATTTCCTGTTCGACACACGCGCCGGATTCTGCGAGCACTACGCCTCGGCGTTCGTGTTCCTGATGCGCGCCGCCGGCATTCCCGCACGCGTGGTGGCCGGCTACCAGGGCGGCTATGCCAACCGCGCCGCCGATTACCTGCTGGTGCGCCAGGCCGACGCCCATGCCTGGGCCGAGGTGTGGCTGCGCGGGCGCGGCTGGGTGCGCGTGGACCCCACCGCCGCGGTACGTCCGGACCGCATCAGCCTGGGCGCCATCGCCGCCGCGCAGGGCGCCGGCGCGCGCTGGTACCAGGCCGCCTGGCTGGTCGGCCTGCGCGATCGCATCGACGTGCTCAACCGGCTGTGGGACCAATCCGTGGTCGGCTTCAACGCGCTGCGCCAGCGCGGCCTGCTGACGCGCTTCGGCGTCGACCCGCAGCGCTGGCAATCGGTGGCGCTGGCGCTGGGCGGCGCGTTGGCCGTGGCGCTGGCGTTCGGACTGGCGCTGGCCCTGCGCGAACCGGCCGGCGAGCGTGATGCGCTGGGCCGCGCCTTCGATCGTCTGCAACGGCGCCTGACGCGGCGCGATCATCCGCGCCAGCCGGGCGAGGCACCGGCGCATTACCTGACCCGTGTCGCCGCCGATTTGCCTGCGGAGCAAGCTGCGGCGCTGCGCGCATTGTCAACGCAATTCGTACGATTGCGTTACGCATCCACACAGCCTGCGCCTCGCTTAGCGGTGCGTGACTGGATACGCCGTGCGCGGGAATTAAAGCCCTGAGTTGTGGTCGAATGGGCGTTGCCGGAGGAACATCTCTCTTTCGAGGCCGTCATGAATACGCGAATGCTGAAACCGCTCGCCCTTGCCCTCGGTACCGTGCTGCTGGCGTCGTGTGCCACGGTGCCCAAGGAACTCGCCGGCTCGTATGCCGACATCACCCCGCAGCAGGCCAGCAACGGCGGCGTTTCCGGTACCGCGGTGCGTTGGGGTGGCGACATCATCCAGACCGAACCGGGCCGCAATGACACCTGCTTCTATGTGCTCGGCAAGCCGCTGGCCAGCAACGATGCGCGGCCGCGCTCGAGCAGCGACTCGATCGGCCGCTTCGTCGCCTGCAAGCGCGGCTTCTACGATCCCGAGGTGTACGCCAAGGGCCGCGAAATCACCGTGACCGGCATGCTGCGCGGCGTGGTCACGCGCAAGATCGGCGATTACGAGTACCCCTACCCGCGCGTGGAGGCCAATGCGGTGCATCTGTGGTCACTGCCCGTGGCGTACAACCGCGGCTACTACAACAGCTGGAACGACCCGTTCTGGGGCCCGGGTTGGGGCGGCGGCTGGGGCGGACCCTGGGGCTATGATCCGTTCTGGTACGCGCCGGGGCCGGTGGTGATCGTGCGACCCGCGCCACCACCGCCGCCACCGCCGCCACCGCCGAAAGGCTGAGCCGGCGTACTCTTGGCAG
>DZBX01000038.1:0-12161 GCA_022730075.1 Rhodanobacter sp. | reverse complement strand
CGCGCGCGGCGCATCAGCAGCGGGTAGTAGGTGAAGTAGTAGGCAAACACCAGTCCACGCAGCAACGAGCTGACCGGATTGAGCACGTACTCGGCCATCTCGCGCTGCATCAGCATGACATTGGCGCCACTGTAGGCGGCCGCGTTCATCAGCCCCAGGTGCTGTAACAACCAGAAGCGGTAGATCTGGCGCAGCACGTACAGGACTAGGATCGCCGGGCCGATGTAGACATGGCCGCGCAGTTTCAGCGCGCCGTCGTGCCAGCGCAGGTGCGTCAGGCGCACGGCCCATATGCCCAATGCCGCGCCGCCGGCGATGCCGACCGCCAGGTACACGGCCGCCATGGCCAAGGCGGACCCCGCATGCGCCAGCGCGGCGTGCGCAAGGCTCCAGTCGTCGTACAGCGGCAAGACCAGCACCGCCGCCAGCACCACCAACCGGCGGCGCATGGCCTTCTCGGAATAGACCTGCTCTCCGATCAGCTTGCGCCCGCGTCGATACAGACGAAACAGGACCAGCGCCGCGATGGCCGCGATGATGAAATACGTGCTGTCATGCATGGCCGGCTCCGTTCCGTGGCGTCATAGCGGAGGCATCATGCGGAGGCCGCGCGCCGCATCGCAAGTGACCCGTGCATACGATCGTTTTACAGAGCAACCGTCGCCGCGCTGGCGCTGCGGCACGACGCACGCCGATAATCGCGATCCCTTCATCGCGTGCCCCCATGGAACTGACCCCCGGCCAGCGCTGGATTTCTTCCGCCGAGCCCGAACTGGGCCTGGCCACCGTGTTGCGCGTGGATGCGCGCAGCGTGCAGATGCTGTTCGCCAAAAGCGGCGTGCTGCGCCAGTACGCGCGCGAGAGCGCGCCGTTCCTGCGCGCCGAATTCCGCGTCGGCCAGCGCATCGCCGGCAAAGGCCGCAACCTGGTGATCGAGCGCGTGGAAATGCGCGACGGCCTGCTGGTGTATTCCGGCGACGGCATGCAGATGCACGAGGGCGAACTCGACGACGAACAACCGGTGTCGCAGGCCGACGAGCGCCTGATGGCCGGACGCGTGGACGCAGCGCGCGCCTTCACGTTGCGCCTCGAAACGCTGCAACGCCGCCAGCGCGCGCGCGCCAGCGCATGCTGGGGTCTGGCCAGCGCGCGCATCGCCGCGTTGCCGCACCAGTTGCGCGTGGCCGAGGCGGCCGACGCGCGTCTCGCGCCGCGCCTGTTGCTGGCGGATGAAGCCGGCCTCGGCAAGACCATCGAAGCCGGCATGATCGTGGCGCGTTTGCTGGCCAGCGGGCGCGCCGCGCGCGTGTTGGTGCTGCTGCCGGAAACCCTGCTGTCGCAGTGGTTCGTCGAACTGCTGCGGCGCTTCAACCTGAGCTTCGCGCTGTTCGACGAAGAGCGCTGCGAGGCGATCGAGTCGGCCGGCGATGCGCGCAACCCGTTCGCCGATGAGCAATGCGTCCTGGCTGCGCTGGCCTGGCTGGAGGCGCACCCGCAGCGCCAGGAACAACTGCTCGCGGCCGGCTGGGACCTGCTGGTGGTGGACGAGGCGCACCATCTGGAGTGGACGCCGACCCAGATCAGCCCGCGCTACGCGCTGGTGGAGCACCTGGCCGCGGCCACGCCCGGCCTGCTGCTGCTCACCGCGACGCCCGAGCAATTCGGCCGCGAGGGCCACTTCGCGCGCCTGCGCCTGCTCGATCCGGCGCGCTACACCAGTCTCGACGCCTACCTCGCCGAAGCCGCCGACTATCCGGCGCGTTCGGCGCTGGCCCTGCGCATCGAGGCCCGCGCCGGGCTCGACCCCGGGCAGCGCGCCGCGCTGACCGCGCTGCTCGGCGCGGAACCCGAGTCACTGGCCGCGTTGCATGCCTATCCCGAAGAACACGCCGCGCAGCGCCTGCTCGATGCACTGATCGACCGCCACGGCACCGGCCGCGTGATGTTTCGCCACCGCCGCGCCAGCATCGGCGGTTTCGCGCAACGCCAGCCGCGCATGCTGCTGGGCACGGCCGACGAAGACGACGACGCGCGCCAACGCCTGCTGGCCGAGTTCAGCGCCGACAGCCAACAACCGCCTGCCGCTCACGAGTTCGACTACACGCGCGATGCGCGCCTGGCCTGGCTGCTGCGCCTGCTGGACGAGCATCCGGGCGAGAAGTTCCTGCTGCTGTGCCACAGCGAGTCCAAGGTGCTGGCGCTGGAAGCCGCGCTGCGCCTGCGCACCGGCATCGGCGTGGCGCGTTTCCACGAGAGCCTGGGACTGCTGCAGCGCGACCGCGCGGCGGCGTGGTTCGCCGCGCCCGATGGCGCGCGCCTGCTGCTGTGCTCCGAGATCGGCTCGGAGGGCCGCAACTTCCAGTTCGCGCACCACCTCGTGCTGTGGGATCTGCCGCTGGATCCGGACCTGCTCGAGCAGCGCATCGGCCGCCTCGATCGCATCGGCCAGACGCAGCCGATCCAGATCCACCACCACGCCCTGCCCGGCAGCGCGCAGCATGCGCTGGCGCGCTGGTACGACGAAGGCTGCGACGCCTTTCGCAGCAGCCCCGCCGATGGCCGCGCGCTGCTGCGCCGTTTCGGCGTAACGCTGCGCGAGCTGGCGCTGGCGCACGCGCGCGGCGCCGAGGACACCGACCTCGAGCTCGACGCGCTGATCGCCGAGACGCGCGCCGCGCACATCCATGCGTGCGCGGCCATCGAGCAGGGCCGCGATCGCCTGCTCGAACTGGCCGCGCAACGCGGCGCGCCCGCGCAAGCCTTGCTGCATGCGCTGCGGGCCGAGGACGACGACACCGCGCAAACCGATTTCGCCCTGCGCCTGCTCGAACACTACGGCGTGCACCACGATGCCTTCGAGGACGGCAGCGTGCTGCTCGATCCCGAATACCTGACCACCGACGCACTGAGCGAGCTCAAGCACGGCCCGCTGCGCGCCACCTTCCGGCGCGACGTGGCGCTGGCACGCGAGGAACTCGCCCTGCTGCGGCTCGACCATCCGCTGCTGCAAGGCGCTCTCGATCTGTTGCTGGGCAGCGAGGAGGGCAACGCCAGTTTTCTGGTCGACGATACGCTGCCGGCACGCAGCGCCGTGCTGCAGGCGGTGTTCGTGCTGGACTGCGTGGCCGAACGCACGCTCGATGCCGACCGCTTCCTGCCGCCGACGCCGCTGGTGATCAGCATCGACAGCAAGCTGGCCGAACGCGACGGCTTCGAACCTGCCGCCAGCGCGCTGCGCCGCGCCAGCGAAAAACCGCTGGACGTCGCGCGCTACCGCAAGTTTCTCGGCCGCCTGGTGCCGCCGATGCTGGAACGCGCGCAGCAACTCGCGCGTGCGCAGGCGGATGCGCTCGCCGCAGCCGCGCAGGCGCGCATGGGCGCCCGTCTCGATGCCGAGATCACGCGACTGCAGGCTTTGCGCCGGGTCAACCCGTCGGTGCGCGCGGACGAACTGGACGGCCTGCGCGCGCAGCGCGACGCGCTCGCCACCGCGCTGGGCAGCTCGCGCCTGCGCCTGGATGCCACGCGCTTCGTGGTCAGCCTGGATTTTCTGACCTTGAAGTAAGCGCGCCGCGCGTGTCGCTCAGCGCAGCAGACGCTGCTGCGGCTTCAGCGGCAGGCGTCCGCGCCAATACTGGATCAGCAGCAGGCCGCCGAACATGCCGCCCAGGTGCGCGAAATGCGCCACGCCCGCCTCGGTGCCGGTCACGCCCAGCACCAGCTCCAGCGCGCCATAGCCGATCACGAACAACCACGCCGGCACCGGGATGGGCGGGAACAGCAGCATCAGGCGCACATTGGGGTACAGCATGCCGAACGCCAGCAGCACGCCGAAGATGCCGCCGGAGGCACCGATGGTCGGATAAAAACCGCCGGTGAAAAACTTCACCACCAGCAGTTGCGCCAACGCCGCCAGCACCGTGCACACGGTGTAGTACAGCAGGTACTTGCCAGCACCGAACAGACGCTCGATGGGCGGCCCGAACAGGAACAACGCCCACATGTTGAAACCGATATGCAGCCAGCCGCCGTGCAGAAACGCGAAGGTGATCAGTTGCCACGGCTCGAAGCCCACGGTGATGATGCGCCCGCTGGCCATCTGCGCCTGTTCGTGGCCGAACGGCCACAGCGCGAAGTGCGCGATCAGGCTGTCGTTGTAGCCGCCGTAATGCTGCAACAGGAAAATCACCACGCAGGAAACGATCAGCGCGCCGGTGACGGGTGGAAAATCGAACTTCATGCGCGCGCCAGCCCAGGATGCAAAGCGCGAGGGTAGCGCCTGCGCCGCGTGGCGTCAGCGCGCGGCGGTTTACAGGCGCGCAAGATTCGCCGGGCACCCAAGGGTGCGCAGGCGGCGGCGCGCGCGCTACTGCGCGGGCGGCGGCCCGGGAAACCGCACCACGGCCGTCGTCACCACGCCGCCGGGTGGCACATAGGCCGGCGCCGGCTCACCGGCCGGTCCGAGGTGCCGCACATAGCGATACACCGCGCGCAGGTCGCCCGTGCTCATCGCATGCAGGTTGAACCACGGCATCGGCGGACGGTAACGCGCGGTGCGCGCCAGCTGCAGCCACTGCGCCTCGCTCAGTGCGGCCAGCTTCAGGCGCAGATTGCTGGGGTAGGTGGTGCCCCAGGGGCCGCTCCAGCCAAGGCTGTCGCCGGTCAGCCAATCGCGCTCGGGCACCTGGCCATCGCGCTGCGCATAACCCGGCGTGTGGCAATCGTTGCAGCCGGCGGTGACCACGACGTAGCGCCCGCGCTCGATGCTGCCGGGCTTGCCCGCCGGCAAGGGCGCGGCGATCAGCAGCGCAGGCATCGTCAGCAGCGCACCCAGCAGCACTGCGCGCACGACTCGGTGTTGTTTGTTCATGACCTGTACCTCCCGTCGAATGAAGTTCACAGCCGCGTGTGGTCGATCTGCATGGTTTTGCTTTCCTGCCCGGCGCGCGTTTCGTACCACTCGAACACGTAGCTGCGCGGACCGGTGATGCGCACCACCTGGCGCACCGGAATCAGCGTGCCGGGCTGCGCCGGGTCGCGCATCTGGCCGCTGTAGGTCCAGGTCTTGCTGGCGGCGTCGTAGTCGCCGTGGCTCACGAAAATCGCCGTGGAGCCGTCGTCCATCCAGATGTCGGTGTAGCGGCCGCTGAGGTTGTCGTAACCGCTGTAGCCCAGACCCTGCATCGGCTTGCCCATGAACTGGCCGCGGTGGCGCGTTTCCATGAAGCGTCCGCCCAGCACCGGCCTCACCTCGGCCACGCCCTGCTCGATGCGCGGCGGCTGGCCGGGTTGCATCCAGATCTGGATATGCTCCTTCCAGCGACCCTTGAACCAGTGCAGTTGCCCATGCTGCGGCCCGATGGCCACCGCGCGCTGCCATGCCTGCATGGCCGCCTGTTGCCGGGCGTCGACCGCGGGCGGTTCGGCCGCGAGGGCAGCCAGGGGCACGCAGGCTCCCACCACGGCCAACACCCGCGCGATGACCCGCGCGCGCAATCGTAATTCGACGCCCATGGTGGGTTTCCTCCCGCCGCGGAAGCGCAGCGAACACATCCAAGCTACGGCGCGCAATGGCCCGATGCACGTGCGCGCGTGCAGTTGTTGCGCGTTGGATACAACGGCCGCGGACCGCTCGCGCGGTGCGCGCTACAGGCCGCCTCGGACAGCAGTGCCATCAGCTCCGGGCGATGCGCACGGCCTTTCCGTATCCGTACCAAACACGGTTGCCAGCAGGAGTCGAACAACCGGGACGCGACTGGCCCAGTTCAGTCGCCGCGCAGCATCGGCAGCTTCAGCCCACGCTCGCGCGCGCAGGCGATGGCATCGGGGTAGCCAGCATCGGCGTGGCGCATCACGCCGCTACCCGGGTCGTTCCACAGCACGCGCGCGATGCGCGCATCGGCCTCCGGCCTGCCGTCGCAGACGATGACCACGCCGGCATGCTGGGCGTAGCCCATGCCGACGCCGCCGCCGTGGTGGAAGCTGACCCAGCTGGCGCCGCTGACGGCGTTGAGCAGGCAGTTGAGGATCGGCCAGTCGGACACCGCATCGGAGCCGTCGCGCATGGCTTCGGTCTCGCGGTTCGGGCTGGCGACGCTGCCGGAATCGAGATGGTCGCGGCCGATCACGATCGGCGCCTTCAGTTCGCCTGATCGCACCATGGCGTTGAACGCCAGGCCGAGGCGGTGGCGATCGCCCAGGCCCACCCAGCAGATGCGCGCGGGCAGGCCCTGGAACGCGATGCGCTGCTCGGCCATGTCCAGCCAATGGTGCAGGTGCGCATCGTCGGGCAGCAGCTCGCGCACCTTGGCGTCGGTCTTGCGGATGTCGTCCGGGTCGCCCGACAGCGCCACCCAGCGGAACGGCCCCTTGCCGCGGCAGAACAGATGGCGCATGTAGGCCGGCACGAAACCGGGGAAATCGAACGCGCGCGCGCAGCCCTGGTCCAGCGCCATCTGGCGGATGTTGTTGCCGTAGTCGAAGGTGGGCACGCCGGCGTCCTTGAACGCCAGCATCGCCTCGACGTGCACGCGCATGGATTTCATGGCCGCGGCGCGCACGCCCTCGGGATCGGACGCGCGACGCTCGGCCCATTGCTCGACCGTCCAGCCGATCGGCAGGTAGCCGTTGAGCGGGTCGTGCGCGCTGGTCTGATCGGTGACGGCGTCCGGGCGCACGCCGCGGCGCACCAGTTCGGGCAGCACTTCGGCGGCGTTGCCCAGCAACGCGATGGACTTGGCCGCGCCGGCCTGCGTGTAGCGCGCGATGCGCGCCAGCGCGTCGTCGATGTCGGCCGCCTGCTCGTCCACGTAGCGCGTGCGCAGCCGGAAGTCGATGCGCGACTGCTGGCACTCGATGGTTAGCGAGCACGCGCCGGCCATGCTCGCCGCCAGCGGCTGCGCGGCGCCCATGCCGCCCAGCCCGGCGGAGAGGATCCAGCGCCCCGCGAGGCTGCCGTTGTAATGCTGGTTGCCCAGTTCGACGAAGGTTTCGTAAGTGCCCTGCACGATGCCCTGCGAGGCAATGTAGATCCACGAGCCCGCGGTCATCTGCCCGAACATCATCAGGCCCTTGCGGTCGAGCTCGTGGAAGTGCTCCCACGTCGCCCAGTGCGGCACCAGATTGGAGTTGGCGATCAGCACGCGCGGCGCATCGGTGTGGGTGCGGAACACGCCGACCGGTTTGCCCGACTGCACCAGCAGGGTCTCGTCCTCATTCAACTCACGCAGCGCCTGCAGGATCGCGTCGAAGCACTCCCAGTTGCGCGCGGCGCGGCCGATGCCGCCATAGACCACCAGCTCGGCCGGATTCTCGGCCACCTCGGCGTCGAGGTTGTTCTGGATCATGCGATACGCGGCCTCGATGATCCAGTTCCTGCAGGTCTTCTGCGGCCCGCGCGGCGCGCGGATGTGACGGCTGGAATCGCGGCGGGTGAAGGTGCTCATCGCAGGCTCCGGCAGATGAAATGACGTCGCATTATGCGCCGCGCAGCACGCCCTCGCGGCCTTGCGCTACGCTCGCATGGTTGCCTCGTCGGGAATCGCAAAGCGCATGGCCTTCGTGCTCAGACTCGACCGCGATCCCGGCGCCGAACTGGCGCGCGTCATGCGCTTTGAGGTGGACAGCGCGCTGCGCCTGCTCGCGGTGACGCCGCGCGATGCCAGTGCGTTCCGCGCCGCCATCCACGACGCGCGCCGCGCCCTGCGCCGCTGCCGCGCGGCGCTGCGGCTGCTGCCGCCCGCTCTCGCCATCGACACGCTGGCGCAGCCGTTGCGCGCCGCCGGACGCGCGCTGTCGGCGCTGCGCGACGCGCAGGCGCTGCTGGAAACCATCGCGCAATTGCAGCAACAGCAACCCGCCTTGCTGGGCAGCGCCCATCCCGCGCTGCTGCAACGGTTGGCGCGTCAGGTGCGTGCCAGCGAACATCGGCATATTGCGGATGTGCTGGTTGCCCGCGCGGCGTTGCAAGCACTCGCCGTGACCTTGACCGATTGGCAACCCCGAATCGATCACGCGCAGCTCTGGCGTGGCCTGCGCCGCGGCAGCGCGCGTGCGGCGCGCGCCGCGCATGATGCCAGGCGTGAGCGCGCCGACGACGCCAGAGTGCACCGCTGGCGCCGGCGCATGCGCGAGCACGCGCTGCAACTGGAACTGCTCAGCGCTGCGTGGCCGCAGGTCTTGGCTGGCGAAGTGGCCGAATGCAAACGCCTGGCGCGCATGCTCGGCCACTGGCGCGACCTCGGCGTCCTGCAGATCCATGTGCGCCGCCTGCGCTGCGAACATCTCGGACGCCTGCGCCGTGACAGCGTGCTGCAGCGTCTGCGCGCGGCGCGCGGGCAAACACTGCGGGATGCGATGGCCATGGGCGCGCTGGTGCATGCCGAATCGCCGCGCCTGCTGGCCAGACGCATCGCTGGCTACCACCACGCGCATGCGTTCGCCGTGGGTGCACCGACCGCGCCTGCCGCGTCAACCGCGCTGCGCGTCGAGCGTTCGACGGTGTAGCGCCTGGATTCCGTTCGATGCGTATCCGTTCCATGAGTGCCAGCACGGCCCTGCCCACGCCCAACCCCCGCAGGACGCGACCCCTGGGGGCCGTGCTGGCGCTCGCCTTGGCGCCCGGCATCGCCGCCCACGCCGCGTCGACGCTGGCCCAGCGCGCCGCCGCCGCGCGCGCCGCGGCGGAAAGCGCGACCAACGCCTGTGCCGCGGTGCGGCCGTTCTACTGGGAGATCGGCGATGCGCGCGGCATGCTGGCCTCCGGTTCGGTCGAGCGCGCTGGCCATCGCGGTGCACCGACCTATGCCGCGCACACGGTCATGGCCATCGCCTCGGCCTCGAAATGGCCGTTCGCGGCCTACGTGGTGCAGCGCGAGCACGGCCGGCTGACGCCGCAACAGATCAGCATGCTGAACTTCACCAGCGGCTACACGCGCTTCCGCTTCTGTTTCCGCTGGCAGACGGTCGATGGCTGCCTGCGCCGGCTGGGCAACGGCGATCGCGTCGATTCCGAGATCGGCAAGTTCCACTACAGCGGCGGCCACATGCAGCACCTCGCGGCGCAACTCGGCCTGGGCGCGGCCGACAACGCCGCGCTGGCCACGGCCGTGCACAGTGAACTTGGAGACAACATCCACTTCGTCTACACGCAGCCGCAACCCGCCGGCGGCATGGCCATGGACGCGGCCAGCTACGCGCGCTTCCTGCGCGGGATGATGGACGGCCGACTGTTGCTGGGTCGCATGCTCGATGCCGATGCGGTGTGCGCCGATCCGGGTATCTGCCCCGGACGCGCCACGTACAGCCCGATCCCGGATGGCATGGGCTGGTACTACGGCCTCGGCCACTGGATCGAGGGCACGCCCGGCAGCGCGCACGCCGCGTACAGCAGCGCCGGCGCGTTCGGCTTCTACCCGTGGATCTCGCAGGACCTGCGCTGGTACGGCATCGTCGCGCGCCGCGCCCACAGTTTCGGCGCCGGCGTGCCTTCGGCCCGATGCGGCATCCAGATCCGCGCCGCTTGGATGACTGGTGCCCTTCCATCGCCCGCACACGCCAGTCATTGAATGCGACCGCACACCCCCGGCACCTACCCGCTCGCCCCATCACACCGACACGAGGCCGCCCCAATGAAACGCACACTCACATTCGCGGTCACCGCGATCACCGCAGTCACCCTGATGATGCTGGCAACCGCCTGTGCCCAGGACGCACAGGGCGGCATGCAGGGTGCATCCGGCAACCGCCGCCAACGCATCGCACAATTCCAGCAGATGCTGGAGCAGCGTTTCGAGCAGGCCGATAGCAACCACGACGGCAAGCTGACGCTGGCCGAGGCCAAGGCCGGCATGCCGCGCGTGGCCGAGCACTTCGACCAGATCGACACCGCGCGGCGCGGCTACGTCACCCTGCGCGAGCTCGACCGTTACCTGCTGCAGCAAGCCAGGCAACGCCGCGCGCAACAGCAGAACGGCGGCACTTGATCCGTCGCGCCGGCCGGCGCCCGCGTGGCCGGGCGCCTGGACAACGCTGTCCGGAAATGGCGAGTTCGCACGCCGCCACGGTGCTAGCTTGTGCGCCGTGGATGCCACGCCTGCCCCGACCGAACTGCCCGACCCGCAGACCTGCGAACAGGCACGCCTGAGCCGCGATGCGCGCTTCGACGGGCTGTTCTTCACCGCGGTCACCAGCACCGGCATCTACTGCCGCCCGGTGTGCCCGGCCCCCGCGCCGCGCCGCGAGCACGTCGTCTACTACGTCAATGCCGCCGCCGCGGAAGCGGCCGGCTTCCGCCCTTGCCTGCGCTGCCGCCCCGAACTGGCACCGCACAGCGCCGCGCTGCACCGCGGTGACGCGACCGTGGCGCGCGCGCTGCAGCTGATCGATGGCGGCTTGCTGGAGGAACGCGCATTGCCCGACCTGGCAGGGCGCCTCGCCACCAGCGAACGCCAGTTGCGCCGCCTGTTCGTCGCACGCCTGGGCGCCACGCCGGTGCAGGTGCATGCCACGCGCCGGCTGCTGTTCGCCAAACAGTTGCTCGTCGAGAGCCGCCTGCCGGTCACCCAGGTCGCGCTGGCCGCCGGGTTCCGCAGCCTGCGGCGCTTCAACGATGCGTTTCGCAACGCCTACCGTCTGGCACCACGCGCGCTGCGCAGGCAGGGCACGGACGCGATGCCCGCGGCGACGGACGACGCGCTGGTGCTGCGCCTGGGCTACCGCCCGCCCTACGATTTCGATGCGCTGCTGGCGTTCCTGCGCACCCGCGCCCTGCCCGGGATCGAGCATGTGGACGAGCGCGCCTATGCGCGCGTGATCGGCACGCCGCAGCGTCCCGGCTGGCTGCGCGTGAGCACATGGGACGACCGCGCCCACGCACTGCGTCTCGAACTGCATGGCGCGGCGCCTGCGGATCTGCTGGGGCTGGTCGCGCGCGCGCGACGCATGTTCGACCTCGATGCCGATCCGCACGCGATCGCCGACGTGCTGGCGCGCGATGCACTGCTGCGCCCGCTGCTGCGCCGTCATCCCGGCCTGCGCCTGCCGGGCGCATGGGACGGTTTCGAGCTGGCGGTACGCGCCGTGCTGGGCCAGCAAGTCAGCGTGGCGGCAGCGCGCACCCTGGCGATGCGCCTGCTGCAGCGCTATGGCAAGCCGATCGCGCTGGCCGATGCGCCTGCGCTGACCCGTCTGTTCCCCGACGCCGCCGATCTTGATGGCGCCGCGCTTGATGGCATCGGCCTGACGCGTGCGCGCGGCGCCACGCTGCATGCGCTGGCGCAGGCGCTGCGCTGCGGCGCGCTCGACCTCGACCCGGCGCGCACGCTGGACGACCACGTCGCGCACTGGACCGCGCTGCCCGGCATCGGCGCGTGGACCGCGCACTACGTCGCACTGCGCGCGCGCTCGCATCCAGATGCCTTCCCGGCCGACGACCTGGTGCTGCGCCGCGCCGCCGCCGCCGCCGGCAAGCTACCCAGCGCCACGGCGCTGACCCGTCGCGCCGAAGCCTGGCGCCCCTGGCGCGCCTACGCGGTGATGCACTTGTGGCGCGCCTGCACCTCCCAGCGGAGTACGACATGAACCCGACTTCCCCGCATGAGCACCCCACGCCGCACGGCGACGCACTGTATTTCGACACCCTGGACTCGCCAGTGGGCAAGCTGCGTCTCGTCGCGGACGATCATGGGCTGCGCCGCGTGTGTTTCGAGCACGACCGCCACCCGCAGCGCTGCGACACCGGCGGCACCCATGCGCCCGCGCGCCTTGCGGATGCGAGGCGCCAGCTCGCGGCGTACTTCGCCGGCACGCGGCGCGCGTTCGATCTGCCGCTGCACCCGCTCGGCACGCCATTCCAGTTGCAGGTCTGGAGCGCGCTGCGCGGCATCGCCTACGGCGCCACGATCAGCTACGCGGAACTGGCCGCGCGCATCGGCAAGCCGGCAGCGCGGCGCGCGGTGGGCGCCGCCAACGGACGCAACCCGCTGCCGATCATCGTGCCCTGCCACCGCGTCATCGGCCAAGACGGCAGTCTGGTCGGCTTCGGTGGCGGCATCGAGGTCAAACGCGCGCTACTCGCGCTCGAGGGCAACGCGGCGTTCGCCCTGCACTGATCAGTTTGCAAAACCGGGCATCCTGCCGCGGTTTGCAAACAAACGGGCGCG
>DZBX01000163.1 GCA_022730075.1 Rhodanobacter sp. | reverse complement strand
CGTTCGCCGGCACCGGCCTGGGCGGCACGCCGCAGACCGGCAACGTCACCATGAACATGAATCTCAGCAACGCCACGGCTGCCGACACCTACGCAGGCGCCACGATCTACATCACTGCCACCAGCACCTGAGCATCGGGGATCGTCCGACCATGATGCGCAGGCTGGCCCTGCTGACGACGGCGACACTGCTCCTGGTGCCGCCGTCGCTTTATGCGCAAGCCACGCTGACGCGCGGCGGCGGCGGCACGATCGGCGTGCTGGGGCCGGCCAGCGCATTTCAGACTACCGGAGCCAGTGCGACCCATCTCGCTCGTGCGCATGGCGTGGGCACGACCGCGCATATGCAACCGAACATGCAAAATCGGAGAAAGGGTGGCGGCGGTAACGGTGGCGGCTGCACGATCTATGGATTCATCAGCGGCCTGTCGGGCAGCAGCACGTTGAGTTCGATCGGCGTGTTCGACCTCACCCGCAAGGCCTCCGGCAATTTTTCACTGGGGAGCATTGCCGCGCCGGCCAATGCCGCGGGCGGCACGCTCAGCGCCAACCTGGGCGCCGCACCGCAAAGCAACGTGGTCGGGCAGATCGCGCGCTATGCCGGCACGCTGTTCCAGTACGCCACCAAACCGAACTGCAACCAAGGCACGCCATTCACCACCACGCTCACCAGCAATCCGGCAGGCGCGGGTGGCAGCGTGGTGGCCACCGCCAACACCCTGCGCATGCAGGCGACTTACACCACGCAATACGTGGCCGATCCGAACAATCCGTACTACTGCTACTACGCGAACAATCCGAACAACCAGTTCCTCTGCAACCTCTGGTCGGCCAACGTGATCTTCAATTTCCTGAGCAACTCATTCGCCGCGCTGGGCGCGGGAACCTATACGCTCAACATCGTCCAGGCCACCATCACCTCGCCATGAAGACCTCGATGCGCAACCGCTGCCTCACGCTCGTGCTGCTGGCGCTGCTGGGTGCCCTGTTCGCGCCCGCCGTGCTGGCGCAGGTCGCGATCACGCCGCAGATCTACACCATCGATCTGGACAAGCCCAATCAGACGTACTCGTTCCGCCTGATGAACTTCAGCAAGGCCAGCATTCCCATGACGGTATCGGTGATCAACTGGACCATGAACGCCAAGGGCGATGTGGAGCCGGCACCGCTGACCGAGCAATCGCTGGCGCCCTGGCTGCAGATCAACCCGACGACGTTCACGTTGCCGGCCGACGGCTCGCAAGTCGTGCGCTTCGCCATCCGTCCGGCCGTGCCGCTGAGCCCGGGCGAGCACCGCGCGATGATTTACTTCAGCCAGCAAGCGCAAGGTCAGCAGCCCAAGGGCACCTTCCGCGTGCTGTTCCGCCTCGGCGCCGCGGTGTATGCGCGCGTGCCGCCGTACACCATGCAGGGCGAGATTCTCAGCGCCAGGCCGGATGCCCACGGCGTGAGCTTCGAGGTGCGCAATACCGGCAACGCCACCGCACGCATGATCGGTGACTACGTCGTCTGGAAGAAAGGCGCGGTCCCTGCCGGCAGCCCGTGGCCAGCGCAACTCGGCCAGCCCACTTTCAAACCTCCGCTCGGGCTTGCGGCCAGTGGCGCGCTGCCGCTGGATGCCGATCTGCCCGGCCTGACGCGCAGCGTGCGTCTTGAATTCGAGGACAAGAAAGGCCTCGCGCCGGGCGCCTACGTGTTGTTCCTGCGCGGGACCTTCGGTACGCCCAGCATCACACGCGAGCTGGGCTTTACCGTAGCGCCCGCGGCACACTGAGCCACACCATGGCGAGGCGGGCCCGCACCGGTTCGATACGCGGGCTCGTCGCCGTGTTTGCGCTGACTGCAGCATTTGCCGCGCCCGCGCACGCCGGCGCGGCGCTGGCCGCTGCCCTGCCCGCGCCACCGTCGTATATCGCCAGCGCCAGCCATCAGACCCAGGTCGCCGGGTTTTTCCTCGACGGCAAGGACAGTGGCCAGAGCATCAGCCTGCTGCCGCTGCCGCAAGGCGGTTACGCCGTGGATCTGGACCAGTTCGCGCGCCGCATCGGCACGCTGGTGCAGGCGCAGGGCCCGCTGCTGATCCTGCCCACGCCGCTGGGCAACGCGCAACTGCAAACCGCGCAGGCGATCCAGCATGACCAGCACCGCTATTTTCCGATCGCCCCGCTAGCCAAGGCACTGGGCGCGAAAATCACCTTCGACGAGCAGGAGTTCGCGCTGAAAACCGAGCTGCCGTGGAATCCGGGCAGTGCGGCACCTGGCGCCGCGTTGAGCGCGCGGCAGGTCAAGCCCGATATCTATGCGCCCTCGCTGAGCTTGTCGAGCTGGCACAGCGAGGCCTATTTCACGCGCCTCGGCGGCAGCGACACGCTCAGCACCTACACCGACCTCGGCGGCGCACTGGGACCGGGCTTCTGGCGCATGAGCTACTACACCAACCCGGGCGGGCAGAACCGTCTCAGCAACTACGGCTGGATTCTCGATCAGGGCAACGGGCGCTGGATGCTGGGCGAGGATCAGCTCGCGCTGGACCCGCTGCTGCCCTATGCGCAACTCACTGGCGCGCAATATGCGTGGACCAACCAGCCCGGACTGGTCTACGGCGCAGCCGTGGGCGCCAACCAGCTCGTCGCCAGCCAGTTGCAGGGCGGACGCACGGTCAGCGGTGGCGATGGCCCACCCGGCGGCATCGCCGAATTGCGTATCAACGGCAAGGCGATCGCACGCACCGCGATCCGCCTCGATGGCACCTGGCAATTCCGCGATGTGTTGCTGCGCGGCGACGAGCGCGTGGAAGTGGCGCTGTACCAGCGTTTCGGCGACGGCACACCGGTGCGTATCCAGCAGGTCAACGTGGCCAGCAGTGCGCAGGCCTTGCCCGCGGGCACGGTGATTTCCTACGGCGGCGTCGGCGCCGATGGCAATCCACTCGACCCCCTCGTCGGCACGCATGGCCTCGGCGGCTTTTACCAGTTGCGCTATGGCCTCAACCAGCAGTGGACGCTGGGCAGTACCGTGCAGCGCGCCGGCGGCCAGGACTACGGCATCGTCAACGCCGTCGGCGGCTTCGGCAGTCTCGGCACCTGGGGCATGACGCTGGGCCGCAACGGCAGCGCCAGCGCCTGGAGCGTGAGCGGCAACGGCCAGTCGAAAAGCGTGTCCTGGAGCGGCTATGCGATCCAGCGCGGGGCCGATTATTTCCCCGGCTACACGGCGGAATCGTACGACCGCTACGCCACGCTCAACTGGAATGCGCGGGCGGATCTGGGGCTGAGCCTCAGCGGTCGCGACGCCTACGATCCCACGCTGGATCAGAACGTGCGCTTCCTCAAGCCCGGCTTCAGTTGGCGCCCCTACGCCAGCCTCGGCCTGAGCGCCATGCCCGATTATTTCGGCAACTACGCCTGGAACGCCTCGTGGCTGCCGGATGCCCGCGATCAGGTCTCGCTGAGCCGCTATTCCGGCGTGAATCAGGCGCAGTGGCAGCACAGCTTCCGTGATGGCTACAGCACGACGCTGGCGGCCACGCACGACGGTTATCTCGGCACGCGCTACTCGGCCTTGCTCAGCGGCATGTGGCGCGGACCGCGTCCGGTGATGTGGACCGCGGGGCTGCTGCAAGGACGCGGTCGCTTCGGCTATCTGCTGGACGCCGCGGTCGAGGCGATCCCAGGACTCTCCGCGCACCTGCAGGTGCAAAACGACCCGCTCAACGCCGCCATTCCCGGGGTCGGCGGACTGCTGGTGCAATTCGTGCTCGTGGCCGATTTCGCGGTCACCCCCTCGGGCCTGACGCGCGGCAGCATGGGCAGCTACGCGGCCCGCGTGGGCGTCATCGCGGGGCGGGTCAGCGGCGAGCTGCCGGCCAACGTGCACTGGTCCGACCTGGCCGGCGTGCCATTGCTGGTGGATGGCCGTCCACGCGGCAAACTCGACCGCGATGGCCATTACCTGATTCCGAATCTGGCGCCCGGCGTGTACCGCGTGCAGCTGGATGCCGAACACATGCCCATCGATCTGGTGCCGGATACGGCCGCGCCGTGGGTGCAGGTGCGCGCGGGCGTGACCACCACCGCCGATTTCCATGTCTCGCTGCGCCTGGGATTTGCCGGACGCGTCACCCGCGATGGCCAGCCGCTGGCCAATGTCGCCATCGAAATACTGGATGCGCAGGGCAAGGCGGTGAAAACACTTTCCAGTGACCAGTGGGGCTACTACCGCGTCGACGATCTGCCGCCAGGCACCTACACGGTGCGCGCCGACGGCGCCAGCCGCAGCGTGACGCTGCAACGCGCGTTCCTGTACCAGCAGGATCTGGCGGTCGCGCC
>DZBX01000162.1 GCA_022730075.1 Rhodanobacter sp. | reverse complement strand
ACGCGCAGTTGCCGATGCAGCTCGCGCCACTCGCGCATGCGCAGAAAGCTCACGAAATGGCGCTCGCACCAGTCGCGCAGTTTCGACTGGGTGAGCTCTTCGTGCGCCTCCTGGTAGGCCGCCCACAGATTGAGCACGCCGAGGAAGTCGGAGCGTTTGTCGGCGCACACCGCGTGCGCGGCATCGGCGGCGGCGCGCGCCTCGGCCGGGCGTTCGCGCGGATCCTGGATGCTGAGGAAGGCGGTCAGCGCGCGCAGCGGCTCGGCCACGCCCAGACGCGCGCCTTCGACCAGCATGCGCGCCAGGCTCACGTCGATGGGCAGCGCGGCGATCTCGCGACCGATACGGGTGAGCGTGCGCTGCGCGTCCACCGCGCCGATCTCGGCCAGGCGCCGCCAGCCCTCGGCCCAGGCGCGTGGCTCCGGCGCGTCGATGAATGGGAACGACTCGACCTCGCCCAGACCCAGGCTCAGCATGCGCAGGATCACGCCGGCCAGCGCGCTGCGCTTGAGCTCGGGGTCGGCGTAACGCGGCCGTGCGGCGAAGTCGTCCTCGGCGTACAGGCGCACGCACACGCCGGGGCCGACGCGGCCGCAGCGGCCCTTGCGCTGCTCGGCCGCCGATTGCGCGATCGGCTCGATGTAGAGACGTTCGATCTGGCTGCGCGCGCTGTAGCGCTTGACGCGCGCGCTGCCGCTGTCGATGACGTAGCGGATGCGCGGCACGGTGAGCGAGGTTTCGGCGACATTGGTGGCCAGCACCACACGCCGCGCAGGGCCGGGATGAAACACGCGGTCCTGCTCGGCGGCAGACAGGCGCGCGTACAGCGGCAGGATTTCGGTGTGCCGGTAGCGGCGCCGCTCCAACGCCAGATGCGTATCGCGGATCTCGCGCTCGCCGGGCAGGAAAACCAACACGTCGCCACGACCATCCTCGCGCGTGATCTCGTCCAGCGCCGCAGCCACCTGCTCGGGCAGGTTGGCCTCACCGCGACCTTGTGGCGGCCGCCAGCGCAGCTCCACTGGATGGCCGCGCCCTTCCACCTCGATCACCGGCGCACCGCCGAAATGCTGCGCGAAGCGCGCGGTGTCCAGCGTGGCCGAAGTGACGATGAGCTTGAGATCGGGCCGTCGCTGCAGCAGGCGCTGCAGGTAACCCAGCAGGAAATCGATGTTGAGGCTGCGCTCGTGCGCCTCGTCGATGACCAGCGTGTCGTACGCCGACAGGGTGCGATCGCCCTGCGTCTCGGCCAGCAGGATGCCGTCGGTCATGAACTTGACCAGCGCACGCTCGCCGACCTGCTCGTTGAAGCGCACCTGGAAGCCGACCAGCGCGCCAACCTCGGTGTGCAGCTCCTCGGCCACGCGCCGCGCCACCGCGCGCGCGGCCAGGCGCCGTGGCTGCGTGCAACCGATCATGCCGGCCACGCCGCGTCCGGCGGCCAGGCACAGCTTGGGCAGTTGCGTGGTCTTGCCCGAGCCCGTCTCGCCGGCCAGGATCAGCACCGGATGCGCGCGCAGCGCGGCGACGATTTCGTCGGCATGGCGCGCGATGGGCAGTGCGTCATCGACGGCCACCTGCGGCACGCTGGCGGCGCGCGCGGCGCGACGCTGCCGCGAAGCGTCGATGTCGCGCGCCAGCGCCGCCAGCTTCTCGCCATCCGGCGCAGCGCCCAATGCGCGCAGCCGCGCGGCCAGCCGCGCACGCTCGCGCGTCAGCACCGTTTCCAGCCCGCGGCGCAGCTCGCTGATTGAGGTCATGCCCTTGATGCCGGCGCGCGCTGGCGCCACGTATTCGGGGTGGCGCATGATAGTCGAGACGGCACTCACCTTTGCCCGATGATGAATGCGCCGACCCCGATCCAACCAAGGAGAACGTCATGGCCATCGAAATCGGCCTGAGCAAGAAAGAGCGCGAAACCATCGCCAAGAGCCTGTCCGTGCTGCTCGCGGATACGTATTCGCTGTATCTGAAGACCCACGGCTTCCACTGGAACGTCACCGGACCGATGTTCAACACCCTGCATCTGATGTTCGAGACCCAGTACAACGAGTTGTGGCTCGCCGCGGATCTGATCGCCGAGCGCATGCGCGCGCTGGATGTCTACGCACCGGGCTCCTACAGCCAGTTCGGCAAGCTCAGCACGATCAAGGAAGAAACCGGCGTGCCCGACTGGAAGGCCATGGTGCAGCAACTGGTCGCCGGCCACGAATCCTGCGTGCGTATCGGCCGCGCCACGTTCAAGCTGGCCGACAAGGCCGACGACCAGCCCACCGCCGATCTGGCCACGCAGCGCCTGCAATATCACGAGAAAACCGCGTGGATGCTGCGCTCGCTGCTGCGCTGATACGCCCGGCGCGCCTGAGCGCGCCATGAAATCCGGTGCCGGCTGCATTGGCCGGCGCCGGCCAGTCCGCTAAGCTCGCGTACTTCAGCCGCGCTGGTTGCGGCGCGCGAGCCTGGCGCTTGGCCCCCTCTTCCGCATCTCCCGCCCGCTCGTGGTTGCGCGCGTTGCTGCTGGCCTTGCTGGTGGCCGCAGCCAACTTCGGCCTGTGGGCCTGGGCCAATCGTCCGGTCGCTGCGCCGGGCTGGAGCGGACCGATCCACGGCTTCGCCTACAGCGCCTATCGTCGCTTCCAGAGCCCGCTGACCGGCGACTATCCGACCCCGGCCGAAATCAGCTCGGACCTGGCCACGCTGTCGCATTACACGCACCGCATCCGCACCTATGCCTCGCTGCAGACGCCGGAGATTCCGCGCCTGGCGCGCAATTACGGCATGCACGTGATGGCCGGCGCGTGGCTGGATTCGGACAAGCGCCACAACGAGCAGGAACTGCAGGCGCTGATCGAGCAGGCGCACCGCTATCCGCACACCATCACGCGCGTGATCGTCGGCAACGAGGTGCTGCTGCGCCACGACATGGCGCCGACCGAATTGATGCGCTATCTCGATCGCGCGCGCGCCGCCATCCGCCAGCCGGTGTCCACCGCCGAGCCCTGGCACATCTGGGAGACCTACCCGGAGCTGGCCGACCACGTCGATTTCATCACCGTGCACCTGCTGCCTTACTGGGAGGGCGTGCCGCGCAAGGACGCCGTGGGCAACGTGCTGATGCACTACGAGCAGCTCAAGCGCATGTTCCCCGGCAAGCCCATCGTGATCGGCGAAGTGGGCTGGCCGAGCAATGGCGACCGCTACCGCTACGCCGAGCCCAGCCTGGCCAACGAGGCGCTGTTCCTGCGCCAGTGGCTCAACGTGGCCAAGGCGCGGCACATCGACTATTACCTGATGGAAGCCTTCGACCAGCCGTGGAAGGAGAACCTGGGCGAAGGCCGCGTCGGCGCCTACTGGGGCATGTTCGGCGCCGACCGCAAACTGAAGTTCCCGCTCACCGGCCCGATCCTCGAGGACCCGCACTGGCCGTGGAAGGCGCTGGCGGCGTCCTTGCTCGCACTGCTGCCGATGCTGCTGTTCGCGCGCTATTTCGAGCGCTTCCGCGTGCGCGGGCGACTGTTTTTCCTGGCGCTGATGCAGCTCGCCGCGGGGCTGATCGCGTGGTCGGTGACGGTGCCGTTCGCGTTCTATCTCGATCCGGTCGACTGGGCCATGCTGGTGATCCTGTTCCCGGCGCAGCTGGCGATCCTCGCGGTGCTGCTGATCAACGGTTTCGAGTTCGTCGAGGTGCTGTGGCACCGACGCTGGCAGCGACATTTCCCGCTGCTGGACGCGCTGCCCGCCGAGCGCCAGCCCTTCGTGTCGATCCATCTGGCCTGCTACAACGAGCCGCCGGAGATGGTGATCGCCACGCTCGATTCGCTGGCCGCGCTCGATTACGCGCACTTCGAGGTGTTGGTGATCGACAACAACACCCGCGACGAAGCGGTGTGGAAACCGCTGCAGGCGCACTGCGAAACGCTGGGGCGACGCTTCCATTTCTATCACCTGGCGCCGTGGCCAGGATTCAAGGCCGGCGCGTTGAACTTCGGCCTCAAGGAGACCGATGCGCGCGCCGAGGTCGTGGCCGTCGTCGATGCCGACTACGTGGTGCACGCGGACTGGCTATCGCGCCTGTGCGGTTACTTCGAGAACCCGCAGGTGGCCGTGGTGCAGTGCCCGCAGGCGCACCGCGATTTCGAGCACAACGCGTTCCGGCGCATGACCGCGTGGGAGTTCGACGGCTTCTTCCGCATCGGCATGCACCACCGCAACGAACGCAACGCCATCATCCAGCACGGCACCATGACCCTGGTGCGGCGCGCGGCGCTGGAGGGCGATGGCGGCTGGTCGGAGTGGACCATCTGCGAGGACGCCGAGCTGGGCCTGCGCCTGA
>DZBX01000351.1 GCA_022730075.1 Rhodanobacter sp. | reverse complement strand
CGCGATTGAGGACGAACGAGACGTCCACCACGCGATGGCGCAGTACCGCATACAGGAAGCCGGCCATGGCGATCGGCAACATGAGCGTGTTCGTTATATCTGATGCCAAGAAACCCAGTAATGGCGTGTTATTCAAGAAAACCGAGGCGACGAACACCACGCTGCTCCACAGCATCCAGCGCAGCCGCAGCCGCTGTGCTCCATCCGCATGCCGATAGTTCGCAAAAAGCAAGGCCACCGGGACCAGATAACTGGCGGTCAAGACAAACCCATACTGGGACCGCATGAATTCCGCCCAACCGTAAGCGACGAAGACGAGGGGTCCGCCCAGGGTCACGGCAACCCCCGCACCGAGGAGGAGGAGGAAACTCGCACGCCAGAGCGTCCGGGTCCGCGGGGTCAGTGCGGTGCCCGCCATGGACTCGACCATCACGTAGAAGCCGACCCGCGCGAGCAGGTACAACGCGTCGACGCCCAATTGGACACTCAGCCCGAGTCTGCCATCGAGTGGCGCCGAGCCACCCGGGAGGCCGACCACAAAGGCGATGGCCCAGAGCGCCAAGCCCGCGGCGGCTCGATCGCGGCCGCGCCACGAGGCGAGCAGCGCAATGCCACCGAGCAGTACGACGAAGCAAAGAAACGCCCACTCCGACCACAGCGCGCCGGTGCCGGTGCTGGTATCGACAGTCGTGACCGGCACCATGACGTTTGCCTGCCCGCGGCGTATCGCGAACTCGTAGGTGTGCCCGACGGGCAGGTTGTCGTCGAATTGCACGAATCGGCTGATCGCAATGCGGGTCGAGCGTGGCGTCGCGGCGAGATCGACTCGATCGCCCGGCTCGAGGGCCTTCGGCAGCGGGATGCCGGGAATCGGCAGGATCACCGCGGCATGGGAATTCACGACGTTGACGGAGAACGGCATCCCAGAGGGCTGGAATATCCTTACACCGGCATACGTAACGGCCAGCACGATGGCGACCGTAAGCAGTATCAACACCCC
>DZBX01000350.1 GCA_022730075.1 Rhodanobacter sp. | reverse complement strand
GCGTTGGTCTGGCCGAGCGTCTGGATGCGGCGGTGGTGCAAAGTGCGGGCAGGGTGTTTCCGGTGGCGGTGCATTACCTGCCGCCCGCGCGCGGCCTGGGGCTGGAGGCGCATGTCGCCGTGGTGGTTAAACGTGCGCTGAGTGAGGTTGAGGGTGATGTGCTGGTGTTCTTGCCCGGCAAGCGCGAGATTCAGCGTGCGGCAGAGGCTCTGGCCGCGCATTCCCTGCCTGCGGTGGATGTGTTACCGCTGCATGGTGAACTGGAACTCAAGGCGCAACATGCCGTGCTAAGCCGTGATGTTTTACGCCGTCGGGTGATTTTGGCAACCAATATTGCTGAGACCAGCCTGACCATTGAGGGCGTGCAGGCCGTGGTGGACAGCGGGCTGGTGCGGGTGGCGCAGTTTGACCCGGCCAGCGGCATGACCCGCCTGCTGACACAAAAAATCAGCCGGGCGAATGCCGAGCAGCGACGTGGGCGGGCTGGGCGTTTGAGTGCTGGACTGTGTTTTCGGCTGTGGGGAGAAAGCGAGCATACCGCCCTGATGCCGCAGACCGAGCCTGAGATACGGCGTGCGGACATGCTGCCCTTGGCGCTGGAACTGGCGGCATGGGGCGCGGCGGCGGATGAGTTGTTCTGGCTGGATGCACCACCGAAATCCCAGCTTGTGCAGGCACAGCAAACCCTGCAAGCGCTTGGCGCATTGGATGCTCATGGGCGCATTAGCGCGCACGGTCGCGAGCTTGCCGCCATGCCGCTACACCCGCGTTTGGCGCATGTATTGTTGCGCGGGGCAGAGCTTGGGCAGGCGCGTCTGGCCTGCGAGCTGGCGGCTCTTTTGTCCGAGCGCGAGCTTTTGCGCGGGCAGACCGTGCGCGTGCATAGCGATCTGGCGCTGCGCCTGGAGGTGTTGCGCCACGGCAAGGCAGCCCTGTCGGCCATGTATCACAGCGGGCTTGAGGTAGACGAGGCGGCGCGTGCGCAGGCGCGACGGGTGGC
>DZBX01000037.1 GCA_022730075.1 Rhodanobacter sp. | reverse complement strand
TGGATGTCCATGAAGCCGCAATTCTTCGCGCGCGAGGTGGCGGTGTTTGGTCAGTAGTGGGAAGGGTGTTGACGCCGACTTAAAACTGACGCGCAGCCCTGCGTCAAGGAGCCTGACCTGCCTACGCACTGCGATAGGATTGCTGCGCGCATGCGTTTGCGTGGCGCCGGCGATGCGCCGGCGATCTACCATCCATCGGCGCGCCAGCCTGGAGACCGGTCTCGACATGTGCGGAATTGCGGGTTGCCTCGGCCCACCGATTGCACCGACGTCGATGCGCACCGCGCTCGAGACGATGATCCACACGCTTCGTCACCGCGGCCCGGACGGTTACGGCTTCCATGTCGGAAACGGCATCGGCCTGGCACATGCGCGTCTGTCGATCATCGATCTGATGACTGGCGAGCAGCCGATCCGCAACGAGCGCGGCACCGTCTGGACCGTGTTCAACGGCGAGATCTTCAACTACCGCGAACTGCGTGCGCAGCTCGAACGCGAGGGCCACCGCTTCTACACGCAATCGGATACCGAGGTCATCGTCCACCTGTACGAGCAGCATGGCGACGATTTCGTCCAGCATCTGAACGGGCAGTTCGCGATCGCGCTATGGGATGACGAGCGACGGCGCCTGCTGCTGGCGCGCGACCGCACCGGCATCCGCCCGCTGTTCCTCGCGCGCGCTGCGGGACGACTTTGGTTCGGCTCGGAGATCAAGGCACTGCTGGCAGTGCTGCCGGACCGTGCCGCGCTGGATCCGCTGGGCCTGGTGCAGACGCTGAGTTACTGGGGACCGGTGGATCCCACGACGGTATTCCGGGGCATCGAGAGCTTGCCGGCCGGTCACTTGTTGACGGTGGAGGCTGACCGGCGCGAGATGCTGACGCGTTACTGGGACTGGCGCTTCCCGGTGGCCGGCGCGGAGTGCGGAGTGCGTGGCCATGGCTCCATCGAGGCCGCCGCGGAGGAACTGCGTGCGCTGCTGATCGATGCCGTGCGTCTGCAACTGCGCGCCGACGTACCGGTAGGTGCCTATCTCAGCGGCGGACTGGACTCCTCGGGCATCGTCGCTCTGGCCAGCCGTTTCACCAGCACGCCTATCCGCACCTTTGGCATCACTTTCGCGGAGGCCGAGTTCGACGAGAGCGTGTACCAAGACACCATGGTGCGCCACCTCGGCACCGCGCACACGACGCTGCGCTGCACGCCACGCGACATCGGCGAACAATTCCCGGCACTGATCCGCCACGTCGAGGCACCCGTGCTGCGCACGGCAGCGGTGCCACTGATGTTGTTGTCGCGGCGCGTGCGCGAATCGGGCTACAAGGTCGTGCTGACCGGTGAAGGCGCGGACGAGGTCTTTGCCGGCTACGACATCTTCAAGGAAGCCAAGATCCGCCGCTTCTGGGCGCGCCAGCCCGATTCACGGCTGCGGCCAAGGCTGCTGGAGCGACTGTATGGCTATCTGGAAAACTCTCCCGTCGCCAATGCCGCACTGGCGCAGTCCTTCTTCGGCAAGGGACTCGAAGCCATCGACCGGCCGGTGTTCGCACACGCACCACGCTGGACGACTTCGCAGCGCGCGCTGCGGTTCCTGTCGCGGGAGATGCGAGCCAGCATCGGCCCCTGGGACCCGCTGGACTGGTACGAGCAGAAGCTGCCGCGGGAACTCGTATCGTGGAGCCCACTAGCCCGCGACCAATACTTGGAAGCGAAGTCTCTGCTGGCGGCCTACCTGCTGCCGGCGCAGGGTGACCGCGCGGGCATGGCGCATTCGATCGAGGGCCGCTTCCCCTACCTCGATCACCGCCTCATCGAGTTTGCCAACCGACTGCCGCCACACTGGAAGATCCGCGGCCTGAAGGAGAAGTATCTGCTGCGGCGTGCGCTGGACGGCCTGCTGCCGCCTCTGATCCAGCAGCGCAGCAAGCAGCCGTACCGCGCACCCGACCACCAGAGTTTCTTCCACCATGGCGCACCGCTGGACTACGTGGCGGATTTGATGGGAAGCGAACGCATCCGCGCGGCTGGCTATTTCGACGCCGCGGCTGTTGGCAAACTTGTTGACAAATGCCGTCGTGGCGATGCGCTAGGCTTTGCCGACAATCAGGCGTTCGTAGGCATTCTCTCGACCATGCTGCTCGACGAGACGTTCTTGCGGCAGCGGCGTGCTGCGGAGGAACAACCTCACAGTCCGTAAGAATGCAGGCGCCGCCTGTGCCCGAAATACAATGCCCCGCCGCGAAATCGTTCGCGAGCGATGACAGGGGAATGTGCATGGCGCAGCAGGCAACCGAAATCGAGTCGAAGATCCGCGGTTACATCCTGGAGAACCTTCTTTTCAGCGACAACGCGGCCGACCTCGCCAACGATGCGTCGCTGCTTGAGCAGGGCGTCATCGATTCGACCGGCGTACTCGAGATCGTGATGTTCCTCGAAGGTGAATTCGGCCTGTCGATCAGGGCCAGCGAAATGCTGCCGGAGAACTTCGACACGGTGGACAACATGGTCCGCTTTGTCCTGCGCCTGCAGGGCACGCAATGAGCCAACGCGCGACCCGTCTGCTGCACGACGCCCTGCTGGCAAGTGCCGACTTTCCTGAACGCGCACATAAACCGGCGGTGGTCACCGAGGGCATCGTCCATACCTATGGCGAACTGCTGGACAGCGCGCAGCGCCTGGCATCTGCGCTGGCCGATCGCGGTGTGGTGCGCGGCGATCGCGTGGCTCTCTATATGGACAACACCTGGCCCTGCGTGGTGTCGGTCTATGCAGTACTGATGGCAGGTGCGGTGATCCTGCCGGTCAATCCGCAGACCAAATCCGCCAAGCTCGATTTCATCCTCGAGGACAGCGGCGCGCGCGCGTTGATCACTGACGGCCATATTGCGCACGAGTTCCTGCCGCTGCTCGATCGCCGACACGATGCATTGATCGTGATCTGCTCGGGGGCGCTTCCCGATGCGCGTGCCATCGAGTCCTTTGACGAAGTCGTCCGCAATGCGCCCATGCGCCCGCCGTGCGCGGGCACGATTCCGCTCGACCTGGCAGCATTGATCTATACCTCCGGCAGTACCGGTCAGCCGAAGGGCGTGATGCAGACCCACCAGTCGATGGTCTTCGCCGTCGGCAGCCTGGTCGAGTATCTGCGTCTGGGCAGCGACGACTGCCTGCTCTGCGTGCTGCCGTTGTCGTTCGATTACGGGTTGTACCAGTTGCTCATGGCCGTGCACCTCGGCGCCACGCTGGTGCTGGAGCGTTCGTTCACGTTCCCGGCCAAGGTGTTTGCACGCATGCGCGAATTCGGCGTCACCGTGTTTCCGGGTGTACCGACCATCTTCAGCATGCTGCTATCCATGCACCGGCGCGAGCCGTTGCGTTTCGAGCAGGTCACGCGCATGACCAACACGGCTGCCGCATTGGCCGATGCCACGACCGTGCAACTACGCGAGATCTTCCCGCACGCGCTGATCTACAAGATGTACGGCCTGACCGAATGCAAACGGGTCAGCTATCTCGAACCGGAGCTGCTCGATGCCAAGCCCGGCTCGGTCGGCAAGGCGATTCCAGGGACGGAAATCTTCCTGCTCACCGCCGATGGCCAGCCTGTGCCGGCCGGCGAAACCGGCATCCTGCATGTGCGTGGTCCGCACGTGATGCTGGGCTACTGGAACCGCCCGGACCTGTCGGCGCGGATGCTCAGGCCCAGCCGTTTGCCGGGCGAACGCGTGTTGTGCACCCAGGACTACTTCCGCATGGACGACGAAGGCTATCTGTACTTCGTCGGGCGCAGCGACGACATCATCAAGTCGCGTGGCGAGAAGGTCAGTCCGGTCGAAGTCGAAAACGCCATGCTGGTGCTCGACGGCATCCGCGAAGTTGCCGTCGTCGGCGTGCCGGATGAACTGCTCGGTCAGGCCGTGCGCGCCTATGTGGCACTGCAGCCGGGTTGCGCGATGAGCGGCGGCCAGATCCGCGCAAAATGCATGGCCCTGATGGAGACCTTCATGGTGCCGCAGCAGATCGTGTTGTGTGCTGAACTGCCGAGGACAGCCAACGGCAAGGTCGACAAGCGCGCGCTACTGGAGACCGCCATTGTGGAACTGGAGCGTCCATGAGCGTTGAAACCTATGCCGCGCTGCACGCACGCCTCGCGCAGCATCTGGTGACCTTGCCGGACAAGCCCGAGGAAACGCCAGAAAACACCCTGCGTGCGCTATGGCACACCGCCGCGGGCAATCCGAAGTCGGCAATCGCCGCCATGGGCGAGGCGCCGCCACTGCCCACCGACTCACCCAGCGATGCCGTCATCGAACTGGTCAACCGACGTCTGGCCGGGGAGCCACTTGCCTATCTCACCGGTCGCCAGCATTTCATGGGGCTGGAGATGCTGAGTGCGCCGCAGGCGCTGATCCCGCGCGTGGAAACCGAGATGCTGGCCCACGCGGTGCTGGAATTGCTGGATGTGGACCAAGACTGTGCTTCGCCACGGGTCATCGACGTCTGTACGGGCTCGGGAAATCTTGCCTTTGCCATCGCGCACAACTGTCCCCATGCGCGGGTATTCGCAACGGATTTGAGCGAGGAGGCGGTCGCTTTTGCGCAGCGCAATGGTGCCCACCTCGGCTTGCAGGATCGTGTGCAGTTCCGTATCGGTGATCTGCTGGAGCCTTTTCTCGTACCCGAATTCCTCAACCGGACGAGTCTGATCGTCTGCGCACCGCCCTATATCCACAGCGCCAAGGTCGACCGCATGGCCGATGAAATCGCCAGATACGAACCACGGCTTGCATTCGACGGTGGTCCGCTCGGGGTCACGATCCTGATGCGTCTGTTCGAAGATGCGCCGCAGTTGTTACATCCGGGCGGCTGGCTGGCCATCGAAGTCGGCGCTGGACAGGGGCCGGCACTGGCCCGACGCCTGCAACATGTCAAGGCATATTCCGAAATCCGTACCGTTACCGATGCAGGCGGTGAAGTCCGTGTCATTCTCTCCCGCCGCGCCGTGGATTGAAGCAGGATCAGCGGGTTGTTGCCGGCATGATTCCATGGCGCAGTGCCGAGGCACCAGATGACCCTGGAGGTTTCATGAGCACGCTGGACTGGACCGTGTTCGATCTGGACTACGCGCAGGAAACTGCGCGGATCGCCGCTCGGATGCGCGAGGTCACCGCACGCGTACTGCACAAACGCGGCTTGGTGGTGGCCATCTCAGGCGGTGTCGACAGCGCCGTCTGCGCGGCACTGGCCGTGGAAGCCGTGGGCGCCGCACGCATGCTCACGCTCATCCTGCCCGAACGCGACTCGGCAGATGCCAGTGCAAGCAATGCGCGCATTCTTGCGGAATATCTTGGCGTACGCGTGGAGACCTTCGACATTGCGCCTGCCCTGTCAGCCATCGGCTGCTACGACGCCCGCGACGAGGCTGTGCGCAAGGCACTGCCTGAATACACCAGCGACTGGCGCATGAAACTTGCCATCAGCGGTGGCCTCGATGGGCGGATCAATCATTTCAGGCTTGTCGCCCAGTCACCGGATGGCGTGCTGCACGAGCGCGCGCTGGGCCACGCCGAGTATCTGCAGATCGTTGCGGCCACCAGCCACAAGCAACGTCTGCGCAAGACGCTGGAGTACTTCCATGCCGACCGGCTGAACTATGCCGTTGTCGGCACACCCAACCGGCTGGAATACGACCAGGGGTTTTTCGTCAAAAACGGCGACGGCTCCGCGGACATCAAGCCCATCGCACACCTGTACAAGTCCCAGGTCTACGCCTTGGCGCAGCATCTGGGCCTGCCGAAATGCGTCAGCACGGCCACGCCAACCACCGATACTTATAGTCTGGCGCAAGGCCAGGACGAGTTCTATTTCGCCCTGCCATGGAAGCAGATGGATCTGGCGCTCTGGGCGCTGGACCACAATGTGTCGATCGGTGAACTCGCGCGCGCGCTGGATACCTCCGAGGCTGCCGCGCAGGCGGTGTACACAGACATCCAGTCCAAGCGCCGCAGCACGCGCTACTTGCACCGTGCCCCCATCCTGCTCGGCGATGAGGAAGCGCTGACTGCAGGTACAGACGCGTGAACCCAGCCAGCACTGAAGCCAGCCAAGTCTATACGACCAGGATCGGCGATTGCGTGCAGGACCGCGATACAGTCGTCGCCATCTGGCAGGGCAACCTGGGTCAGCCTGCGCGTCATGCGCCCAAGTACGACTGGTTCTATCTCGGCTGCCCTTGGGGCCAGCCGCTGCTGGCGCTCCTGCGCCATGAACCCAGTGCAACATGGATCGGCACATGTGCCGCGGGTCCGCGCCGGATGCTATGGCAGGGGCGCGAAATCCGCGCGGGCGTGCTGGTCGACATGGCAGTCACGCAGCGGCATCGCTCGCTTGGACCCGCCTTGATCATGCAGTCCGCGTTGATTGCCGCTGCCGCCAGTCGTTTCGAGATGATTTACGGATTCCCGAATCCGAAGTCGCTGGCGGTCGCCAAGCGCCTGGAATACACCGTGGCCTGTGATCTGGTCCGCTACTCTTATGTATTGCGCTACAGGCGGTACCTCGAACGGATCATGCTGCCCCCGATCGCCAGGCCGCTTGCCTGGGTGCTCGATGCCATAGGTCGATTCCGCCATTTGCCGCTGTATCGCATTCGGAAAGCCGGCGTGCGCGCCAATTGGCAGGATTGCGCGGACTCGCGCATGGATGCGCTTTGGCAGAAGTCCCCACGTGGTGACGGCCCCATCACGGTTCGCGATGTCGCATTCCTGACCTGGCGTTTCGAGGGTTTTGACGCCGCGCGGACACGCTATCTGGTGTTATGCGCCCCACGCGATCCTGAAACGCTATTGGCCTGGTTCGCCTGCCAGGTGCTTGATGACACCCTGCATGTGCGCGACTTCTGGTCGGATCTGGGTGCGACCGGTCTGGCCTCGTCCCATATTGACGCGCTGGTACGTGCCAGCCGTCAGATCGGATGTCGCGCCATCTCGATCGAGTATGCCGGCTCGCCTCATACTGTCGCGGCACTCCTGGCTTGTGGCTTCCACGAACGCAGCCGCCGGCCGGTCATCATCCGCTGGAGCAGCGTTGCCCAGGGCAGTGGCGCACGGACATTCCAGCACCTCACCGCAGCCGACGAGGACGAATAGCCTCCGGCCTTGCCGCGGCGCTGCCGACGGAAACGCCGCGGCCTGCCCTGCTAGCCGCTGACCGTCCCGGCGGCGGAGACATTGAAGTGCAGAATGCCCTGGGCACTGGTCGTGTAGCCGCTTCCCGGGGCCACCGTTATCGTGAGCGTGCCACCGCTTGCGGCCGCAGTGACGCTGTAACTGGTAGATGGCTGGAGCTCGGTGATCACATGCTCGGCTGCACTCGCAGGAACCGTGTAGGAGATCGTTCCCGAAATCGGAGTACCCGGGGTGCCGGTGCTGAAAATCACCACGTCGTTGCCGTTGCCACTACCGTTGTCGGTAAGCACCACGCCAGTGATGCCGCCCTGTGCATTCGTGACGGGCGTGGCACCGGCAACAGTGGAAGCCGACGAGGACAGGTCGAACACAGTCAGCCACTGCTGGTTGACGTTGCTGTTGGGTGGACGCACCTGGGTCTGGTAAACCTTGACCGGGTTGTCACCCGGATACAGCGGCAATGTGGTCAACTTCGCACCGGCTGGCAGCACCGTGGTCATCGCACCGGCGAATTGTCCGTTGTAGTTCACGTCCAGCACGTTCTCGCCACTCGGTGCGGTGGCCGCTGTCGGACTCGCGGGAAAGGCCCAGGCCATGTACTGGTCATAACTGGAACTGCCTTCAGTGGTCCGGTCATAGACCACGAAGCGGTTGGGGCGCAGGTAGACGATCTCACGGGCCCACGCCGCAACGGCCGGACTGCCGGAGAAGGATCGGTACATGTCCTCCAGATGCGTGGCCAGCACATAGACGTAAGAGCCACCATCCTCGAAACCAGTAACCTGGGTGCGCACGTTGTAGTTTTCGGTGGTGTATGCCGCCTGCCCATAGGGATAAACCACCGAACTGCCACTCATGTCGCGCACATAGAAGATGTTGTAGAGCTGACGATTCCCCATGTAGACCGTGCCGTTGGTCTTGCCATAGTTGTCGTTGTAAACATCATTCTCGTCGGCGGTCCCGTTGGGGTTATGCACCAACCAGCCGCCCGCATTGACCAGCAAGGGCGTGCCGCCGCGGACCAGTGCCAGGCTGCCCTGATCGAAATACTCCTCACCGGCGTTCGGGTTGTTGACGTACGGTCCAGCGCGAAACGACATCCAGCTTGCACTGGTGGTCCAGTTGGAGCGTGCCGACACCGCGCCCATGCCGGGTGCCAGATAGGACAGGGGCAGTGTCGTCAAGGGGGCCGTCGGCGCGTTCGGATCAACCTCTAGAAAAGCAAGCCATGGATCTGCCGGCCAGAAATTCGATGTCGCCTGGGTGACATCCTGCGTGTATTGGTTGAACACCGGTGCCAGCGGAGACTTCCAGTATGCAAGTTCGCCGCCGATTTCCTGGAACATGCCAACAGATGGCGTCCCGGGCGGTTGCGTGTTGCTGTTCGAGTGATTCGTGTCGCGGTCGTCGAAGTAGTTGAGCGACGGCCAGGTGAACTGCATCACGTAGTTGGCGATATCCAGCGGATAGCTGTAAGGCGCCGACCCGGTGATCAGATTGATCCCTTTCGCAGTCATGACTTCGCGCATCGGCAGGCTCATATTGAGGATGCCGAGCGGCGCGTAATTGGCAAACCCTTCAGGCCAGCCACCGCCCAACAGGTGCTTTTGATAGTAGGGCTGCACGCGGGCATAAAACTGGCTGTTGAGCCAGTCGTTCCATTCCGTGTCAGCCTGTGGGTTGTCGCCCTGCGTGGCGAGCGCGATGACGGCCAAGGCATGGAAGTAGCCGGCGTAGTAGTTGCCCTGTGGGTTCACGTAGGCAAAGTTCGATGGGCTGTTCGGGTTTTCCCAGGCGCTGATCCATGTGTTCGCAGTCGTGTAGACCTGCTGACGCTGAGCCGGAGTCAGCAGATTGTAGAGCCAGTCGTACCCCAGCCCGAAACCGACGCCATAGAAGCGGATGACGTAGCCGTCATCGGTCATCGGGTTCTCGCCGAGATTGTTGCTGCCGGTCGTGTACGGCGTCGACATCTTCATCAGGATGTCCACAGCCTTGGCACCATAAGGCGCTGCGGCGACCGGATCGGTGCTGACAAGGACCTGGTAGCACATCGCCTCGTTCAGAAGCGCTGGCAAGTAAGACTCGCCCTCGTAACCCGATCCGAGGTTCGGCAAATTGGGATAGGTAGCCTGGGTCGGATAATTGACCGTGCCGCCGATTAGCGAATCACACGCAGCTTTCAGCGCCTGCCACTGGGGCGTGTTGGCAGCGGCGCGTGCACGCAACGTTGCCAGCGTAGTCGCATCAAGGAGAAGGCGAGGCTGTCGCGCCTGCTCGACTGTGAGCGTCAGGCTTGCCGTCGCGGTGATCGTACCGCTCGTGCCCTGCAAGTCGAAACTGTAGGTGCCAGGCGCCACGGATGCCGCTGGCGTCACCGTAACTTGCGTGGTCGTGACACCGCTGACGCTTACCGTTGCTGGGGCGACAGTGACCCCTGCTGGCGCACTGGTGAGCGCCAGCGTCACGCTCCCCGAGAATCCTCCCGAAGGCGTGATGGTCAGACTCGATGGAATCCCTGCGCCTGCGGCGACCGTGAGCGCCGAGGGGTTCAGTGCCATCGTGAATGAACCTGCGACGGGAGGCGCCGATGGTGCTGAACCAGCCGAGGTCGCGGCCGCACTTCCTCCCCCGCCACCACATGCACCCAGCAGCAGCAGCAAACCGAAAACCAATGCCATCCGGGCGGCCCGGCCTGTAGTCCGTGTCTTCACTTGGAAATCCGCGCCGAAGGGGTGCCGGCAGTCTGCTGCGTAGCCATCGCGCCGGTCAACACGCAACCGATTGTTGCGTCACGCACTAACCGTGTCCTGGATCCCAATCCAATCATATGATTCGCAACAGCTTACGCCATTCGCCTCACCACGCTGCGCAGACCGAGCTGAACGCCCGCAGTCCAATCGACACGCGTCCAGGACGCAGCGCGGCTCCACTCAAAGCGTGTAGGTCGGCTTTTCCGAAGCCAGTTTGGCGCCCAGCACCGCCTCGATGCGCTGCCGCGCGACCTCGCCCTCGGGTGATTCGGAAAATTGCACGCCGATGCCGGCGACGCGATTGCCCTGCGCGCCCTGCGGCGTGATCCATGCGACCGTGCCGGTGACTGGCAGACGTTCCTTGTCTTCGAGCAGGTTGATCAGCAGGAACAGGTCATCGCCGAGGTTGTAATGCTTGGTGGTCGGCACGAACAGCCCGCCGCCCTTGATGAAAGGCATGTAGCTCTGATAGAGCGTGGCCTCGTCCTTGATCGCGACCGGCAAGATGCTTTGGCGCGCGCCGGAGGCAGGCTGGGCGGGTGCGGCCATGGTGACCTCGACGATGCAGGATGACTCATGCCAGACTGGCTGAATCGCTAGGCAAGGTCAAGCTGGGTGCCGGCCCGCCGTGGCGCCAGCCCCAGTGATCGAAGATCCACGGACTGCGGCGCCGGCTGTAAAGCTTGACGAATACCGGTGCGCGCGGCGCCTGCGCGAAGCCCAGCACGGGTTGCGGACGCAGCTGCAAACGCAGCGGTCCGTTGCAGGCGCCCTCGCGCCAGGGCAATCGCCACGCCTGTTCACCACTGGCCACCAGCAACATGCAGGCACCAAGCTGCGGCATGGCGGGGAGCCATGGCAACTCCAGACGCGTGCCGCTGCTGACCTGCCCATCGGCAGGCGCGTAAAACTCGCCATCGGCCACACGCCGACGCCAACGCTCGCCCGCCAGCGCGAGCTGACTGGCATGCGCCTCGAGCGCGCGGCCCTTGCGCGCACGTTCCTCGGCACTCAGCGTCAAGGCCTGCGCCCGCGTCGCGGATCCATGCACGGCGAAACCCCACAGCGTCGGACGCGGCGCGGGCCAGTGCGCCAAGGCCAGCTCGATGAGCACGCGCGCGGCGCTGTGATCGGGATGCCGATCCTCGAGTATCGGCGCCACGATCAGGCTTGGGCGCAGCGGCAGCAGCGCCGCGCGCAGCGCGGCAAGACTGGCTGGCAGTTGATCGGCAATACGCGCGGTGAGGCCCTGATCATGCCAGCCCATGGCATGCAGACCACTGCCTGGCAGACCGAGATGCGTGATCGCGTCGAGCGCCTCGGCGCGACGGCGGCGCCCCCATGCGGCGCGCGCATCGCTGCCAATATGCAGGCGTCGCTCCAGCCAGCGCTGCGGCCATGGATTGTTGTCGCCATCGGTCAGCAGCAACACCGACACCGCCGCAGCAGCCGCGCGCGCGCGTTGCAGCAAACCGCCGCAGGCAATGGTTTCATCATCCGGATGCGGCGCCACGACCACCACGCTGGCCCCGGGCTCGGCCAGCAGCCGTGCGAGTTGCTGGTCAAGTGGACTTATCGTCGATGTCATCAGTGCCTTGGCATCATGGGCATGGGCAGGTACATCAGCTGCCGTTGCTGGTCGGTCGCGCGCATGCACAAGGATACTGTCCGATCACCCTCATGCATTGCGCAGACTGAGGAATTCGAGCAGCACCAGATCGGCACGCAAGGGCCCGCGCAACAGCTCGCGCGCTCGGTTGGCCTGCGCGAACCATTGCGCCAACTGCAGCGGAGTGCGCAACGCGGCCAGTGGCCCACGCTCGCCTGCAACTTGAGCGCGCAGCTCGCGCGCCAGCCAGTGCGCGGCAAACTGCAGGCGCTGCGCTGGATTGTCCTGACTCCATCTTTGCGCCAGCGCCAATGCATCGGCGCGTTGCGCCAGCAATAGCGCCAGTTCACTGCGCACCGCCTCGCGCCGCGGCAATGCGCCCTCACGCAAAAAATTCGCGGCCAGGCCGGGATTGCCTTCGGCGGCATCCAGCGCCTGCACGCTGTCGCCGTGCAAAACCTGCGCATCAAGCCATGCCTTGGCCTCGGCAAGCACCGGCAGCTGGAAATGCATGCGACGGCAGCGGCTGCGCACCGTGGCCGGAAGACGCTCGGGATGATCAGCCAGCAGGATCAGCAGCGCAGCAGCAGGCGGCTCTTCGAGGGTTTTCAACAGCGCGTTGTAAGCAGCTGCATTGAGTGCATCGGCGGGATCGATCAGCACCACGCGCCAACCGCCGAGCTGACTGGCCAGGGTCAGCTTTTCGCACACCGTCCGCACCTGGTCGATGACGATCTCGCTGCGCAACTTGCCCTCGCGATTGGGCGCGAGCTCCAGGCGATGCAAATCAGGATGGGTTCCCGCCGCGCGCAGACGACAGCCCTGACATCGGCCGCAGGCCTCGCCGGCTTGCGGCGCATCGCATAGCAACCGCGCGACCCAGCGCCCGGCAAACACGCGTTTGCCCAATCCACCCGCACCGGACAGCAGCAGCGCATGCGGCACGCGCCCCTGCTCCAGCGCTTGCTGCAGCCGTTGCCAATGCGGGGTATGCCAGGCCGGCGCGGCGCTCATGCGCGTATTGCAAACAGTGGCCGCAACGCGGCCTGCGCGGCGGCGAGGACGACATCGGGTGCTGCATTTGCATCGATCAGGCTGAAACGCTGCGGCTCGGCCGCGGCGCGCGCGCGGTAGACGCCGCGCACACGCTCGAAGAATGCGTCGTCCTCGCGCTCGATCCGATCCGGATGGTCGCGTCCCGCGGCGCGCGCGCGCCCGGCAGCCACGGGCAGGTCGAGCAAGAGCGTGTGATCGGGCTTGAGATCCAGCGCCGCCCATTGTTCCAGCGCGCGGATGCGCGCGACGGGCTGGCCACGCCCGCCACCCTGGTAGGCATAGCTGGCATCGGTGTAGCGATCGCTGAGCACCCAGCGTCCTGCGGCCAGCGCCGGCTGAATGAGTTTGCGCACCAGCTCGGCGCGCGCGGCGAACATCAGCAACAGCTCGGCCTCCGCGCTGATGCCGGCCTGTGCGGGGTCGAGCAGCAAGCTGCGCAACGCCTCGCCCAGCGTGGTGCCACCGGGTTCGCGCGTGCGCGACACCGCCACTCCCTGAGCGCGCAGCCAGTGCTCCAGACCGCTGAGCAGCGTGCTCTTGCCAGCACCCTCGCCACCTTCCAGGGTGATGAAACGTCCGTGCGTCATGGCTGGCGGTGCAAAATGTATTTGTCCACGGCCGCGTTCTGCTCCTGCAAGGTGTCCGAGAACTGATGCGTGCCGTTGCCCCGCGCGACGAAGTACAACGCCTTGCCTGGCGCCGGATGCAACGCGGCTTGCAGCGCCGGCGCACCCGGCATGCAGATCGGCGTCGGCGGCAGACCGAAGTGCATGTACGTGTTGTACGCGGTATCGGACTGCAGATCCTTGTAAGTGATCTGGCCGTGGTAGGACGCGCCGAGTCCGTAGATGACGCTGGGATCGGTTTGCAGCTTCATGCCCATCTGCAGACGCCGCACGAACACGCCGGCGATGCGCGGACGTTCACTGGCCAGTGCCGATTCCTTCTCCACGATCGATGCCAGGATCAGCGCCTGGTACGGCGTTCGCAGCGGCAGGCCCGGCGCACGCGCCGCCCAGTCCGCGGCCAGCGTGCGCTGCATGGCCGCGTGCGCGCGGCGCAACACGTCCATGTCGGAATCACCCAGCACGTAGGCGTAGGTCTGCGGCAAAAGCCAACCCTCGGGATTGGCTGCGCTGATGCCCAGGGCATGCGCCACCTGCGCGTCACTCAGGTTTTGCAGCGTGTGGCGCAGCTTGGGCGCTTGCGCCAGCGCCGCGCGCACCTGCGCGAAGGTCCAGCCATCGACCAGGGTGAACATGCGCTGCAGCACACGGCCCTCGGCCATGCGCGACAGCAGCCTGCTTGGGGTCAGCCGCGCATCGAGCGCGTACTCGCCGGCGTGCAGGCGGTCGCTGACACCCATGCTGGCGGCCAGCGCGCGCCAGTACAGCTCGGGCGCATGAGTGACGCCGCGTTGCTGCAACATGCCGATGATCGACTTCAGCGTCGCGCCACGCGGAATGTCGATGCTGTGCGCGGTGGTCTGCACCAGCGGCGTGTCGACGAAGTGACGGTAATCGCGATACAGCCAGGCCGCCGCGACCATGGCCAGCAGCGCGACGGCGATGATCGCCACCACAACCACCCGCCAGCCCTGTGCCTTGCTCATGACCTCACTCCCGTAGCGGCACCGCATGCATCGGACAAGACCCGCGGCACGACATTCCAGGTACGCCAAGGCCCTGTCCTTGGAAGCCTAACCGGATTCGATGCGCACACCAACGCGCCGCGGTCCTTATGCGCGCCACGGTGCGATTTCAGAGTGCGCGAAACGCCAGCGTGCCGTTGGTGCCGCCGAAGCCGAACGAGTTCGACAGGATCACGCGCAGCGGCGCCTGGCGTGCGATGTTGGGCACGAAATCCAGGTCACAGCCATCCCCCGGGTTATCGAGGTTGATGGTGGGCGGCACCACGCCATCGCGCAATGCCAGTACCGAGAAGATCGCCTCGACACCGCCCGCCGCGCCCAACAAATGCCCGGTCATGGATTTGGTCGAACTCACCATGAGCTTGCCGGCATGCGCGCCGAACAGGCTCTTGATGCCCTGCACCTCGGCCAGATCGCCGGCCTGCGTCGAGGTGCCATGCGCATTGATGTAATCAACATCCTCGGGATTGAGTGCGGCATCGCGCAGCGCATTCTTCATGCAGCGCGCGCCGCCCTCGCCGCTCTCGCTGGGCGCGGTGATGTGGTAGGCATCGCCGCTCATGCCAAAGCCGACCAGTTCGCAATAGATGCGCGCGCCACGCTTGCGCGCGTGCTCGTAGTCCTCGAGCACCAGCACACCGGCGCCATTGGACAGCACGAAACCATCGCGGTCGCGATCCCAGGGCCGGCTGGCCCGAGCCGGCTCGTCATTGCGCGTGGACAGCGCGCGCGCCGCGCAGAACCCACCGACCGCGGTGCCCGTGGTGGCGTACTCGGCGCCGCCGGCGACCATCGCGTCGGCATCGCCGTACTGGATCATGCGCATCGCCAGGCCGAGGTTATGCGTGGCGGTGGTGCAGGCGGTGACGCAGGCGATGTTGGGGCCTTTCAGGCCAAGCATGATCGAGAGGTTGCCCGAGATCATGTTGATGATCGAACTGGGCACGAAGAACGGCGAGATCTTGCGCACACCCGCCTCGTGGAAGGTGACGCTGGTGCGCTCGATGGTGGCGATGCCGCCGATGCCGGCGCCTACCGCCACGCCGATGCGCTCGGCATCGTGCTCGTGCGGATGCAGACCGGCGTCATTGAGTGCGTCCACCGCGGCGGCGACGCCGTAGTGGATGAACGGGTCCATCTTCTTGACGTCCTTGGCCGGCACGTAAGCCGCCGGGTCGAAGTCGCGCAGCTCGCCGGCGATGCGCGTGGGAAACGTGGATGCATCGAACTGGGTCATCGGGCCAATGCCGCTCTGCCCTTCGCGGATCGAACGCCAGGCACTGTCCAGATCGTTTCCGACCGGCGACTTGATGCCCATGCCGGTGATCACGACGCGTCGCTTGCTCACGCTTTACCTGCCCTCGGGCCACGCCCGCTGCTTGCCAGATCTACCCTGTGCCATACGCGCGCGCAGGGACGTATGTAAAACGAAAGCTGCGCCCTGCGACGCAGCTTTCGTGTTTTCGCGACGGCCAAGGCCGCCAGCCCTGTCAGGCTCAGGCCTTGACGTGCGCCTTGATGTAATCGACCGCCTGCTGCACGGTGGTGATCTTCTCGGCTTCCTCGTCGGGGATCTCGCACTCGAACTCCTCCTCGAGGGCCATCACCAGCTCGACGGTATCCAGCGAGTCGGCACCCAAATCGTCCACGAACGAAGCCGTGGCGGTGACATCGTCCTCTTTCACGCCCAGCTGCTCGACAACGATCTTCTTGACGCGCTCTTCGATGGTGCTCATGGGTTGCTTAGCCTCGCGGTAAAAAAGCCGGCGCATTGTAGTGTGAAAGCAAGGGTGTCGCTACTCGCCGTGCGCAGCGCCCCGTGGAGCCGATCAGGGCATGTACATGCCACCGTTGACGTGCAGGGTCTCGCCGGTGATGTAGGCCGCGGCCGGCGAGGCTAGAAACAATACCGCCTGCGCGATGTCCTCGGGCCTGCCCAGGCGTCCCAGCGCGATGGTGGCTTCGAGCATCTTGCGCTGCTCCGCGCCCAGCGCACGCGTCATGTCGGTGTCGATGAAGCCCGGGGCGACCACGTTGACGGTGATGCCGCGCGAGCCGATCTCGCGTGCCAGCGACTTTGAAAACGCGATGATCCCGGCCTTGGCCGCGGCGTAGTTGGCCTGTCCCGGATTGCCGGTGACGCCCACCACCGAGGCGATGCTGATGATGCGGCCCCTGCGCGCCTTCATCATGCTGCGCAACACGGCCTTGCTGGTGCGATACACCGAACTGAGGTTGGTATCCAGGATCACCTGCCAATCCTCGTCGCGCATGCGCATGAGCAGTTGGTCGCGGGTGATGCCGGCGTTGTTGACCAGGATCGACAGCGCGCCGTATTCCTTGATGATGGACTCGATCAGCGCTTCCACGGCGCCGCCATCGGTGACATCGAGCACGCGGCCTTGACCGCCATGCGCGGCCAGACGCTGCGCGATGGCCTCGGCGCCCGCTGCGCTGGTCGCCGTGCCGATCACGCGCGCACCGGCAGCGGCGAGGCTGTCGGCGATCGCCGCGCCTATGCCACGGCTGGCGCCAGTGACCAGCGCGATCTCGCCAGCAAGGGAAATGTTCATCGAAACCCCACTGAATCAGTACGCAAAATGAGACTGCAGCCGCGTTTGCGTGGAATCGGTCGCGGCAGACCCCGCAATTCGCTCGATCCATCGCCCACGGCGACCATGCGATCCGCCAGCGCCCGCCGCTCAATCATGCACCACCCGCCACGCGCCCAGCGCCATGTCCAGATCGCCCGGCATGCCCAGCGCATGCACCTCGACCGATTTGTCGATGCGCTTGAGCAGACCGCTCAGCACCTTGCCTGGCCCGCACTCTGCCACGCGCGTGACACCCAAGGCGACCAGCGTCCGCATGCTCTCGGTCCAGCGCACCGGCATGTAGAGCTGGCGCTCCAGCGCGGCGCGAATGTATTCGATGCTGCCATACGCCCGCGCCTCGACGTTTTGAATCACCGGAACCGTCGGCATGCGCCAGGCGATGCCGGCCATGCGTTCGGCCAGACGCGCCGATGCATCACGCATCAGCTCGCAATGCGAGGGCACCGATACCGGCAGGCGGATGGCCTTGCGCACACCGCGCTCGGCGAGCAGCGCCAGCGCGCGCTCGACCGCATCCGTCTGCCCGGCAATCACGGTCTGACCAGGGGCATTGAAGTTGGCCGGCGCCACGACCTGGCCCTCGGCCACTTGCGCGCAGACCTCAGCAATCACCGCGTCATCGCCACCCAGCAAGGCCGCCATGGCGCCCTCGCCCTGCGCCACGGCTTCCTGCATCAGGCGCCCGCGTTCAGCGACCAGCGCCACGGCCTCGCCGAGATCGATTGCATCGGCCGCTACCAGGGCGGTGTACTCGCCCAGACTGTGTCCGGCCATCAGCTCCGGCATCGTGCCACCCAGCTTGCGCCAGACGCGCCACACCGCGATGCCCGCCGCCAGCAGCGCCGGCTGGGTGTGCTCGGTGCGATTGAGCTCGTCCTCGGGGCCCTGCTGCGCGAGTGCCCACAGATCATGGCCCACGGCGGTGGACGCCTCGGCAAACGTCGATTTGATCTCGGCATGTCGCACGGCCAGTTCGGAAAGCATGCCGACCGCCTGCGAGCCCTGGCCTGGAAACACGAAAGCCAGGCCCGCAACGCGCGATTCCGGACTCGTGACATGGGAAACTGCATTCATGGCTGTGCCGCTCGATGGATGTGCATGCGGAAACCCGGTGCAGCGCGCATCAACCCGCGCGGAGTCGCCGCTTCAATACCGTATCAGTGCCGAGGCCCAGGTGAAGCCGCCGCCGAATGCTTCCAGCAGCAAGGTCTGACCACGCTGTACCTTGCCCGAGCGCACCGCCTCATCCAGCGCCAGTGGCACCGAAGCAGATGAAGTATTGCCGTGACGGTCCACCGTGACGATGACGCGATCCATCGACAGGTGCAGGCGCTTGGCGGTGGCTTCGATGATGCGCAGGTTGGCTTGGTGCGGTATCAACCAGTCGACTTGTGCTTCATCCACACCCGCGGCTTCCAGCGTTTCACCCACGATGCGATCCAGCGTGCGCACCGCGACCTTGAACACCTCGTTGCCACTCATGCGGATGCACACGCCAGCGTTGGGTTCGCCAGGATGGAAACCCACCGACACACCGACCGGGCTGTACAGCAGATCCTTGTGCCCACCGTCGGCATGCTGCTTGGTGGCCAGCACGCCGGGCTCCGCACTGGCTTCCAGCACCACGGCGCCAGCGCCATCACCGAACAGCACGCAGGTGGCGCGATCGCCCCAGTCGACCATGCGCGTCAGCGTTTCGGCGCCAACCACCAGCGCCTTGCGCGCGCTGCCGGCGCGGATGAAATTATCGGCCACGCCCAGCGCGTAGAGGAATCCAGAACAGGCCGCGTTGACATCGAATGCCGCACAGCCGTTGGCGCCCAGACGATGCTGCAGCAGGCAGGCGGTGGACGGGAAGATGAGGTCGGGCGTGGTCGTGCCGACGATGATCAGGTCGAGATCGCGCGCCTCGACGCCGGCACTGGCCAGCGCCGCGTTGGCGGCATGGAATGCCATGTCACCGGTGGTTTCGCCTTCGGCGGCCTTGCGCCGTTCGCGGATGCCGGTGCGTGAATGGATCCACTCGTCGCTGGTTTCGACCAGGCGTTCGAGGTCGGCGTTGGTGACGACGTGGCTGGGCAGATAACTGCCCGTGCCGGCGATGCGCGAATACATCAGACCTGCCCCCGGAGGATTCGAGCGTGCCCAAGGCCGCTGGGGGCGGCCATGCGCACACGAGGAAACGGCTGACTCAATCTTCGTCGACCGCGGCAGCCTGGGTCTGGATGACCTTCTTGCCGCGGTAGTAACCGTCTTTCGTGACGTGATGGCGGCGATGCACTTCGCCGCTGGTTGGATCGGTTGCCAACTGCACCGGGACCAGCGCATCGTGGGAGCGACGCATGCCGCGACGGGATGGCGTCTTGCGGCTTTTTTGCACTGCCATGGGGTTTCTCCGTTAACTCTCAGTCGTGTTTCAGTTTGTGCAATCCGGCGAACGGATGCTCGGGAATTGCAACGGGTTCCAGCGCTTCGGCTTGCCAGGGTGCGATCGCACTCTCGCTGCCGGGACGCATCGGCACCAGCGGCAAGGCCAGCATCAATTCGTCCTCGATCACATCCTGCAGCCGCATCGAGTCCTGCACCAGCAGCGCCTCGTAGCCCGGCGGCAATGCGGGCTCATCGGCTTCATCGCGGATCAGGCCAAGCCGCAAATCCAGCGCCAGCGTGGTGCGAAAGGGCTCCAGCGTGCGTTGGCACAACAGATCGACCGCCGCGCGAACCTGCAATTCGAGACAGGCCGCGCCAAGCTCATCACGGCCGAACTCCAGATGATAGTCCACTTCCCCCGCGTCGCCGGCCAAAAGCGACCGCAACCTCGCCAGCCTGGCAACGGGAAAGGATCCGGTGAAGGATCGCCGCGCGGAAACCATGCGCCAGGCGTCCACCGACTCGGGCAGATGCGCGGACATGGGCGCGAAATGCTAGCAGGGCGCGGCTCGAAGTCAATCACTTGAGCGGTTTGCAAAACCGCTCCGGCACATGGATGTGCCGCCGCGACGAGCACGC
>DZBX01000161.1 GCA_022730075.1 Rhodanobacter sp. | reverse complement strand
AGCGCGTCGGCCAGCGTCTTCGCGGTTTCCTCGCCGATGTGCATGATGCCCAGCGCGAACAGCAGCCGCGCCAGCGTGGGTCGCGTGCTGGCGGCGATGGCGGCGATCAGGTTCTCGGCCCACAGCGTGGCGACCTTGCCCTGCTTCACCGTTTCCGGCGTGGTGCCATCGCGCGCATCGGCACGGCGTTTCATCGCCAGCAGGTCGTCCAGCGTGAGGCGATACAGATCGGCCGGCGTGTGCACATAGTCGAAGGCGATCAGATCCTCGATGTAGCGTTCGCCCAGACCGTCGATGTCCATGGCCCGGCGCGCGGCGAAATGCAGGATCGCCTCGCGGCGCTGCGCCGCGCAGCTCAGGCCGCCCGAGCAGCGCCAGGCACTGGCACCCGCCTCGCGCAGCAGTTGCGCGCCGCATACCGGGCAGTGCGCGGGCATGTGCCAGGGCTGCGCGTGCGGCGAGCGGCGCTCGGCCACCACGCGCACGACTTCGGGGATCACGTCGCCGGCACGGCGCACGATCACGGTATCGCCGACGCGCACGTCCAGCCGCCCGATCTGGTCAGCGTTGTGCAAGGTCGCATTGGTGACGGTGACGCCGGCGACCTGCACCGGCGCCAGACGCGCCACCGGCGTGGCGGCGCCGGTACGCCCGATCTGCACGTCGATGGCCTCGAGCACGGTCATCTGTTCCTCGGCCGGAAACTTGTGCGCGATCGCCCAGCGCGGCGCGCGCGCGACGTAGCCCAGTGTCTCCTGGTCGGCATAGCGGTCGAGTTTGTAGACCACGCCGTCGATGCCATACGGCAAATGATCGCGCACCGTGCCAATGCGCTGGTAATAGTCGATCAGACCGGTGAAACCGTGCGCGGTGGAGACTTCGCGGGCGACGGGAAAGCCCAATTCGCGCAGCCATGCCAGCATGCCCGACTGGGTGGCCGGCAGGCCCTCGCGCGGATCGGCGATGCCGATTCCATACGCCATGAAAGTCAGCCGGCGCCTGGCCGTGATGCGCGGATCGAGCTGGCGCAGCGCACCCGCGGCGCCGTTGCGCGGATTGGCCAGCGCAGGCTGGCCTTGCGCAAGCGCATGCCGGTTGAACGCATCGAAGTCGGCACGCAGCATGATGATTTCACCGCGCACCTCGAACACGGCGGGTGCATTGCCGCGCAAACGCAACGGGATGGCGCGTACCGTGCGCAGGTTGGCGGTCACATCTTCACCCACGCTGCCATCACCGCGCGTGGCGCCCTGCGCCAGCAACCCATGTTCATAACGCAGGCTGATGGCCAGCCCGTCGAATTTGGGCTCGACCGAAAACTCGAGGTCATCGCGGCCCAGCGCCTGCCGCGCATCGAGCACAAACCGCTCGATGCGTTTACGCGCCTCCCCGGGGCGTTTTTCCTCATCGACCGTGACCGATTCGATCGACAGCATCGGCAGCGCATGGCGCACCTCGGCGAAGCCGCCGGCCGGTCGCGTACCGACACGCTGCGTGGGTGAATCGGCGGTCACCAGCTCGGGGTGCGCGGCTTCCAGCGCCTGCAGCTCGCGCAGCAGGCGGTCGTACTCGGCATCGGGGATATCCGGGTCGTCGAGCACGTAGTAGCGGAAGTTGGCGTCTTCGATGCGCAGACGCAGGCGGGCGATTTGCGCATTCGGCGCGGACGGGTCGGGCATGTACACGCTCCTCGTGCGGCAGCATCGCCGCGACATCACAATTTGCTTGCAATATGCGCCGCGTCGATCCTGCGCCTGTCGTGCTGGCGCATAATCGCCGCAGCGGCGCCTTGACGCCAGACATGCCGGAACCGCGAGCGATGGGATCGACGTCATGAGCAAATCCGTTCGGCTGCCCGCGCCTGCTGCTGCGCGCGCCTTCGATTTCGGTGGCACGGCGCTGTACGCGGCCTGGAAGCAACTGCACATCGGCGATCTCGAGCCCTGGCCCGATGCGCAACGCGCGGCTGCTTTGCTCGCGCTGCCCGGGCAACCGCACGCCGATGCCTCCCTGCTGGCCGATGCCATGCAGGATGCCTGGCGCGCCTACCACGCCGGCGAGTTCGAAGCCGCGCGCGCGCAGGGCATGGCCCTTGGGGTCGCGGGCGCGTCGGTCGCGATCAAGGCCGGCTGCGCGCACGCGCGGCACATGCTGCGTGAAGCTGCCGCACGCCGGCAGTACGTCGGCAACCTGATCCCACTCGGTGAGGCGCTGCGCGCAGCTCTGCCGGGCGAAGCCAACAGCCACTATCGTCTGGCCGGTGTGATGCTGTTGCATCTGCAGAACATGGCACCCAACGCGCGTCTCGACAACGCGCAACTGCAAGTGCTGCATACGGCACTGCAGAGCGCCTTGCAGCTCGCCCCGCGTCATGCCGAGGCGCAACTTGCCCTGGGTGCATTCCACGCGACGCTGGTCGGACGTCTGGGTGCGATCGCCGCGAAGATGAGTTGCGGTGCCAATGCCACCGCCGCGGAGCACCATCTGGAAACCGCGCGCCGGCTGATGCCGGCCAATCCGCTGGCCTGGCTGGAGACGGGCAATGCCTTGCTGATGCTGTCGGGCATGCGCCGCGGCGCAGCGGTGAGCGAAGCCTTCGAGCGCGCCGCGAAACTTGCCCCGCACGATGCCGCCGAAGCACTCGATACCGCTTGGGCACGCATGCAGTTGCTTTGAAGCCCAACTGTCAATGCGGGCGATGCAAAGACCGCATCATGGCGTTATGATGTAACAATCGTGCAGCGGCACCGTGGAGCCAGGACGTGGACTTCAACCTCTGGGCGCCAGGCCATCTGGATCTCGGCGCCGCGCTGATCACCGCCTTGCTGCTGGGCATCGTGCACGGCATCACGCCGGACGAACACACCTGGCCCATCACCTTCAGTTACGCAGTGGGCGGTTATTCGACCCGCGCCGGCCTGCGTGCGGGAGCCCTGTTTTCCTTCAGCTTCATCGTGCAGCGCGCGCTGGGCAGCGAATTGGCCTGGCTGGGACTCACGCACTGGATGGGCATCAAGGGACTGGACTACGCGTTGTATGTGCCGGTGGGCCTGCTGATGCTGTTCGGCGGCCTGCTCATGGCGCGGCAACGGCACGCCGTGCACCTGCACCTGTTCGGTCATTGCGATGAAGCGGCATTGATGCAGGCCACCGACGCTTCGCTGCGTGGCCAGGACAGCGGTGGCAAGCGCGCGCGCAAGATGGCCGTGTGGATGCCGGCGGTGCACGGCTTCGTCGCCGGCTGGGGGTTTGGCGCCTTCGCGCTGATCCTCTACACCACGCTGGCGCCGACGATGCCATCGGCCTGGTGGGGCTGGGTGCCCGGCGCGCTGTTCGGGCTGGGCACGGCGCTGGTGCAGGTACTCGCCGGCGCGCTGTTCGGCCGCATCGCGGCACGCCGCAGCCTGCCGCCCGAGGCCATCCGCGCGGTCGCGCTGACCACCGCCACGCGCACGCTGATCTGGGGCGGACTCGCCTACGCCAGCGCCGGCGTGCTCGGACTGCTGCTGCCGCGCCTGCGCGAGTTCGGCATCGTGACGGGCCTGCACGTGCACAATCTCGACCATCTGGGCGTGCCGTTCATGCTGGCCGTCGGCGTCGTGCTGGGCGTGGGCCTGACCACGCTGATCACGCAGACACGACACTGGCAACAACGCTTGCGCGGCACCACGACCGCGCCGTCGATGGCGCCAGGCACCGCGCAGGAATGAGCGATCGCGCGACTCGAATGCCTAGCCCTTGCCGCTTTTTGCCAGCAGCGCCTGCAAGTCGGCGAAGGGCCGCGCCGTCGCGGCGGCGGGCGCGGCGCTCTCGGCCATGCTGCCTGCGGCATGATCGACATGCCGCGCGTGTTCGTTGTCGTGGCAGTACACGCACAGCAGTTCCCAGTTGCTGCCGTCGGCCGGGTTGTCATCATGGTTGTGGTTGCGATGGTGCACGGTGAGTTCCTGCACGTTGGCGCGGGTGAATTCACGCGCGCAGCGGCCACAGACCCACGGGTACATCTTCAGCGCACGCTCGCGGTAACCGTTGTTGCGCGCCTCGGCAGCACGCCGCGCATCGGCGACGACGCGATCGAGGCGAGCGCTGTCCGGCGCTGGTTTGGACTTTTGCATGGTGTTGCTCCGCGCGATCTCGGTGCCTACGGTAGCGCATCGCCGCCGCGCCGCGCGTGCGATCATCGCGTTCGCGGCAGCGCCGCAAGGTGAATCCAGTGCCCGCGAAGCCGACGGCCGCCGAGCTGCTGCAACACATCTGGGGCTATGCCGAATTCCGCGGCCTGCAGCGCGAAATCATCGCGCATGTGCATGGTGGCCGCGACGCCCTGGTGCTCATGCCCACGGGCGGCGGCAAATCGCTGTGCTTC
>DZBX01000349.1 GCA_022730075.1 Rhodanobacter sp. | reverse complement strand
CGCCGCACTGGGCGCAGGTGCAGGACTTGGGCTCGTGCCGGGTCTCGACCCGCGGCAGCTCGGCCGGCAGCGGCGCCCGCCGCGGCGCCGGGCGTGGGGTCGGCGCCGGCGTCGCGGCAGAGGCTGGCGCCTGCAACGCCTCCAACTGGGTCTCCACCGCCGCCAGGTCCGCAGCCATCGTCTCGTCGAACAGCGCGCGCTGGTCCGGATCCATCTTCTCCGAGCGCGCCGCGAACTGCACTCGCCGCAGCCGCGCGATCTCCGCCGTCAGCCGCTCGATCTCGGCACTCTTCCAGGCAATCGTGTGGTCGCGACGGGCAATCTCGGTCGTGAACTGCGCGATCGACTGATCACGCTCGGCGATCTGCTCGAGTGCGTTGGCGACGATCCCGCGCAGCACATCAGCGTCGGTGATCGTGGCCAGTTGTACGGAATCCATGCGTGCAGTTTAGACGTCCAAACGGATGCGCACCACATACGATGCCGCGAGCCCACCGACACGCTGGCGTCAGATCCGCACCGCGCGCGGCGGCACCTGGCTCAGCCGCCGCCAGTCCACGCCCGCACACAGCCAGGCGAACTGCTCGGGGCTCAGCGTGCAGGTCTCCGATCCGGGCGCCGCACCGATGAAGTGGCCCTCGTGCAGTCGCCGCGCGCATAGCCAGATCCCCTGCGCATCCGCATGCAGCACCTTCAGCCGCGATCCGCTGCGATTGCGGAAGACGTAGGCACTGCCATCGAACGGATCCCGGCCCAGCACCGTGCGCACGTGCACCAGCAATCGATCCATCCCGCCGCGCAGGTCCATCGGCGCTGTCACCAGCCACCACTGCACCGGCGTCAGCATCCCAAGCCCCGCAGCAGCGCCGCCAGCCATCCGGCGTCCGTCGCCGCCGGCAGCTGCAGGCGCAACCCACTGGGCCAGCTCAGCACCAAGTCCGACGGCGCGGCCATCAGCTTCGTCCTCGGCGCCGTCACATCACGCACCCGGATCGGGATCAGGCC
>DZBX01000160.1 GCA_022730075.1 Rhodanobacter sp. | reverse complement strand
CGGGGATGACGCGGACTGCGCGGCGTCGGCAGGGCGTTGTCCCGAGTCCCGGCTTTGCTCAGACCTCCAGCGAGGCGAGGTCGCCCTTGCGCTCCAGCCAGGTCTTGCGCTCGCCGGAGCGTTTCTTGGCCAGCAGCAGGTCCATCAGGCTGGCGGTGGCGGCGGCGTCCTCGACGGTGAGTTGCACCAGACGGCGCGTGTCGGGGTGGATGGTGGATTCGCGCAACTGCGCCGGGTTCATCTCGCCCAGGCCCTTGAAGCGCGTCACGCTGACCGCGCCGCGCATTTTCTCGCGCTCGATGCGCTCCAGCAGCGCGCGCTTTTCGTCCTCGTCCAGGCAATAGAACATCTGCTTGCCCACATCGACGCGGAACAGCGGCGGCATCGCCACGAACACGTGCCCGTCGCGCACCAGCGCCGGGAAATGCCGCACGAACAGCGCGCTCAGCAGCGTGGCGATGTGCAGGCCGTCGGAGTCGGCGTCGGCGAGCACGATGATCTTGCCGTAGCGCAGGCCATCGAGCGCATCGACGCCGGGATCGCAGCCGATGGCGACGGCCAGATCGTGCACTTCCTGGCTGGCCAGCACCGCGCCGGATTCGACTTCCCAGGTGTTGAGGATCTTGCCGCGCAGCGGCAGGATCGCCTGGAACTCGCGGTCGCGCGCCTGCTTGGCGCTGCCACCCGCCGAGTCGCCCTCGACCAGGAACAGCTCGGTGCGCGCCAGATCCTGGCTCTGGCAATCGGCCAGCTTGCCGGGCAGCGCCGGGCCTTGCGTGATGCGTTTGCGCAGCACTTGCTTGCTGGCCTTCAGGCGCGCGTTGGCGCGTTCGATGGCGAGCTGCGCGATGGCCTCGCCCAGCTCGACGTGCTGGTTCAGCCACAGGCTGAAGGCGTCGTGCAGCGCGCCTTCCACCAGCCCCGCGGCATCGCGCGAGGACAGGCGCTCCTTGGTCTGGCCGGCGAACTGCGGATCCTTCATGCGCAGCGACAGCACGTAGGTCACGCGCTCCCAGATGTCCTCGGGCGCCAGTTTCAGACCGCGCGGCAGCAGGTTGCGCAGCTCGCAGAATTCGCGCAGCGCGCTGGTCAATCCGCTGCGCAGGCCGTTGACGTGGGTGCCGCCCTGCGTGGTCGGGATCAGGTTGACGTAGCTCTCCTGCACCAGCTCGCCCTCGGGCAGCCAGGCCAGGGCCAGATCGAGCTGGCTGTCGCTGCGCTTGATCTGCTGCTGGAACAGTTCCGGCGGCAGATGCTCGAGTCCGGCCAGCGCGCCGCGCAGGTAGTCGCTGAGTCCATCCGCGTAGAGCCACTGCTCGCGCTCGCCGCTGGCGGCATCGAGCAGGCTCACCGACAGGCCGGCGCACAGCACCGCCTTGGCGCGCAGCAGATGGCGCAGCTTGGGCAGGGCGAATCTGGGTGTATCGAAATACTTGGGTTCGGGCCAGAAGCGCAGCGTGGTGCCGCTGCGCTTTTTCGGCGCGGGGCCGACGATTTCCAGCTTGCCCAGCGGCGCGCCATGCGCAAAACACATGCGGTACTCGCTGCCGTCGCGGCGGATGTTGACCTCGACGCGGCTGGACAGCGCATTGACCACCGACACACCCACGCCGTGCAGGCCGCCGGCGAAGCTGTAGTTGCGGTCGGAGAATTTTGCGCCGGCGTGCAGGCGCGTCATGATCAGCTCGACACCGGAGATGCCTTCCTCCGGGTGGATGTCCACCGGCATGCCGCGGCCATCGTCGCTGACCTCGACCGAGCCGTCGTCGTGCACGATCACATCCACCTGGCTGGCGTGGCCGGCGAGGGCTTCATCCACCGCGTTGTCGATGACTTCCTGCGCCAGGTGATTGGGACGCGTGGTGTCGGTATACATGCCCGGGCGGCGCTGCACCGGCTCCAGGCCGGTGAGCACTTCGATGTCGGCGGCGTTGTAGCGGCTGCTCATGGGGTCTCGTTGCGCAAGGGACGCGGCAGGGTGGAGAGAACGCGCGCCGTGGTCAAGCGGCCAGCGGCGTGCAGCGGGCTTCGAGCCAGTCGCGATCGGCGCCGGACAGGCGCGGCGCGAGCCGCGTCCAAACCTGCGCGTGGTAGGCATCCAGCCAGGACCGCGCGGCGGCATCGAGCAGCGCGGGTTCGAGCGGGCGCGTGTCGAAGGGGCACAGCGTCAGCGTCTCGAATTCCAGAAACGTGCCGAACTCGGATTGCGCGGCCTCGCGTGTCGCCGCGAGATTTTCGTGGCGCACGCCGTGGCGCCCCGGCCGGTACAGGCCGGGCTCGATCGAGGTGACCATGCCCGGCTCCAGCGCCACCAGCACGCCGCCGGGTACGGGCGGACGGATGCCCTGCGGGCCTTCGTGCACGTTGAGGAAGTAGCCCACGCCGTGGCCGGTGCCGTGGCCATAATCGGCGGCGGCCTGCCACAGCGGCGCGCGCGCCAGCGCATCGAGCTGCGGCCCGCTGGCGCCGGCCGGAAAACGCGCGCGGCTGAGCGCGATCATGCCGGCCAGCACGCGGGTGAAATCCGCGCGTTCCTCGGCCGTGGTCTCGCCCAGCGCCCACACACGGGTGATGTCGGTGGTGCCGCCAAGATACTGTCCGCCCGAATCCACCAGCAGCAGGCCGCGTGCCTGGAGCCGGGCGTGGTGCGCGGGCGTGGCGCGGTAGTGCGGCAGCGCGCCGTTGGCGGCGTAACCGGCGATGGTGGCGAAGCTGGGCGCGATGAAATCCGTTTCGCGCGCGCGCTCGGCGCAGACGATCTCGTCCACGTCCAGCTCGCTCAGCGTTTCGCCGGCGCGCACGCGCGTGTCGATCTGGCGGAACGCGCGCACCAGCGCGGCGCCGTCGCGCGCCATCACCTCGCGCCAGTGCACCAGCTCGCCGCTGCTCTTGCGCGCCTTGGCCGCGGTGCTGGGGTTGCCGGCCTCGATGCAGCGCACACCCGTGGGCAGCGTCGCCAGGGTGGCCACGGCGACGCGTGCGGGATCGAGCAGCAGGGTCGCATCTTGCGGCAACGCGGCCAGCGCGGCGCCGATGCCGGCGTAATCGGCCAGCGCGATGCCGTCGGCCTGCAAGGCGGCCGCCAGCGCCGCGTCGATCTTGCCCGGCGGCACGAACAGCGTGGCGCGCTCGGTGTCGAGCAGCAGGTGCGCGAGGAATACCGGGTTGTATTCGACATCGCTGCCGCGCAGCAGGGTGAGCCAGGCGATGTCGTCGAGGCTGCTGAGCAGGTGCTGCGTGGCGCCGGCCTGCTGCATCTGCGCGCGCGTGCTGGCCAGACGCGCGGCGCGCGTGGCGCAGGCAAAGGCGGGATCGTGCGCGCGGATCGGTGCCGTCGGCAGCGCCGGGCGCGTGCTCCAGATCGCGCCGGGCAAATCCTCCAGCAGCAGCTCGATGCCGGCGGGATCGAGGGTCGCGCGCAACTGGCGCGCGCCGGCGAGGCTGAGCATGTCCGGCGCGATCGCTACCCTGGCGCCCGCGTTCAGGCGCGCGGCCAGCCACGCCAGATGCTCGGGCGCGTAAGCCACGCGCTGCTTCATCAAGACGATGCCGCTGCTGGCCAGCTCGCGTTCGGCCTGCTCGAAATAGCGGCTGTCGGTCCACAGTCCGGCGTGGTCGCTGGTGACGATCAGGGTGCCAGCCGAGCCAGTGAAGCCGGACAGCCACGCGCGCGATTGCCAGCGCGCCGGCAGGTATTCGGACAGGTGCGGATCGGCCGTGGGCACGATGCAGGCGGCGACGCCGCGCGCCTGCATGTGGCTGCGCAGGGGACACAGGCCGGAGTGATGGGTCATGGCGATCTCCGCTCGCGGGAAAGGAGGCAAGCCGGTAAAGTATGGCTTTCCCGGCGCAGTCGCATCCATGACTCCTCTGATTTTCGTCACCGGCGGCGTGGTTTCCTCGCTTGGCAAGGGCATCGCCGCGGCGTCCCTGGCGGCCATCCTCGAAGCGCGCGGGCTCAGCGTCACGCTGATGAAACTCGACCCCTACATCAACGTCGATCCGGGCACGATGAGCCCGTTTCAGCACGGCGAGGTGTATGTCACCGATGACGGCGCGGAGACCGATCTGGACCTCGGCCATTACGAGCGTTTCGTGCGCACGCGCCTCGGCGGCAAGAACTCGGTGACCACCGGCAAGATCTACGAAGCCGTCATCCGCAAGGAGCGCCGCGGCGATTATCTGGGTGCCACGGTGCAGGTGATCCCGCACATCACCGACGAGATCAAGCGCGTGATCGACGAAGCCACGCGCGGCTACGACGTGGCGCTGGTGGAGATCGGCGGCACCGTGGGCGATATCGAATCGCTGCCGTTTCTCGAGGCCATCCGCCAGTTGCGCGTCGAGCGCGGCCCCACGCACTGTCTGTTCATGCACCTGAC
>DZBX01000036.1 GCA_022730075.1 Rhodanobacter sp. | reverse complement strand
CCGGACATGCTGCCCATCGAGGACGAAGTGGCAGCCGGTTGCGCCGAGGTTGCACGCGCCGGAGCCGCCGGCTTTGCGGGTGGGGCGCCGTGCTTGCCATGTCTTTCGTGCGCCATGTCCATGCCGGGCATCGCACCCATCTTCATGTCGGACATGTCACTCGTGGACGACGCCGACGATGCCGGTGCCGTCTGCGCGAAAGCCGGCGCCGTCAGCGCGGTTGCGCACAGCATCCACAGCGAGGTCAAGCGTGTGCGGCGGCGAATGATCGCATGCGTGCTCATGCCACGATCACCTCGCGGAACATGCCCGCCTCCATGTGATAGAGCAGGTGGCAGTGGTAGGCCCAGCGCCCCAGCGCGTCGGCGCTGACCAGGTAACTGATCTGCTGCGCCGGCTGCACGCTGACGGTGTGCTTGCGCACCTGGAAGCCGCCGTCCGGCGCCTCAACCTCGCTCCACATGCCGTGCAGATGGATCGGGTGGGTCATCATGGTGTCGTTGATCAGGGTGATGCGCAGGCGCTCGCCGTAGCGGAACACGATCGGTTTGGCGTCGGAGAACTTCACGCCGTCGAAGCCCCACACGTAGCGCTGCATGTTGCCGGTGAGGTGCAGGGTCAGCGTGCGCCCCGGCTCGCGCGGATCGAGCGATCCGCCGATCGTGTGCAGGTCGGCGTAGCTCAGCACGCGGCGGCCATTGTCGCGCAGGCCGACGCCGGGATCATCGAGGTTGGTGCGCGGATCGGCCACGCACATATCCACGCTGGGGCCAGTGCGACAGTGCCAGGGCGGCGGCAAGGCAAACGGCGCAGCGCCTTCCTGCGCGGACGCCGCCGCGTGGCCGGCGTGCGCCATGTCCGACATCCCGGCCATGCCATTCTTGTCTTTCATGCCCGGCATGCCGCCGCCGTGCGCGCCGTGAGCCATGCCGCCCATGCCGCTCATCGCACCCATCATGTCGGTCATGCCCAGCCACGGCACCGGATCCAGCGGCGGTACCGGCGCTTCCATGCCGGCGCGCGGCGCCAGCGTGCCGCGCGCGTAGCCGCTGCGATCCATCGATTGGGCGAAGATCGTGTAGGCCGCGTCGCCGGGCTCGACGATCACGTCGTAGGTCTCGGCGACGCCGATGCGCAACTCGTCCACCGTCACCGGCTCGACGTCCTGGCCATCGCTGCTGACCACGGTCATCTTCAAGCCCGGGATACGCAGGTCGAAGTAGGTCATCGCCGAACCGTTGATGACGCGCAGGCGCACGCGCTCGCCGGGCTTGAACAACGCGGTCCAGTTGCCGGCCGGCGCGGTGCCGTTGAGCAGATAGGTATAGGTGTAGGCCGACACGTCGCCGAGGTCGGTCGGGTTCATGCGCATCCGGTTCCACATGCGCCGCCTGGCCAGCGCCGCGCGGACGCCCATGCGCTCGACATCGCGCATGAAATCGAGCGCGGTCGGCTGGTGGAAGTTGTAGTAGTCGCTCTGGCGCTTGAGCGTGGCGAGGATGGTGTCGGGATTCTGGTCGGTCCAGTCGCTCAGCATCACCACGTAGTCGCGATCGGCGCGGATCCCGGCGCCGTCGCGCGCCTCGACCACGATCGGTCCGTACAGGCCCTGCTGCTCCTGGAATCCCGAATGCGAGTGGTACCAATAGGTGCCGGTCTGGCGCACCAAGAAGTGGTAGGTGAACGTCTCGCCCGGCGCGATGCCGGGAAAGCTCAGGCCCGGCACGCCGTCCATCCGGAACGGCAGAAGGATGCCGTGCCAGTGGATCGAGCTGGTCACCGGCAGCGTGTTGCGCACGCGCAGGGTGACGGTGTCGCCCTCGCGCCAGCGCAGGATCGGCGCCGGCAACTGGCGGTTGACCACGATCGCGCTACGCGCGTGGCCGGTGAAATCGACCGCCATGGTGCCGATGGTCAGATCGAACTCGGTGCCGCTGAGCACGGCGGGATACGCCGTGGCTGCCGGCGCGGCCAGCGCGAAGCGCGGCAGCAAGCCGACGCCGAGCGCGGCGCCACCCAGCGCGAGCCCCTGCACGAAGCGGCGACGGGACGGATCGGGCACGGCGGGAGCCTTGGATTGGACAAGAATGCGGGACATGGCAACTCCGGAACGCGAGGACAGGCCGCGCACGGCACGGCACGGCGTCGATCGGGCAAGACAGGAGCGTCGCGCGCAGCGACGCGGCGCGTTCAGGCGGCTGGCGGTCGCAGCGGCGGAGCGGTGATCATGGGTGCGAGGGCGGGGTGGCGCAGCCGCAACAGATCGCGTCCCGCACGCGACGTCCGCATCGACAGCGCAGCCACCGGCAGAGCCGCGGCACCACACACGCTGACACAACCGCAGCAATATCCACCACTGCAGGCAGGCTGCGCGTGGCCGCAGCAATCGTACCCGGCCGCGGATGCATCGGCGCAGTGCGCGGCCACCGGCTGGCCAGCGTGCGCCATCGGCACGGCATGCTTCATGGTCGTCGCCATCGCCGGTGCACTCTGCATGGCAGGCAGCGGCAGCGTGAGCACCATGCCCGCCCATGCCAGCAGGGTCAGCACGAACAGACGGCGGAACGGGACGGCGGAAAGACGCATGGGCCGCAGCGTAATTTCTCCGTAATGTCAACGCAACCCAGAAGGCGCTCCGCGGTCGGCATCCGTGCGCTCCGCGCCACGTACACTTGCCGTGCCGCCTGTCGAGCCTTGCAATGAATTATCGCCACCGCTTCCATGCCGGCAACTTTGCCGATGTCCTCAAGCACACGATCCTGCTGGGCGTGCTCGATGCGCTCAAGCGCAAGCCGGCGCCGTTCGCGTATCTGGACACGCACGCCGGCAGCGGCGTCTACGCGCTTGACTCGGAGGCCGCGCGCAAGACCGGCGAGTTCCGCGCCGGCGTGCTGCGCGTACTCGATGCCAGCGATCTGCCGCCGTTGCTGCGCAGCTACGTCGAGGCCGTGCGCGCCTGTGATGTGGGCACGCCGCTGACGCGCTACCCCGGTTCGCCATGGCTGGCGCAGCACGCGCTGCGCGCGCAGGATCGCGCCATGCTGTGCGAACTGCTGCCGGATGAAGCCACCGCATTGCGCGGCCAGTTCCACGGCGATGCACGCATGCAAGTGCACCAGCGCGACGGTTACGAAGCCTTGTCCGCGCTGCTGCCGCCGGCGGAAAAGCGCGGCCTGGTGCTGATCGACCCCCCGTTCGAGGCGCAGGAAGCCGAGTTCAAGCTGATCCAGCGCGCACTGGCCACGGCGCTGTCGCGCTGGCCCGGGGGCATGTTTGCGGTGTGGTATCCGATCAAGCTGCAACGCACGCGCGAGCCGTTGCTGCGCTGGTTGCGCAGCAGCGCGGCGCAGTCGGTGCTGGTGGCCGAACTGGCGGTGCGCGCGGAAAATTCGCCGCTGCGCTTGAACGGCTGCGGCGTGGCTCTGCTCAATCCGCCGTGGAAGCTGGATCAGGCCTTGTTCGCGGCCCTGCCTGCACTGGCGCGACTGCTGGGCGAGGACGGCCAGGGCGATTCGCGCCTGCTCTGGCTGAAGCGTGAATGAGTCCGGTGGTGCTCACGCTACCGCACCCGGCTATGGCTATGCTGCGAACACCAATACACGGGGAGTTTCCATGCGCCGCCTGCCGCGATCGTTGTCACTGACATTGTTGTCCCTGTCCGCCGCACTGCTGCTTGCCGCCTGCGCGCCGGCGCCCATTTTCAAGCCCAGCGCGAATGTCGCCAATGTGCCGCCGGAGACCGTGGCACAGACGCCCGAGCGCTACGCCGGGCGCGCGGTGATCTGGGGTGGCCAGGTGGTGGCGGTGCAGAACATGCCCGACAGTACCGAGATCCAGATCCTCGGCTATCCGCTGGACAGCTCGCAGCGGCCGCTGCCCAACAGCCCGGTGGGTGGACGCTTCATCGCCATCATGCGGGGCTACGTCGAGCCGCTGAACTATCCGGCCGGCGCGCTGGTCACGCTCACGGGCCACATCGAGGGCGTGCGCGTGGGCACCGTGGGCGACGCGTCGTACACCTTCCCGCTGGTGCGCGTGGATGCATCGCACGTATGGACCGCGGCCGAGTTGCGCAGTGACAAGCCACACGTCAGCTTCGGCCTGGGGGTGGGCATCATTCGCTGACGCAGCGACACCCGACACACTGCCTTGCACGACTGCACGCAATGCGCGGCTCAAGCCGGATCGGGCATGGCGCCAAACTCGTCCGCATCATCGGCCGCGCCCGGATCAGGCAGCAACGCCAGGTGTTGCGGTGCGCACTCGCGCACCGCTTCGGCCAGCGCGCGCTCGACCAGCCAATAGCGCCCGTCGAGCTGGATCACACCCAACTCGCCAGCGTTGAGCGCATGCAACTGTGCAGCATCCACGTGCACGCGACGAATCTTGCCGCCGTATTCGAAATGGCGCATCAGTTCGGCATCGGCGCGATTGAGCGTCTTGCCCCGCACCAGCGCGTGCGCCTTTTCACGCTGTTCCTTGCGCAGCCGCGCACGCTCGACGGCGATGCGCTCGGCGGCGGCCTTTTCGCGTTGCTCCTGCGCATGACGCAAGGCATAGGCGCGCGCGAGATCGATTTCTTCCTGGCTCGCATCAGCACGACGCGGCGAAGGTTTGCCAGCGGCATGTATCGGGCTGCCGTCGCGCCCGCGCTGCGCGACACGCGCGGCGCCAGGTCCGCGCGACGGGCTCGCATCGCGCCGGCCTGACTTGTCATGCGTGCCGCGGCTTGCAGGTGCCTGCGCCACGCGCTCGCCATGCGCAGGCGCGACGGGTTTCGGACTGGGCTTCAAACCCGCTTTCAGCAGTTGATCACGCAGGGAATCGACCATGAGGCACTCGGCAGTGTGATTCGCGGCGCAGATACGCCGTGGGGCCATCAGTAATGCGGCGGTGGCGGCTCGCTGCGCACATCTGGTGCCAGCGCGGTACGCACGCCCGCCAGTTCCAGACGCAACTCGGTGACGATGCGCTCGAGGCGGTCAAGGCGCAGGGCGCGCTCGGCATCGGTGGCGAGCAGGCCGTGCAGCGCTTCGTCGAGAAAACTCAGCCGGATTTCCAGCTCGGTCAGGCGATTTTCAAGTGTGCTCATGGCGTGCTCATGCGTGGGAATCCACCGAGCGGCCGCGGCCGATGCCGTAATAGGCCAGGCCGGCGCTCTCGACCGCGACCGGATCGTACAGATTGCGGCCGTCGAACAGCACGGGCGTGGACAGTGAGGCGCGGATACGCGCGAAGTCCGGGCTGCGAAATACTTTCCACTCGGTCACCAGCACCAAGGCATCCGCGCCTTGCAGCGCCTCGTAGGGCTGCACGCACAGCGTCAGATCCGCGCGTTCGCCATAAAAGCGCCGGGTTTCGCGCTGTGCTTCCGGATCGTAGGCACGCACGTGCGCACCGGCGCCCCACAGCGCCTCCATCAGCGTGCGGCTGGGCGCCGCGCGCATGTCATCGGTATTGGGTTTGAACGCCAGCCCCCACAGGGCAATGGTCTTGCCGCGCAGATCGCCGCCGAAGTGGCGCTGGATCAGTGCGAACAGGCGCTGTTTCTGCGTCTGGTTGACCGCTTCCACCGCCTGCAGCAACCGTGGCGCGTAACCGTGTGCCTCGGCGGTGTGCACCAGTGCCTGCACATCCTTGGGAAAACACGAACCACCGTAACCCGCGCCGGGATAGATGAAGTGGTAGCCGATGCGCGGATCGGCACCAATGCCCTGGCGCACCAGCTCCACGTCGGCACCGACACGCTCGGCGAGATTGGCGATTTCGTTCATGAAGCTGATCTTGGTCGCCAGCATGGCGTTGGCGGCGTACTTGGTCAGCTCGGCCGAGCGTGTGTCCATGGCCACGATGCGCTCGTGATTGCGGTTGAACGGCGCATACAAGCGCTTGAGCAGGGCCAGGGCACGCGCGCTGTCGCTGCCGATGATGATGCGATCGGGGCGCAGGCAATCGTTGACCGCATCGCCCTCCTTGAGAAACTCCGGGTTGGAGACGACATCGAACGGCACCTGCGCGCCACGCGCCGCCAGCGTTTCGGTGATGCACGCACGCACGCGCTCGGCGGTGCCCACCGGCACGGTGGACTTGTTCACCACCACGGCGTAATCGCGCAGGTGCTCGCCGATGCTCGCGGCCACCGCCAGCACATGGCGCAGATCGGCGCTGCCGTCCTCGTCCGGCGGCGTGCCGACCGCGATGAACAGCGCCTCGCCATGCGCCACGCCCGCGGCGGCATCCGCGGTGAAATCCAGCAGGCCCGCGGCGTGATTGCGCTGCACCATCAGCGCCAGGCCGGGCTCGAAGATAGGTACCACGCCCTGTTTCAGCGCGGCGATCTTGTCGGCGTCGATGTCCACGCACAGCACGTGATTGCCCATCTCGGCCAGACACGCACCGGTGACCAGACCCACATAGCCGGTGCCGAACAAAGTGATATGCATGCGCAGACTCGCGTCGGGGTGAAGCGAGATTCTAGCCGCTGCGGCCTGCACGGCGGCACCAAAAGAACGGGGCGCGACCTGCGCGCCCCGTCATCACCACTGCGAGCGCAGCGGTCTTGCGATTTACTTATTGCCGCCCGCTGGCGCCGCCGCCTGATCGGCAGCCTGCGCCGGCATGATCTTCAGTGTTTCGATATCGAAGATCAGCGTGGCATTGGGCGGCATCGGGCCGGGCGGATTGGCGCCGTAAGCCAGGTTGGCCGGAATGAACAGCTTGAAGTGGCTACCCACCGGGAACATGGTCAGGCCTTCGCGGAAGCCGGGAATCACGTTGGCCAGCGGGATCGAAGCCGGACCGCCGTGATCGGCCGAAGCATCGAACTTCTGCCCGTTGATGAAGGTGCCGGTGTAATTGATCTGCACCGTGTCACTGGCGGTCGGCTTGGGGCCCGTGCCCATCTTCATCACTTCGTACTGCAGGCCGTCCGGCAGCGTCTTCACGCCGGGCGCGGTCTTGTTCTTGGCGAGGAATGCGGCACCCTGGACTTCGTTGGTCTTGCTTTCCTGGGCACGCGCGGCTTCGGCCTTGGCCTGCAGCTTCTTCATGAAAGCTGCACGCACGGTCTTGGCTTCGGCCTCGCTCATCGCCGGCTTCTGCCCGGAAAGCACGGTGCGCAGAGCGTCGGCGACGATCGCCGGATCGAGTTCCTGGCGCACCAGCGGCGGGATGCCACTGGCCAGGTCCATGCCGACGAGATAGCTGTTCTTGGCCTTCTCGGTGGTCAGGGCCGGAGCTGCATGGGCCAGGCTGACGCCCAGCGTGGCGGTCAGTGCCGCCGCGAGCAACGCGGGGCGCAGAATCTTGGACATTCGGATTTCCTCGGTGGATGGCTAGACCTCAGGCCACTGCGGCGCCGAGGCGAGGGCGCATTGTGAGGCTACCGCAAGTCCTTGGCAAACCGTGTCCGCAGCCACGAGAACGCTGGTGCAGCCGCGATTCATGCGCGGCAACCGGCATCTGCGGAAGCAGCCCGCGCGCCAGAGCGGTGCAACTGCCGGTGGCGGGTGCGCGGGCGTCGCGCCGAGCAAGCGCGGCATGACGCGCTACGAAAACTGTTGACGCCTCGCCATCGTCTTCCGTACCATTTCGCGTTCCAGTGCGGGGCCATAGCTCAGCTGGGAGAGCGCTACAATGGCATTGTAGAGGTCGACGGTTCGATCCCGTCTGGCTCCACCAACTCCGTTGTCCCCATCGTCTAGAGGCCTAGGACATCACCCTTTCACGGTGGCGACCGGGGTTCGAATCCCCGTGGGGACGCCAAATCGGCAACGATGCGGCAGTACGGATACTTGTGAAGTCGTGCATGGTTGTGAAGTTGTGTCGGTTGTTGCGCGGAGCGGTAGTTCAGCTGGTTAGAATGCTGGCCTGTCACGCCGGAGGTCGCGGGTTCGAGTCCCGTCCGCTCCGCCATTTCAACTAACAACAACATCCAGGAAATACCCCCCTGAAGCCCGCATTCCAGCGGGCTTTTTGTTGCCTTCACTTCCAGCAAGGCTCGCTGGATTCCATGCTCTGGCGCCAGATCTGGCGGTAATGACGCCTGGCCGATGGCATCGCAAGCACGTCGCAACGGGTCTTGCATTTCGGCCTGAAATCAAGCCGACAAGGATCCGGCATCAAGCGCGGCTGCCGCGACCAGCGTGTGCGGTGCATGGCCGTGCGCGTCGAGGAACTCCAGCCAACGGCTGAGGAAGCTGGCCATGCGCAGGCGATGCCGCAGGATTTGCGCTGGCGGCGCGCGCAGGTTCAGCACGTCCCAACGGCCGCGGCCCGGATGACAGTGCAGCGCCTCGGCTAGGTGCGCATCGGTGTACATGCGAATCTGCGCCTCGGGCGCGCGGCGTCCGGTATCCGGATCATGGAACGCATAGGTGAGTTCCAGCTCCAGCGTGTACGCATGCCGCTCGCGCAGATCGAGATGCACGTTCATGCCATCGCCAACGTTCGATACGTAGGTGCCCGGCGCGCGCGCGCGCAGCGCGAACAGGCGCTCGAGGCGGTGAAAGCTCTCGGCCTGCAAGCCCATCAGCATGCTGAAGCGGCCCGGCAGCAACGATGACATTTCGCGCGCGGTGAGGTACATGGGGCGAGCTTAACATCGCGCCAGCCGGCTCCCGTTGCCGGCCGCGAACCCCGCGCGCGCTCACAGCAGGTGTCGTTCGATACCCAGTTGCGCGAGGATCTTGCTGCCGATTTCCTCGATCGATGTGTGCGTGCTGTTGAGCACCGCGATGCCTTCGCGGCGGAACAGCTTGTCGGCCTGCGCCAACTCCCAGCGGCACTGCTCGATGGATGCGTAGCGACTGTCGGGACGGCGCTCGGCGCGGATATGCGCCAGACGCTCGGTGGTGATGGTCAACCCGAACAGGCGCTGGCGCTGCCCTTGCAGGCGTTTCGGCAGCTCGGAAAGTTCGAGGTCATCGGGCGTGAGCGGATAGTTGGCTGCGCGCAAACCGTAATGCAACGCCATGTACAGGCATGTCGGCGTCTTGCCCGAGCGCGACACGCCGATCAAGATCAGATCGGCATCCTTGTAGCTTGGGTCGAGCCCGTCGTCGTGCGCCAGCGCGTAATTGGTGGCATCGATGCGCGCCTCGTACTTGGCCGCGTCGAACAATCCGTGGGCGCGGTTGACCAGCTTGTGCCGGCGTACGCCCAGTTCGTGTTCGAGCGGAGCGATGAAAGGCGCGAACACATCCAGCATCAGTGCGCCACTGCCGCCAAGAATCTCGCTGAGCGTGGCATCGACCGCGGTATTGATCACGATCGGGCGCAAGCCGGTGCGCGCCCACGCCGACTTGATGCGCGTGACCGCCGCGTGCGCCTTGTCGGCATCGTTGACGAATGGCATGCGGTGGGTGTCAAAGTCCACGCCCTCGAACTGGGTGAGGATGCTGTGGCCGATGGTCTCGGCGGTGATGCCGGTCGAATCGGAGACGAAAAATACCGTGCGCTGCATGGTCCCTGCCCGCGAATGCATTGCGCGCAGTGTAGCCAGCCCGGCGCCATGCCACGGGCGCTGCTGGTCAAACGCTCTTGCTGCCGCTCCGTAACCGTTTGCATGCGCCTCGCATTCGCATGGCCATGGAGACGACTGTAACGGTTGTTTCAAAGTCCGCGAGCGCCGAAAATAGCGGGCTTGGCCTTGTGGGAATTCACTCTTGAACGCACCCGTATTGTGGCTGCACGAGATCGGCATGGGCGATCACGACCAGGTCGGCGGCAAGAACTCGTCGCTGGGCGAAATGATCCGCGAGTTGTCCGCGGCGCAGGTTTCCGTGCCGGGCGGCTTTGCCACCAGCGCCGCCGCGTTCGCGCGCTTCCTGGCGCAAAACGCACTCGACCAGCGTATCGCCGCGCGCCTGCACGGCCTGGATGTCGAGGACAGCCAGGCGCTGGCCGCGGCCGGCGCCGAGATTCGCGCCTGGATCATGGCCACGCCACTGACCGCCGAACTGGACACGGCGGTTCGCGAGGCCTATCGCAGGCTTTCGGCCGAACACGCTCAAGGCGACGCTGCGGTGGCGGTGCGCTCCTCGGCGACCGCCGAGGACCTGCCGGATGCCTCGTTCGCCGGGCAGCAGGAGACCTTCCTCAACGTGGTCGGCGCGGATACCGTGGTTGAGAAAGTGCACGAGGTGTTCGCGTCGCTGTTCAACGATCGCGCCATTTCCTACCGCACGCACCACGGTTTCGACCATAACAAGGTGCATCTGTCCGCAGGCGTGCAGTTGATGGTGCGCTCGGACCTGGCCACCTCGGGCGTGATGTTCACCCTCGATACCGAATCCGGGTTTCGCGAAGTGGTGCTGATCACCGCCAGTTATGGCTTGGGCGAGATGGTCGTGCAAGGCGCGGTCAATCCCGATGAGTACTACCTGTACAAACCCAACCTGCGCGCCGGGCGCCCCGCCCTGCTGCGGCGCCAGTTGGGCAGCAAACAGCAGCGCATGGTGTTCTCATCGACGCCCGGTGAACGCGTGCGCATCGAGGAAACACCCGAGGCCGACCGTCTACGCTTTTGCCTGAGCCGCGAGGACCTGGCCGAACTGGGCCGCCTGGCACTGGCCATCGAGGCGCACTACGGCCGCCCGATGGACATCGAGTGGGGCAAGGACGGCCACACCGGTCGCATCTATATTCTGCAGGCGCGCCCGGAAACAGTGCGCTCGCGCAACACCACGATCGAGCGCTTCCACCTCGGCCAACGCGGCGCAGTACTGGTCGAGGGACGCGCCATCGGCCACCGGATCGGTGCCGGCACCGCGCGCATCGTCGCCTCGGTCGCCGACATCCACAAGGTGCAGGCTGGCGATGTGCTGGTCACCGACATGACCGATCCCGACTGGGAGCCGATCATGAAGAAAGCCGCGGCCATCGTCACCAATCGCGGCGGCCGCACCTGCCACGCCGCGATCATCGCGCGCGAACTGGGCATCCCGGCTGTGGTCGGCTGCGGCGACGCGACGCGTCGCGTGCGGGACGGGACCGCGACCACGGTGTCCTGTGCCGAAGGCGACACCGGCTTCATCTACGCCGGCACCCTGCCCTACGAGCGCAGCGAGACCGACCTCGGCGCGATGCCGCCGGCGCCGCTGAAGATCATGATGAACGTTGCCAATCCGGAGCGCGCCTTCGATTTCGCCATGCTGCCCAATGCCGGCGTCGGTCTGGCGCGGCTGGAGATGATCATCGCCAGCCACATCGGCGTGCATCCCAGGGCACTACTCGAGTATGACCGCCAGGACGCCGAGACCAAGGCGCGGATCGGCGCGCGCATGGCCGGCTATGCCGGGCCGGTGGATTTCTACGTCGATCGCCTGGCCGAGGGTATCGCCAGCATCACCGCCGCGTTCGCGCCGCATCCGGTGATCGTGCGCCTGAGCGACTTCAAATCCAACGAATACGCCAACCTGATCGGTGGCAGCGCCTACGAGCCGCACGAGGAAAACCCGATGATCGGCTTCCGCGGCGCCAGCCGCTACGTCGACCCGGGTTTCCGCGCGTCGTTCGCGCTCGAATGCCGCGCCATGCGCAAGGTGCGCGAGGAGATGGGGCTGGAAAACGCCTGGGTGATGATTCCGTTCGTGCGTACGCTGGATGAAGGCCGCAAGGTGATCGAGGTACTCGCCGAGAACGGCCTGGAGCGAGGCAAGCACGGGCTGAAGATCATCATGATGTGCGAGCTGCCCTCGAATGCGCTGCTGGCCGATGAGTTCCTGGAAATCTTCGACGGCTTCTCGATCGGCTCCAACGACCTCACCCAGCTCACCCTGGGACTGGACCGCGACTCGGCCGTGGTCGCCCACCTGTTCGACGAGCGCAACGCGGCAGTCAAGAAATTGCTGGCGATGGCGATCGGCAGCGCGCGCGCCAAGGGCAAGTACGTCGGCATCTGCGGCCAGGGACCATCCGATCACCCCGATCTGGCCGACTGGCTGATGGATCAGGGCATCGAGTCGATGTCGCTGAACCCGGACACCGTGGTCGACACCTGGCTGCGGCTGGCCAAGCGCAAGCACTGAGCGCGCCACCCGACCCGCCCAAGCACGAGCGCTCTCAGGCGCTGGGTGCGCGTACGGCATCCTTGCTGTAGGTGTACACGCTGGCCGGCGGCATGTTGCGCCAGACAAACCCGGCACGGCGCGCGCGCAGTCCCAGTCGTGCCGCCAGCGCGCGTGGCACCGGGCTGAGCGGGCCGTAGGTGAATTGCACCAGACGCCCCTGGCTGCCCAGCAGGCGGCTGCTGGCCTCGATCACCTGCGTCACCGCGACGCGCGGCATCGACAACAGCCCCAGACCGCTGACCACGGCATCGGCTGATCCGGGCACGATGCCGCAACGCGCGGCCAGATCCAGCACGCAACAGGCATCCGCGCACTCCACGCGCACCTGCGGAAAACGCTGGCGCAGCAGACCATGCAGACCGCGATTCAACTCGACCACGAGCAGGCGCTCAGGCGCCACGCCTGCCGCCAGCAGCGCCTCGGTGAACACCCCGGTACCGGCACCCAGTTCGATGATCGGACCATTCCCCCGTGGCACCTGCGCCACCATCAGACGCGCGAGTTGCGGACCGGAGGGTGACATTGCCGCGGTACGCAGCGGATCACTCAGCCATGCGCGCAAGAACGCACGCCAATGCGCGGCCGGGTTCGATTTGCTCGCAGATGCGATGGGCGATGGCGACATTAGGAATTTTTCCCGGTTGGCACGACGGCTGCCCGCCCTATCCTGCCTGCATTGCGGGTTGAAGGCGAGTCACATTCGTTTACGAATGATGTATTGAATGGACAGCTTGCCGGCATGTACAAGGGACATCATGCACGATGACTGCGCGGGGAGCGCAGCGCACCACCGCGCCAAGGCGATCATCAGGGGATGTTCATCATGAAACACACACGCACTACCCATCTGGGCCTGCTGCTAGCCCTGGCCGGCGGCGGCGCCATCCTTGCAGCACGTGCACAGGATGCCCCCACCGCAGCAACGTCCGGCAGCGCCGCCATGACAGCGGCGGTCATCCAGCCGCAGGCGAAATGCCTCGATCCTGCCACCATCGAGCGCTGGGATAAACTCGGCCCGCACCGCGTGGCTGTGACCACCCGCGACGGCGAACATTTTGCACTCGAGTTCGCAAGCGATTGCGACGCCGGACGCAATAAGCCCAGTGCCTGGCAGATGTCCACGCAGGCGCCCGCGCGGCTTTGCGGCTACCCGGACGAGTCGGCCATCAGCAGCGCCGGCGACATGTGCGCGATCGCCGGCATCAGGCCCCTCGACAAAACGCAGTTCGATGCCTTCATCAAAGCCAGTGGAGGCTGAGTACCGCCGCGCGGTCAGTGCAGCTTGATCTCGGGGTCCACCGTGCGCCGCAAACGATTGGCCAGGCCCAGCAGCAATGTGCGCCACCAGCCGTACACGGCGGCTTGGTGCAATTTGTAAAGCGAGACGTACATCGAACGCGCGACGAAACCCGAGATCCAGATATTGCCGGTGATCGCGCCCATGAGATTGCCGACGGTGCTGTAATGGCCCAGCGCCACCAGTGAGCCGTAATCGCGGTAGTGGTACTCGCCCAGATTGCCCTTGCCATGCAGTCGCCGCCGCACCGCGCGCGCGAGGAAACTGGCCTGCTGATGAGCCGCCTGCGCGCGCGGCGGCACGCTGCGCCCCTGCGCATCGGGCGGGAACGCGGCACAATCGCCCAGTGCGAATATGTTTTCATCGCGCGTGGTCAGCAGGTCGCGTCGCACCACCAGTTGACGAATACGGTTGAGTTCCAGGCCATCACCGTGCAGCAGGCACTCGGGGCCACGGATGCCGGCCGCCCAGACCTTGATTTCGGCCTCGACGCGGCTGCCGTCGGCCAGCAGCAGCGCTTCGGCATCGACGCCCACCACGCGTTGTTCGACCAGCACACGGATGCCGATGCGCTCCAGTTCGCGCGTGACGCTGGCGCTCATGCGCGGCGGCAGTCCAGGCAAGATGCGCGGACCGGCTTCGAGCACGCTGATGCGGATGCGCTGCTCGGGTTGCAAGGCCTCCAGTCCATACTGGGTCAGCACACGGCTGACGCGGTGCAGTTGCGCGGCCAGTTCCACGCCGGTGGCGCCGCCGCCGACGATGGCGATGCGAAACTCGGCGGCAGGATCATCCGCGACATGACCGGCGAAACGCAGCAGGGCATCCAGCAGGCGCCGCTGGAAGCGTTTGGCTTCGTGCAGGGTATCCAGAAACCAGCAATGCTCGGCCACGCCCGGCACACCGAAATCATTGGCCACGCTGCCTACCGCCAGCACCAGCGTGTCGTAGGCCACGCTGCGCTGCGCCAGAATTTCGTTGCCCTCGCGGTTGGTCACCGGTGCCAGCCAAACCAGGCGCTGTGCGCGGTCGAGACGTTGCATCGTGCCCAGGCGAAAGTCGATGTCGTGGCGCGCGGCATGCACCATGTATTCGAGCGCGTGCTCGGCCGGGTCGAAACTGCCGGCGGCCACCTCGTGCAGCAATGGCTTCCACAGGTGCGTGCGTTGCGCGTCGATCAGGGTCACCTGCAGGCGCTTGCGCAGGTGCCGCGAGGACAGGCGGCTGGCCAGCTCCAGGCCACCCGCGCCACCACCGACGATGACCAGGCGCTGCCTCTTGATCGTCATGTGCCACCCCACGCGGACCGATGTCCACATCATGATTGCATGCTAACCAATGCCGGACGCCGCGTGCGTTGCGGGACAATCCGACGCAGGATGCGGCCAGTCTTGCATCCGTATGCTTGCAGCAATCACAACGCTGCGGCACTCTCGGCGCATGCCGCAATGGGAAACCTTGGGCGAAAGCGCGGTGCTTCTGCGCTGGGGCCAAACACTCGATGCGGCGCTGAATGCCACGGTGCATGCCGCGGCCAGTGCGCTGCGCCGCGCGGCCCTGCCCGGCATCGAGGACATAGCTCCGGCTTATGCCAGTCTGCTGCTGCGTTTCGACCTCGATGTCTGGAGCGCGCGCGGGACACGCGACGCATTCGGCACACTGCATGAGGCGGTTGATCCCCTGCTCGCCGCCACATCCGCCGGCGCCACACTGCCCTCACGCGAGCTGTGCGTGCCGGTCTGCTACGGCGGTGAACACGGTCCCGACCTCGCCGAGGTCGCACGGCGTGCCAAGCTGAGTCAACAGGCGTTGATCGCCTTGCACTGCGCGCCACTGTATCGGGTGGCGATGCTGGGTTTCGCGCCGGGTTTTCCGTACCTGCTCGGCCTTGATGCTGCACTGCAGATGCCGCGCCGCGCGCAGCCGCGCGTCAGCGTGCCCGCAGGCAGCGTAGCCATCGGCGGAGCGCAAACCGGCATTTATCCTGGCGCGCTGCCCGGTGGCTGGCACCTGCTCGGGCGCACGCCATGGCGCCTGTTTGATGCTGCGCGCGAGCCCGCGTGTCTGCTGCAACCGGGCGATGGCGTGCGCTTCACATCGATCAGCGCAGAAGAATTTTCAGCATCAGCGCGTGATCGCCCATGAGCATCGAAGTGCTGCACCCCGGCTTGCTGAGCACGGTGCAAGACCTGGGCCGCTGCGGACACGCTGCGCTGGGCGTTGGGCGCAGTGGCGCGCTGGACGCCGATGCATTGCGCCTTGCCAACGCACTGCTCGGCAATGCGGCCACCTTGGCGGGACTGGAAATCACCCTGCAAGGCCCCACGCTGCGCTTCAACGCGCGCGCCGGGTTTGCATTGTGCGGCGCGGACTTCAGCGCACGCCTCGATGGCCACCCGGTCAATGCCTGGTCAGCATTGCAGGCCCAGGCCGGCAGCGTGCTGGAACTGGGCCGTGCCAGCAGCGGCTGCCGTGCGTGGCTGGCGCTGACCGGCGGGATCGATCTGCCGCCGGTGCTGGGCAGTCGCAGCACTGATCTCAATGCCGGGCTGGGGCCGCTGCCGCGTGCGCTGCGCCGTGGCGACGTGTTGCCACTGGGGGCTCACGCATCGACTCCGCAGGCGCCGTCGGCACGCTGGTCGCTGAATCCGCGCCCATGGTTTGCGGTGGCTGAACATGAGCCATTGCGCCTGCTGCAGGGGCGCGATCACGCAGGCCTCGACCAAGCCTCGATGGCCGCGCTGTGCAACTCGGAATTCCGCGTGGCCACGGCCAGCAACCGTGTCGGCGTTCGCCTCGAAGGTCCGGCGCTGCGGCTCATGCAGGCGCTGGAATGCGTATCCGAAGGCTGCGTGCCGGGCGTGGTGCAGCTGCCACCCGGCGGCCAGCCGATCGTGCTGCTGGGCGAGCATCCTGTCAGCGGCGGCTATCCGCGCATCGCGCATCTGGCGGCTGTGGATCTGCCGCGTCTGGCGCAGGCCCGTCCGGGCAGTGCGCTACGCTTCACACTCAGCGATCTGGATACCGCCACGCGCGCGCTGCTGGCACGGCAGCACGCGCGCGCCGATCTGGAATCACGCATCCATTCGAGACTGGCCGCGACATGAGACGCATCGATCTCAACTGCGACATGGGAGAGTCCTTCGGCGCCTGGACGATGGGCCAGGACGCACAGGTGATGCCGTGGATCAGCTCGGCCAACATCGCCTGCGGCATGCACGCCGGCGACCCGGCGACGATGCAACGCACCGTGGCACTCGCCGTCCAGCATGGCGTGGCCATCGGCGCGCATGTGTCACTGCCGGATTTGCAGGGCTTCGGGCGCCGCGCCATGGCCATCAGCGCTGCCGACCTGCATGCGCTGGTGCTGTATCAGCTCGGCGCGCTGGCCGGTTTTGCACATGCCGCGGGCGCGCGCCTGCGCCATGTCAAGGCGCATGGCGCGCTCTATCAGCAGACGGCCGGCGATGCCGCACTGGCACAGGCATTCACGCAGGCCGTGCGCGATTTCGACGCGCAGCTTGCCGTGGTTGCGCAATCCGGCAGCGCCTTGCTTGACGCGGCGCAGACGTTGCATTTGCGCGGGCTGCGCGAAGCATTTGCCGATCGCGGCTACGACAATGATGGCAAACTCCTGGCGCGCGGTACCCCTGGTGCGCTGCTGGAAACCGAACAGGCCGCGGCGCAGGCCGTGATGATCGCCGCGCATGATGCAGTCGTCGAACATCACGGCGCGCGCCTCACCCTCACCGCCGACACCCTCTGCCTGCATGGCGATCGCGATGATGCCGCGATGCTGGCGCAGGCCGTGCGCGATGCGCTGACCGCCGCGGGTATCGACGTACAGGCCGCAACGTCATGAACATGTGGCCGCTGCTGGGCGTGGCGCTGGTGGTGCTGGGTTTCGCTCGGCGCTGGAATCCCGTGTTGGTGGTGGTCAGCGCCGGGGTGCTCAGCGGGCTACTGGCGGGATTCTCGATCGCGCAAATCCTGGCACTGCTGGGCACCAGTTTCGAATCCAACCGCGCGCTGCTGTTGTACGTGCTGACGCTGCCGGCGATCGGCCTGCTCGAACGCGCCGGGCTGCGCGAGCATGCGCAGCGCTGGATCGAACGCCTGCACGGGCTCACCTTGTCACGATTATTGATCGGCTATCTCGGACTGCGTCAGATCCTGTCGATGCTGGGACTGACCAACGTCGCTGGTCAGGCGCAGACCGTGCGCCCGCTGCTGGCACCGATGGCCGAGGCCGCGGCCATGCGCGAGTCACCCGGCGCCGATGCATCCACCGCGGCGCAAATCCGCGAGGAAGCGCGCGCACTCGCCGCAGCCACCGACAATATCGGTCTGTTCTTTGGCGAGGACGTGTTTATCGCGCTCGGCGCGGTGCTGCTGATCCACGGGTTTTACGTGAGCCAGGGCATCGACTTGCAACCGCTGCATATCGCACTGTGGGCCTTGCCCACGGCGATCGCGGCGTTTGTCATCCATGCGCTGCGCGTGCACCTCGTCACCCGCGCCATGGCGCGCCGCGCGCGTGCCGTCCAGGCCAGCGATGACCATGCTGCAGCTTGAATGGGCTTACGCAGCGCTGGCGCTGCTGCTGATCGGAACCGCATGGCTGAACCTGCGCCAGCGTCATTGGGCGCAAGCCGCGTTCTGGATGGTGCTTGCCGCCCTGTTCGCCAGTGGTCACTGGGTGCTGCGCGCGCAACAATCGGGCCATGCGCAGCCCGCGCAAATCGCCGGTATCGGTGTGCTGGCACTGGCGCTGCTGGCCCCGATGATGCGCCGCGTCGATGCTGGCGAGGCACCACTGCGGCTGCGTCAGCTGCGCGCCGGTGTACTCGGCCACTGGTTGTTCATGCCCGCGCTGCTGATTCCCGGCGTCACCTTGCTGATTGCGTTGTTCGGTGCCGATCTGCACTGGTACGGCACGACACTATTCGTCGCCGCGCAGCAGACCTTGATGGGTCTGGCCGTGGCATCGCTGGTCGCACTGCTGGCCGCATGGCGGCTCACGCGTGCGCCCGCAGGCGCGGTGTTGCACGAGAGCCGGCGCCTGATCGATACCCTGGGCTGGGCAGCGCTGCTGCCCTTGGTGCTGGCCGCACTGGGCGGCGTGTTCGAAGCCGCAGGCGTCGGGCGCGTGCTGTCCACGTTGATGGGCGATGTCATTCCAACCACAAGTTTCGCGGCGTGCGTGCTGGCCTATGGGCTCGGCATGGTGGTATTTACCGTGATCATGGGCAACGCATTCGCCGCGTTCCCCGTGCTCACCGCCGGGGTCGGCCTGCCGCTGCTGGTGCGCCTGCACGGCGCCGATCCGGCCGTCGTCGGATCGCTGGGCATGCTATGCGGGTATTGCGGCACCTTGCTCACGCCGATGGCGGCCAATTTCAACATCGTGCCGGTGGCGCTGCTGGAGCTGAGAAATCCGTGGTCGGTGATCCGCGCGCAATGGCCTACGGCGCTGCCGCTGCTGGTTTTCAATCTGTTCGCTCTCTACCTGCTGGCGATGCGCTGAAAGCCCATGTCGCGTTTTGATCTCTTGAGAATTCGAATCATGTCTGCAAACCATCCCCTGCCCTGCGTGCTGCTGACCGGCTTCGATGCCTTCGGCGGCGAACACATCAATCCATCATCGGAATCCGTGCGCACGCTGCATGGTGCGCGCCTGCAGGGGCATCGCCTCATTGCCAGGCAACTGCCGACTTCGTTCGCCCGTGCGCCGGTGGTGTTGCGTGATGCCCTGCGCGAACTACAACCGCGCGTGGTGATTTGTGTTGGCCAGGCCGGTGGCCGCGCGCAAATCTCGCTGGAGCGCGTGGCGATCAATGTGTGCGATGCGCGCATCGTGGACAACGATGGCGCGCAGCCGCATGACATGCCGGTGATCGCACGCGGCCCGGCGGCCTATTTCAGCCGTCTGCCGCTGGATGCTTGCCTTGCCGCACTGCATGGCGCGGACATTCCCGGCGAGATCTCCAACAGCGCCGGAACTTTTGTGTGCAATCAGGTGATGTATGTGCTGCTGCATGAACTGCGCAGACAGCCCGAGGCGCGCGCGGGCTTCGTGCATATCCCGTTCATTCCGGCGCAGGTGCTGGAACGGCGCAGTGCACCGAGCATGGCGCTGGAACAAATCGCCGCTGCGCTGCGCTTGATCGTCGCCGCCACGCTCGATCCGTCAGCCGTGCCGCGCGGCACGCGCGCCCGGGCAGGCGCGCATTGACGCTTTCGGTGCCTGCAACTGACGCAGCAATCGCGTGCCGTCCTCGCCCCGATTGTTCACTCGGATGAGTTGGACTTGCTGCCCCTGACCGTGACAGCGATCGCCGCTGCCTCATCCTCGGGCCGTGTCAGAAGGACAATCCCCGTCTCCTTCATGGTCCTGTCGCGAGGCAGGACGATTACCTTTTTGACCTGGTCGCCCGCGATACCAAAGCGCCTGAAATTGGCAGGCAGCCACTGCTTCAACCGCGCGGCGTCGGCGGGACCCATCCTGTCCAACTCCGCAAGCATCGCCTGCACTTGAACCGGACTGGCGAGTTCGCTGGAATAGGTCAGCCGATAGATGTTGCTCTTGGA
>DZBX01000348.1 GCA_022730075.1 Rhodanobacter sp. | reverse complement strand
GCTTCGATCGCCCGATCAGATCAACCGCCGCGCATCCTTGAGCAGGAGGATCAGTTGGCGCTCACGCAGAGGCGTGGGCTCGAATCCGAAGCGCCGGTAGAATTGCTGCGCGCTTTCGTCGATTGGATGGGTCAGCAGCGCGCGTATGCCGGCGTCTGCGGCGATCTTGAGCGTGCGGCGTATCGCGTCCTGCAACATGCCGGTACCGAGCCCGCGACCGTGGCAGGTCTCATCGACCGCGAGCCTGGCGAGAATGATCACCGGAATCGGATACTGCCCCATGCCGCGCCGGACTCGCTCTGGCGCTTCGAGCGCGTCGATCTGACCCACGGTCAGACTGAAGTACCCGACTACGCGCTCTGCTTGGCAGACAACGAAGCTGCGTGCGGAACCACTAGCCTGTGCCTGACGCGCGTGGCGCCGCAGCCAGTCGTTCAGTGCGTGCTTGCCACAATCGAATGAGTCGAGGTGGTGCTGGGCATCGAGCGGCACAGGAGCCGACAGGCTCACGCAGTCGCCCAGGGTGGGCGCCGAGAAAACAGATCGATCAAGCCGGGATTATCGGATTCCGGGCGATCCAGCATGTCCAGCACCGCTTGGTACTGACTGCCGGAAACCATGAACAAGCGCTGGTCGAGCAAGGCCTGCTCCGCGGCTTGGCACGCCGCATCGAGAACGAACTCGGTCAACGACTTGTGTGTCGCCTCGGCAGCACGGCGCAGAACAGCCTCCTGCTCGGGCGTTGCACGCAGGCCGAGTCGGGCTGATCGTGCCGTAGTGGTCGCAGTTGACATCGAATATCTCCTCATGGCGTACGATGGATGCCATGTTAGTACGTCAGACGCAAGCAAGCCAGACGGATACATCCCGGCTTCGACACGGGACTCCACCTACCCATTCCTTGCCGCGGCGCCTGCGCCGCACGGATAGACTTGCCGATTTGCGCAAACCGATCTCATGCAGCCCACCGATCTGCCCGCAGCCGATGCCGATGCGCTCGCGCATTCGGCA
>DZBX01000347.1 GCA_022730075.1 Rhodanobacter sp. | reverse complement strand
ACGCGACTGGCTCAAGTCGCACAAGCCAGCCTAGAGCAGTATTTCAACCACGCGCCATAGGCGCGAGTTATGGCCGTCGTTTCTCGATCGCGATCGACACGGCCATCGAGGCGGCAAAGAAGACCGACCAAATGACGGTGGCTACGGGCGGCTTGAAGGCGTGCTCCCACAGCACGGCGAACCAGACGGCATTGACGATCTGCAGCAGCAGGATCACCAGGCTTTTGCGGTCGCGTTGAATCGCTCGGGACAGAACTGCACCGATTTCATCGGACACCTGCCTGCGCAGGCGGTGCTTGTCGTCGTTCATGTCAGTGCTCCGCGTGGCCGAGACGAATCTGGATGCCGCTGCCGCCACCGCCCTCGTGGCGGGCGATGTCATCTTTGGTGCCTGCCACCTTGCCGAGGTTGTCTTTCAACACGTCGAACGGTGCGCGATCCGAATCACTCTGCGCCTTGCCCAGGTCTGAAGTGGCGCTCTCGCCCGAGGGTGCGCCGAGCGCATCAATGGGGCCTTTCGGTGGCGCGCTCGGCGCGGGCGAGGGTGGCGGCGGTGCGGACGGTGCTTCGGGACGCAGGGGTGTGCTCGCCGGGCCGCTGATCCCCTTGCCCTCCATCATCGCTTGAGCCGCTTGGCCCATGCGGGCGGTATTAGCCCCGGCGCTGGGCGCGCCAGCCAGCGATCCAGCGGGCGTGCCGGAGGACGGGGCGGCTCCCGATGCGCCGCCGCCTTTCCCGGCACCGCCGATTGCGCCCGTCATGCCGCCTGCGGGCTTGCCGCCCGCTGCGCCGGTCGCCTGACCGAGTGCGGCGAGCTTTTCTGCGCCGGCGATGGCGCCGCCCGCGCCTGATGCGCCGCCGCCCGAACCGGCGCCAAGCAGCCCGGCCATTTTGTCGAGGCCTTTCGCGCCACTGGCGTAGGCCGCAACCCCTGCAGCGCCCGCTGCGGCGACGCCACCAGCAATGGCGGCCGCGCCGCCCGCCACATTGCCCAGCGACATATTGGGCGAGC
>DZBX01000035.1 GCA_022730075.1 Rhodanobacter sp. | reverse complement strand
CGCGCGTTGCGCCCGATCCTGCACGGGCGCGACCGGGCCGCGTTTTGTCGCAGGCTGCGGACGGTCGGCGTTGCGATCCGTTATCATTCGCAGCTCAGCTCCGTGGAATCCGCCATGTCTTCGCCTGCCGCTCGTACGCGCCTGCCGCTGTCGTCGCGCTGGATCGCGTTCTTCGCCGTGCTGGGGCCGGGGCTGGTGGTGATGCTGGCCGACACCGATGTCGGCAGCGTGATCACCGCTGCGCAAAGCGGCGCGCAATGGGGCTATCGGCTGCTGCTCTGGCAACTGCTGCTGGTGCCGGTGCTGTACGTGGTGCAGGAACTCACCGTGCGCCTGGGCATTTTCACCGGCAAGGGCCACGGCGAGTTGATCCGCGAGCACTTCGGCGCGGGTTGGGCGTGGCTTTCGGTCAGCGGGCTGGCGGTGGCTTCGGCGGGCGCGATCATCACCGAATTTTCCGGTGTGGCCGGCGTCGGCGAGCTGTTCGGCGTGCCACGCGCGGCCAGTCTGGCACTGGCCGCGGCGTTTCTGCTGCTGGTGGTGTGGACCGGCAGTTATCGGCGCGTGGAGCGCGTGGCGATCCTGCTGGGCCTGTTCGAGCTGGCCTTCGTCTGGGTGGCGCTGCGCGCGCCGCTGGATGGCACGCAGGTGGCGCGCCAATTGTTCGCCATGCCGTTGCACAGCGGTGATTACTGGTACCTGGTCGCGGCCAACATCGGCGCGGTGATCATGCCGTGGATGGTGTTTTATCAGCAGTCGGCGGTGGCCGACAAAAAACTCACGCCCCGCGATTACGCCTATGCGCGCTGGGACACCGCGCTGGGCGCAGTGCTGACCCAGGTGATCATGGCGGCGGTGCTGATGGCTGCCGCGGCGACACTGGCCTCGGCGCACAGCAACGCGCCGCTGAACAGCGTCGGCCAGATCGCCGGCGCGCTGACGCCGATGCTGGGCCACGCCCTGGGCCATACGCTGTTTGGTCTGGGCATGCTTGGCGCGGCCATGGTCGCGGCCATCGTGGTCGCGCTGGCGGCGGCATGGGGCTTCGGCGAGGTCACCGGTTACAAGCATTCGCTCGAGCATCACCCGCTGGAAGCGCCGTGGTTCTACCTGATCTTCAGCGTCGGCGTGATCGGCGGCGCGCTGGTGGTGGCGCTGGTGCCCAACCTGGTGGCGCTGGCGGTGGGCGTGGAGGTGATGAACGCGCTGATGTTGCCGCTGGTGCTGGGCTTGCTGGTGGCGCTGGCGATGCGTGCGCTGCCGCCAGCGCACCGCTTGCGCGGTGTCTATGCCGTGGTGGTGATCGCGGTGGTCGTGCTGACCTCGCTGCTCGGCGTGTACGGCGGCCTCTCGACGCTGTTTTGAGCCATGCCGCACCCGGGCATGAGGGCTCGCAACGGACGCCAAGCGCGCAGGATTCTTGCCAGGGCCGCACCCGAAATCACTGCGCGGCCTTGGCGTTTTTTGCGAACAGCAGGCGCTTCGAACACCAGGTGCTTCATTCCAGCGCTTCGATCAGCGCGTCGAGATCGGCGAGGTGCTCGTCCCACCAGCGCGCTTCGCCGGCAAAGGGAAACGCGCGCGGAAACGCCGGATCGTGCCAGCGCGCCGCGATCCAGCCGGCGTGATGCACCTGACGCAGCGCACGCAGCGCCGGTATCAAAGCCAGCTCGGCGTGATCGAACGGGCGCATCTGCTCGTAGCCTTCCAGCAACTGCTGCATGGCCAGCGCGTCGCTCGCCAGCATCCACAGGTCCTGCACCGCCGGGCCCATGCGCGCGTCATCGAAATCGACCAGGGTCGGCCCCGCATCGGTCCACAGCACGTTGCCCGCATGGCAGTCGCCGTGCAGGCGCAGGCGGCGCGCGGCGACGGCATCGAGGCGCGCGTCGATGCGTTCGGCCAGCCGGCGCGTGGCCGCGCGGTAGGACGCATGCAGATGCGCCGGCAACAGGCCCGAGGCCAGCACCGCCGCGGCCGGCTGGCGCAGGAAACTGTCCACATCCAGCGCGCCGCGCGCGCGGAACGCCTGGCGCGCGCCGATCTCGTGCAGGCGCGCCAGCAGACGCCCCAGCCATTGCAGGGTGTCGGCGGACTCCAGCACCGGCGCGTGTCCGCCGCGCCGCGCATACAGCGTGTAACGAAAGCCATCGTGACGCAGTAGCGTGTGTCCGCCGCAGCGCAGCGGCGCCACCACCGGTAATTCGCCCGCGGCCAGCTCGGCGGCAAAATCGTGCTCCTCGGCGATGGCCGCATCCGGCCAGCGCCCCGGCCGGTAGAACTTGACCACCACGAAACCGCCCGCGTCGAGGCCGACCTGATACACGCGGTTCTCGTAGCTGGGCAGCGCCAGCAGGCGTCCGTCGGGGGCATACCCCGCGGCGTCCACGGCATCCAGCACGCGCGCTGGATCGAGCCCGGCGTAGGGCGTTTCCCGGCTCATGCGCCGTGGTTCGGATCGCGCTCCGCGACGATGGCGCAGGTCAGCCGCGAGATGCAGGTCAGGCGTCCGTTCGCGTCTTCGATGCGGATTTCCCAGACCTGCGTGGCGCGGCCCAGATGCACGGGCCGCGCGGTGCCGGTGACCGTGCCCGCGCGCACCGCGCGCAGGTGATTGGCGTTGATCTCCAGCCCGACCGCGCGCGTACCGGGCGCGCAACACAGGTTGGCGGCGACGCTGCCCAAGGTCTCGGCCAGCGCCGCCGAGGCGCCGCCATGCAGCAGGCCGAATGGCTGCACGGTGCGCGCATCCACCGGCAGGGTGCCGCGCAGGAAATCCGTGCCCGCCTCGCTGAGGCGCATGCCGAGGGCTTGCGCCAGCGTGTCGCGCGCGGCGGCATTCAGCGCGGCCAGATCGGGCGGTGCGCGCCAGATGCCCACGCTCAGTTCTTGCCCTTGGCCACCGGCAGATCGGCCTGGCGCCAGGCCGCGATGCCGCCGGTCAGGCTGTGCACGTTCTTGAAGCCGGCCTGCACCAGGCGCTTGGCGGCGCGCTGTGAGGTGATGCCGCTGCGGCAGCACACCACCACCGGCATCTCCTTGAGCTTGGCCAGGTCCTTGTGCTCGGGATCGAACTTGTCCATGGCCACGTGCTTGGCGCCGGGGATGTGCGCCTTGTCGTACTCGGCGCGCGGCGAAACATCGATCAGCAGCGCGCTCTCGCGATTGAGCAGGCGCGTCACCGTGGCCGGCGTGGCGTCCTGCCAGCCGCGCCGCAAACGCATGATCTCGGTGACGATCAGGGCCAGGATCAGGGCCCCGAAGGCCGCCAGCAGCAGGCCATGCTGGGCAGCGAACGCGGGCAGGTGCTGCATAAACTCGTGCATCGGGGACACTCGGCGTAGGCGGTAGGCCGGCCATTATCGGCGCGCCGTGGCGCGCGTGCACGAATACGCCATGCACGGGTTCGCGCCAGCAGGTGTGGGCCGTCGCGGCTGCCGCGGCGCGCCCCGTGACAATGGCTGCAGCGCGCGCTTGACGCCACGCACCGCCTACTTCACCTTGGCCAGTCCACCTTCTCGCCGACTGGTCTTGCGACGCGTACTGCGCCATCTCGAATACGGCAGCATCCCGTTCCTGGGTCTGATCGCCCTGTTGGCGCAGGCCAGCGGCGTGGCGCTCGTGCTGTTTCCGGAACTCGGCGCGCTATCGCACGATGTGCTCAAGCGCCCCGCGGGCGCCTGGGCGCGCGCGCCGCTGCGCATGGTCATCACGCCGCTGGCGACGGCGGTCCTCGGTATCGTCATCGCGCGCAACCTGGATTTCGGCGTCGTCGCCGTGCTGCTCGATGTGCTGGGCAGCGTCAGCGTCATCGCCATCCTGCGCTCGCCGATCGCGCCGGCGATCTCCGCCGGGCTGCTGCCGCTGGTACTCGGCGTCAGCAGCCCGTGGTATCCGCTCGCCATCTCCGTGGGCACCGTGTTGCTGGCCATGATCGCGGTCTTGCAAGGCAAGTGCCTGCGCCGCGCCGTCGCGCCGCGCGCGCTCGATCCGATCGACGACGTGATGGAAGCGCCGCCCGCGACGCTGTCCTGGGCGCCGGGATTCTTCGGCACCGTGGCCTTGCTGGCCTTGCTGGCACAGTGGACGGGTCTGCGTTTCATCGTGTTTCCGCCGCTGGTGGTCATCGGCTTCGAGATGTTCGCGCACGCGCCGGTCTGCCCGTGGCGCGCGCGTCCCTGGCGCTTGCCGCTGGCCTGCACCCTGGCCAGCGCCGCCGGCGTCGGACTGGTGATGGTGTTCGGCCCGGGCGCGATCGCGGCGATGCTGGCCATGGCGGCTGGCATCGCGATCCTGAAGGGCTTCGATCTGCGTGCACCGCCGGTGCTCGCGGTCGCGCTGCTGCCGATGGTGATGTCCGCGCCAGGTCCGGGCTTCGTTCTCGCCGTGCTGCTGGGCAGCAGCCTGATGCTGCTCGCGTTCGCTGGCTGGCAAACGCTGCTGGCCGGCATCGGTCGTCTGCGGCGCTGATGGCGCGGCCATGGTGGCCGGCATGCCGTGTGGCGGGGTGTGCGCTGCAACTAAACCACTGCTGAACAATCTGCTATAGATAGTCGGTTCACCACCCCCGGAGTTCGCATCCATGTCGCGCAGCCCACGTCTGTCCCCGCTTGCCCTCGCGCTGGTTCTGGCGCTCGCCCCCGCGCTGCCGCTGCTGGCGGCGCCCGCTGCGGTGACCAGCCCGGCGCCGGATCCGGCCAGCGCGCCGTTCGCCAACCTGGCGTTCCGCAATCTCGGGCCGGCGGTGGCCGGTGGGCGCGTGACGGCGATCGCCGGCATCCCCGGCAATCCGCGCGTGTTCTATGTGGGCGCGGCCAGCGGCGGGGTGTGGAAAACCGTCGATGGCGGGCTGCATTTCACCTCGATCTTCGGCAAGGAAGGCACGTCCTCGATCGGCGCGCTGGCGCTGGCGCCGTCCAACCCGAACATCGTCTGGGTGGGCACCGGCGAGACCAACATCCGCAACGACGTGATCGGTGGCGACGGCGTGTATATGTCCACCGATGCGGGGCAGAGCTTCCATCGCGTGCTGGATGAGCACGGCCAGGTGGGACGCATCCTGATCGACCCGCGGAATCCCGAGCATGTGCTGGTCGCGGTGCTGGGCAATCCGTGGCAGCCCAACGCCAATCGCGGCGTGTTTGAAACCAGCGATGGCGGCAAGACCTGGCACAAGAGCCTGTTCGTCAATGACGGCACCGGTGCGGTCGATCTGGCCTGGGCGCCGTCCAACCCGAAGGTGGTGTTCGCCGCGATGTGGCAGGCCAACCGCACGCCGTGGACCTTGAACGATGGCGGCCCCGGCAGCGGCATCTGGCGCAGCAACGACGGCGGCGCCACCTGGACGCAACTGCACGACGGCCTGCCCAAGGGTCCGCTGGGGCGCATCGGTCTGGCGGTGGCGCCCTCGCAGCCGGACCTGGTGTATGCGCTGGTCGAGGCCAGGCGCGGCGAGGGCCTGCTGTTTTCCTCGAACGATCTGGGCGAACACTGGCATCAGGTCAGCGACAACTACGCGCTGGACGTGCGCCCGTTCTACTTCAGCACGCTGCAGGTCGCGCCGAATGACCCCCAGCGCGTGTACTTCAACTCGTTCTTTCTGATGGTGTCGAACAATGGCGGCAAGACCGCCAGGCCGCTGGACAAATCGGTGCACGTGGATCACCACGCGCTGTGGATCGATCCAACCGACCCGGAGCGCATCCTCGAGGGCAACGACGGCGGCGCCTATGCCTCGCTCGATGGCGGCAAGACCTGGCGTTTTCTCGATGACCTGCCCATCGAGCAGGTGTATTCGATCGCCACGGACAACCGCAGGCCCTTCGACGTATGCGCCGGACTGCAGGACAACAGCGCCTGGTGCGGCCCCAGCAACACCATGGCCGACAATGTGATCAGCGCCTACGACTGGTACACCGTGGTCGGCGGCGACGGCGAGTACGCGGTGCCGGCGCCGAGCAACGCCGATCTCATCTATACCAACGCCGAAGACGGCGCGACCATGCAGTTCAACCGCCACACCAAGCTGTCGCGCTTCGCCATGCCGTATCTGCACGGCCCCGGCGCGGTGAATGATCTGGAGACCAAGGACCAGAAGTACCGCTTCAACTGGACCGCGCCGATCGCGGTCGACCCGCGCGATGCCCACACCGTGTACCTGGGCGCCAACGTGCTGTTCAAGAGCACCGACGGCGGCCTCAACTGGACCGTGGACAGCCCCGACCTGACGCGCAACGACAAGAGCAAGCAGCTCAACTCGGGCGGGCCGGTGAACAAGGACATCTCCGGCGCCGAGACCTACGACACCATCCAGTCCATCGCCATCGCGCCGCAGAATCCCGAGGTGATCTGGGTGGGCACCGACGATGGTCTGGTGCAAGTCACCCGCGACGGCGGCAAGACCTGGCACGACGTCACCCCCGGCGGCGCACCGAAGTGGGCGCGCGTGTACCAGATCGGCGCCTCGCCGTTCACCCTGGGCACGGCGTATCTGTCCTTCGACGCGCACATGCTGGCCGACAACAAACCCTACGTGTACAAGACCACCGATTACGGCGCGCACTGGCAGCGCATCGACAGCGGCCTGCCCGACAACGCCTCGACCCTGGTGGTGCGCGAAGATCCGCGGCAGCAGGGTTTTCTCGCCGCCGGCACCATGACCGGGGTGTGGATCTCGCACGATGACGGCGCGCACTGGAACAAGCTGGTCACGCACGCGTTCCCGACGACGCCGGTATGGGATCTCAACTACGCGCAGGGCGATCTGGTGCTGGGCACGCACGGCAACGGCGTGTGGATTTTCGATCACGTCGCGCCGATCGCGCAGTGGCGGGCGTCCATCGCCAGCACCGCGCTGCACGTGTTCACGCCCAGCACCGGCATCGAGTGGCAGCGCTGGTCGCGCGGCGAGGGCGCCGAGCCGGCGTTCACCACGCCCAATCCGCCCACCGGCGTGATCCTCGATTACTGGCTGCCGAAGAAGCTGCAGCCATCCGCCGCCGAAAAAGCCGGCAAGCAGACGCCGGTGCGGATCGTGGTCACCGACGCCAAGGGCGACGTGGTGGCCACGCGCTGGGGGCCGGCCAAGGCCGGCATCAACCGCTACGCCTGGGACATGACCTGGGACGGCTACACGCGTCTAGACTTTGGCGACCACCACATCAAGAGCGCCAACAACAGCGGCCCATTGGCGCTGCCCGGCACCTACACGGTGACGATCAGCGCCGACGGCGTGAGCAAGACCGTGCCGGTGACGGTGCAGTACGACCCCAACCAGCAGTTCGATGCCGCTGCCAACACGGCCGCGCTGCAGGCTGCGCTGGCGACACGCAACCAGGTCGATGCGCTCAACCAGACGCTCAACCGCCTCACCGCCTGGCAGAGCGCGCTGAAGGCCTACGAGGTCAAGGCGCAGGACACGGGCAGCAGCATGGACGCCACCCAGCGTGGCCTGCTGGCGCAGGCGCAGGCGCTGGACAAGCAGGTCACGGCGTTGCGCGACAGCATCTACAACCCGCTGCTGCAGCACGAGGTCATCGAGGACGACATCCATTATCTGCAGGATCTGCACGCCAATCTGGAGATGACCTACGGTCTGGTGTCCGGTCTGCAGAATCAGGCGCCGACGCCGCCCATGCACGGGCTGATGCAGGAATACGGCGGCCAGCTCATGCAGAAACTGGCTGCGTTCAACGGCCTGCTCGGCAATGGCGTGGCGCAGTGGAATGCCGCCGCCTACAAGGCCGGCGCACCCACACTGCCGGCCGGCGCGCCGATCGCCGTGGCGCCCGCGCCGCTGATTGGCACTTGAGGCAAGCCTATGGCGCCTGCATCCGTGCGGGCGCCGGTTTTCCCATGCGGACCGACGCGCGGCCTCACCCGCGCTCCGGCCTGGCGCTTGCCCGTGCGTGCATACGGGCGTTGCGTGTGGAGCCTGGCGAGGCGCAACCGCAGCACGAGCACGCACAACGCAACGCGGCGGTTGGCTTCAGCGCTCATCCCGCGCGCGCCAGTTGGCGGCGCTGACTTCGTCCATGGGAATGCGGTTGATGAACAGCGAGAACGCCAGACTGCCCGCGAGTCCCTGCATCGAGGCGATCCACGGCGGCAGGTAGCGCGGCTCGGCGATGAAGCCGGCGTCGAACCAGGGCTCGAAATCGAGCACATCGCTCAGTGCCATCTTGCCGGCGAACAGACGCCGCAGCAGGCTCAGTCGGCGCCCACGCAAGGCCCAGCGGAAAAACGTGTGCACGCTGAGCAGGCCATGCAGATACACGGTGTCCTTGGCGAAGGCATAGCCGCCGCGCAACGGTACGCCGCGGAAGATGCGCGCGGTGGAGTTGTAGCTGTCGGCGGCATCGTGGCCGTGGCCGAGGAAAAAACGGAACACCTCGATGAAATCGGCGCCGGACAGCGCCAGCTCGATGCCGAGGATGCGCAGGCTGATGCGCTTGAGCCGCGCCAGGTCCATGCCGCCGGAGATCAGTTCGGCATACACCGCCAGGCCTTCCTGGGTCGCGGTGACGTGCGGACTGGTGCGCGCCAGCGAGCCCAGCGCCGGTTGCAGCAGGCCGTTGCGCGCGGTAAGCGTGTGCACGAAGGCTTCGTGCGCCAGCAACTGGTGACGGTCGTAGGCGCTGAACCGCGACGTGCTGCGCAAACGGATGCGGCTGGCACCGGCGGCGGCCTTGGCGGCCAGCTCGGCATCCAGCTCCACCGCGACGCTGCCGACGCCGAAGAATGCATCCAGCGCCGCGCGCAACTCGGTCTGCAGGGTGGCGGCGTCGATGTCGTGCAACTCGGCCGAATCCTGCAGCTCGCCGCCCAGTTCCGCGGCCACCGCGACGAACTCGCGCGCGGCCGCGGCACTGCTCAGCGCGGTGCCTGGGATCGCATCCCCGGGGCTGCCGTACAGCTGTGCCGACAGCGCGCTGGCGGCGGGCGTGCCCACCGCTTCCAGCATCAAGGTGGCATCGCGCCAGGCGCTCGCCGCGCGCTGCAGATAATTGCCCAGCGGGTGCAGACGCGGGATCGCGGCGAGGATCGCGTCCAGCTCGGCGCGTGCGGCGGACAGGTCCGGGGCGTGATAGTCCGCGACCGGCATGCGCAGATGTCCTGCCGCGTGGGCGGCCAGGAACATCCCCGCTTGCGCCGGCGGCAGCGCCACCGTGCGCAGGATGCGCACGCCGCGCACCGCGGCGCTCAGGCGTCGGTCCAGCTCGGCGATGCGTTGCAAGTCGGGCGCTGCTGGCGGTACGGCAAGCATGCCGCGATTGTAGGCCGGTGCCCGGCGCGATGGCGCAGTGCGGCAAAGTGCGATGCGGCCGCGCTGCAACGAACCGTTACATCCCGACACGCACGGCATCCCATGCGCGCAACACGCGCACCTACAGTGCGCATGCCGAGCCGCGCGCAGCGCGGCCGACGGCGCCAGAATCCGGAGTCCACCATGCCTTGCACGACACGCACCACCCCCGCCGCGGGCAGCGCTGCAAGCAACGATCCGCGCGGCTTCGCGCGCAGCCTCGGCATCAATTTGCGTCATCTGGCCGAGTTCGCCAATGTCGCGCCGGAGACGCCGGTCCTGCGGCCCATGGATGCGCGGCTGCAGTGCTACATGCGCGATGCGCGTACGGTGCTCGATCGCGCCACGCGCCTCGGCGGTGGCAGCGCCGCCGCGCGTGACTGGTTCCGGCACATGCCGCTGGCGACGTTCGCCTATCGCACCGCCGAGGAGATGGTGTCCGAGGGCCGCGTCGGCGAGTTGCTGCACTATCTGGATGGCGTCGAACGCTGGGACACGCGCGCCGCGCTGCCCACGCGCGATGCCGGCGCCGCGTTCGCCCTTTCCACGCCAGCGCGTGGCGACGACGATTTGCCCATCGCCTGAGCGGATCCGCACGCAGTCCGCACATTTGTCACGGCGCGCGCAAGTTTGCGATTGGCTTGCGACGCGGCATGACTGATGGCAGGGTCGCGCGCCTGCCGGCGGCGCGGCCCTACACTTGCAGGAATACGAGCCCGCACCTCATCCCCGTCCCATCCAGGAAGCGCCATGTCACGCTGGAAAATCGTCGCGATCATCGTGGTCGTGCTGGTGGTCGCCATCATCGGTTACCGCATCATGCATCGCTCCTCCGGTCTGCAGCGCGACATGGGCGACGAAGCGCCGATCCCGGTCACCGTGGTGCCGGCGACGCGCGAAAACGTGCCGGTCTACCTGACCGCGCTGGGCACGGTCAACGCGCTGAACACGGTCACCGTGGTGCCACAGGTCAGCGGCCAGCTGGTCTCGGTCAACTTCAAGGAAGGCCAGGAGATCAAGAAAGGCGACGTGATCGCGCGGATCGATCCGCGCACCTACCAGGCCGCCGTGGAACAGGCACAGGGCAAGCTGGCGCAGGATCAGGCGCTGCTGAGCGCGGCGCAGTATCTGGCGTCCAGCTACGAAAACCTGGGCAAGAAACAATACGTCGCCGCGCAAACCCTGCAGGCGCAGGAGCAGACCGTGCTGCAGCAGCGCGCCGCGGTGCTGGCCGATCGCGCCGCACTGGACAGCGCGCGGGTGCAACTGGGCTACACCACGTTGCGCGCGCCCTTCGACGCCGTCGCCGGGCTGCGTCTGGTCGATGTCGGCAACGTCGTCGGTCCCGGCACCACCGGCGGCATCGTGGTGCTGACGCAGATCCATCCGATCAGCGTGCTGTTCAACCTGCCGCAGCAGAACCTCGACGCCGTGCGCGACGCCATGGCCAAGGGGCCGCTGCAGGTGGCCGCGCTGGACCGCACCGACCAGAAAGTGATCGCCACCGGCACGCTCAAGGTGATCAGCAACCAGATCGATACCAGCACCTCGACGTTCCAGCTCAAGGCCGAGTTCGCCAATCCCACCGATACGCTGTGGCCAGGGCAGTTCGTCAACGTGCGCCTGCAACTGGGCACGCTGCATGACGCGCTGGTGGTGCCGGCGCAGGCGGTGCAGCGCGGCCCCGATGGCGACTACGTGTTCGCGGTGCAGCCGGGCAACACGGTGAAGATGCAGGCGGTGACCACCGGCGGCGAGGCCGGTGCCAGCCAGACCCTGATCCGCAGCGGACTTATCGCCGGTACGCGCGTGGTCACCGAAGGCCAGTTCCGGCTCAAGCAGAACAGCAAGGTGATCCCGCTGGCGCCGGGCCAGGAGCCGCCGCTGCCGAAGGCCACCGCGGGCGCGCGCAAGGGCGGCTTCCACCGTGGCTGAGGCGACGCCCGACACAGGCGTGGGCATCTCGACGCTGTTCATCCGCCGGCCCATCGCCACCTCGCTGCTGATGGTGGCGCTGTTGCTGTTCGGCATCTTCGGCTATCGCACCCTGCCGGTGGCCGCGTTGCCCAATGTCGAGGCGCCCAGCCTGCAGGTGACCACGCAATATCCGGGGGCCAGTCCGTCGACCATGGCGCGTCTGGTGACCACGCCGCTGGAGCGCCAGTTCGGGCAGATTTCCGGCCTGACCATGATGAGCTCGAACAGCTCGCAGGGTCTGTCGGTGATCAACCTGCAGTTCACGCAGAGCCGCAACATCGCCGACGCCGAGCAGGACGTGCAGGCCGCGATCAACGCCGCGCGCGGCACGCTGCCCGCGGCGCTGCCGTATCCGCCGGTGTACAACGCGGTCAACCCGGCCGATGCGCCGATCCTCACCCTGGCGCTGACCTCCAACACCCTGCCGGTGCGCGATGTCACCAATTACGCCGACAGCATCCTCGCGCAGAAGCTGTCGCAGATCTCCGGCGTGGGTCTGGTCAGCGTCGAGGGCAACATCAAGCCGGCGGTGCGCATCCAGGTCAACCCCGCGGCGCTGGCCAACCTCGGGCTCACGCTGGAGGACGTGCGCAGCGCCATCACCCAGGCCAACGTCAACGCGCCGCTGGGCAATCTCAACGGCAGCACGCAAAGCTTCACCATCGGCGCCAACGACCAGTTGCCCGATGCCGCGGCCTACCAGAACCTGATCATCAGCTACGTCAACGGCGCGCCGGTGCGGCTGCACGATGTCGCCAGCGTGGTCAACGGTGTCGAGAACGACCAGGTGGCCGCGTGGGCCAACGGCAAGTCGGCGGTGCTGCTGGACATCCGCCGCCAGCCCAGCGCCAACATCGTGGAAACCGTGGCGGCGATCCGCGCCGAGTTGCCGGCGCTGCGCGCGGTGCTGCCGGCCGGGGTCAACCTCGGCATCTTCGCCGACCGCACCATCACCATCCGCGCCTCGGTGGCGGACGTGGAGTTCACCCTGCTGCTGGCCATCGTGCTGGTGGTGATGGTGATCTTCGTGTTTCTGCGCCGGCTGTGGGCCACGGTGATTCCGTCGGTGGCGGTGCCGCTGTCGCTGATCGGCACCTTCGGCGTCATGGCCTTCGCCGGATTCTCGCTGGACAACCTGTCGTTGATGGCGCTGACCGTGGCCACCGGCTTCGTGGTCGACGATGCGATCGTGATGATCGAGAACATCGTGCGCTACATCGAGCAGGGCAAGCAGCCGCGTGAGGCCGCCGAACTGGGCGCCAAGGAAATCGGCTTCACCATCATCTCGCTGACGGTGTCGCTGATCGCGGTGTTCCTGCCGCTGCTGCTGATGCCGGGCGTGACCGGGCGCCTGTTCCACGAGTTCGCCTGGGTGCTGTCGATCGCGGTGGCGCTGTCGGCGGTGATCTCACTGACGCTCACGCCGATGCTGTGCGCCTACCTGCTCAAGCCCGGCGCGCTGCCGGTGGAGCACGCCGCCGCCGGCAAGCCGCGCGGTTTCTTCGCGCGCATGCTCGGCGCCTATGAACGCAGCCTCGACTGGGTGTTCGACCATCAGCGCACGATCATGGGCGTGTTCGCGCTGAGCGTCGTGGTGACGGTGTTCCTGTACGTCATCATCCCCAAGAGCCTGCTGCCGGAGCAGGACACCGGGCTGATCGCCGGCGTGGTGCAGGCCGATCCCAGCATCGCGTTTCCGTCCATGGAGCGACGCATGCAGGCGGTGATGGCGGCGGTGCGCCGCGATCCCGAAGTGGCCGGCGTGGCCGGGTTCGTCGGCATCGGTGATACCAACCCCACGCTCAACCAGGGCCAGCTCAGCATCGTGCTGACGCCGCGCGCGGAGCGCTCCAGCCTGGCCAGCATCGTCGCGCGCCTGCAGCGCAGCGCCGCCGACGTGCCGGGCGTGGCGCTGTATCTCAAGCCGGTGCAGGACGTGACCCTGGATACGCGCGTGGCCGCCACGCAGTACCAGTACGTCATGCGTTCGCTGGACACCGCCACGCTGGATCAGTACGCCGCGCGCATGGTCACCGCATTCCACAAGCTGCCCGAGCTGGCCGACGTGGACAGCAACCTCGACGATCGCGGCCGCGTGATGGATCTGCACATCGATCGTGCCAACGCCAGCCGTCTGGGCGTGCCGATCCAGACCATCAACGACACGCTCTACGATGCCTTCGGCCAGCGCCAGATCTCGACCATCTTCACCGAGCTCAACCAGTACCGCGTGATCCTCGAGGTGGCGCCGCAGTTCCGCAACGTCACCGCGCTGCTCGACCAGCTCACCGTGAACAGCAACGGCAACGGCGCGCTGACCGGCAGCACCGCCACCAGCTTCGGCCAGGCGGCCTCGAGCAACACCTCCACCGCCACCGGCATCGGCCTCAGCAACACCGGCATCAGCGTCGGCGGCGGCAGCACCGTGCCGCTGAGCGTGCTGGTGCACGCCAGCGAGACCACGGCGCCGCTGGTGGTCAGCCACCTCGACCAGATGCCGGCGGTGGTGCTGTCGTTCAATCTGGCGCCGGGCCATTCGCTGTCGCAGGCGGTGGATGCGATCGACGGCGTGCAGCAGAGGATGCAATTGCCGGATTCGATCCGCGCCGGTTTCATCGGTTCGGCGGCCGAGTTCTCGTCCTCGCTGAATCAGGAGGTATTGCTGATCCTGGCCGCGATCCTGGTGATCTACATTGTGCTGGGCGTGCTGTACGAGAGTTACATCCACCCGTTGACCATCCTCTCCACGCTGCCTTCGGCCGGCGTCGGCGCGCTGCTGTCGCTGATGCTGTTCGGTCTGCCGCTGTCCATCGACGGCATCATCGGCATCATCCTGCTGATGGGCATCGTCAAGAAGAACGCCATCATGATGGTGGACTTCGCCATCGTCGCGCAGCGCGATGGCATGACGCCGCAGCACGCCATCCGCCACGCCGCGCTGCTGCGCTTCCGGCCGATCATGATGACCACCGCCGCGGCCTTGCTGGGCGCGTTGCCGCTGGCGCTGGGCACCGGCATCGGCGCCGAGATCCGGCAACCGCTGGGCATCAGCATCGTCGGCGGCCTGCTGCTGTCGCAGCTGGTCACGCTGTACACCACGCCGGTGGTTTACCTGTACCTGGAGCGCTTCGCGGCCTGGCTGCACGCGCACGGCGTGCGCCGCGTCAACACCGACGGCAGCGTGGCATGAACATCTCGGCGCCGTTCATCAAGCGTCCGGTCGGCACCTCGCTGCTGGCCGCCGGCGTGCTGGTGATCGGCATGATCTGCTACTTCCTGCTGGGCGTGGCGCCGCTGCCCAACCTCGAGTTTCCGGCGATCTTCGTGCAGGCCAGCGTGCCCGGCGCCGACGCGCGCAACATGGCCAACACCGTGGCCGCCCCGCTGGAGCGCCACCTCGGCCAGATCAGCGGCATCGACACGATGAACTCGTCGAGTTCGGAAGGCACCAGCTTCGTGATCATGCTGTTCAATGTTGGCACCAACATCGACGACAAGGCGCGCGACGTGCAGGCGGCGATCAACGCCGCCGCGCCGGATCTGCCCAGCAGCCTGCGCGTGCCACCGATCTACCGCAAGGCCAATCCCAACAACGCGCCGGTGCTGGTGCTGGCGCTGACCAGCACCACCGTGCCGCTGTCGCAGCTTTACAACATCGCCGACACCACGCTGTCGCCGCGCATCTCGCAGATTCCCGGGGTGGCGCAGGTGGACATCAACGGCGGCGCGACGCCGGCGGTGCGCATCGATCTCAACCTGCGCGCCATGGCCGCCATGGGGCTGACCGGCGACCAGGTGCGCAACGCGCTGGTCGCGGCCAACGTCATCGAGCCGATGGGTTATCTCTCCGATGGCAACAGCCAACTGGCGATCGAAGCCAATACCACGCTGCAAACGCCCGCGCAGTTCGCCGATGTCATCGTCGCCGTGCGCAACGGCGTGCCGGTGCGACTGAAGGACATCGCGCACGTCTACTCGGGCCAGCAGGACCAGTACCAGGCCGCCTGGTACAACGGCCTGCGCTCGATCCAGTTGACGATCCGCAAGCAGGCCGACGCCAACGTCATCGCCATCGTCGATCAGGTGCGCGCGCTGCTGCCGCAATTGCGCACGGACCTGCCGGCCGGGGTCAGGCTGACGCCCTTCTTCGACCGCACGCCCACCATCCGCGCCTCGGTGGACGAGGTGCAGATCACGCTGCTGATCAGCCTTGGCCTGGTGATCATGGTGATGCTGCTGTTTCTGCGCCGCTGGGCGCCGACGCTGATCGCCGCGCTGGCCGCGCCGCTGTCGGTGACCGGCGCGTTCATCGTGATGTACGTGCTCGGCTACACGCTGGACAATTTCTCGCTGATGGCGCTGGTGGTCGCGATTGGTTTTGTCGTCGACGATGCCATCGTGGTGATCGAGAACATCCACCGCCACTTGGAAAAAGGCCTCAGTCCGATGGACGCGGCGCTGGCCGGCACGCGCGAGGTGGGTTTCACCGTGGTCTCGATCACCGTGTCGCTGGTGGCGGTGTTCGCGCCGCTGCTGTTCATGACCGGCTTTTTCGGCATGCTGTTCCGCGAGTTCTCGGTGACGCTGGTGGCGGCGATCCTGGTCTCGGCGCTGGTTTCGCTCACCCTGACGCCGTCGCTGTGCGGGCAGTTCCTGCACGCGCATCCGCCCGCAGCGGAAGCGTCGCGACTGGGACGCAAGCTGGAAGCTTTCCACGCCGGCATGCGCGCGCGCTACGCCAAGGCACTGGACTGGGCGCTGCGCCATCCGCGCCTGATGGCCGCGCAGGTGCCGCTGCTGCTGGTGCTGACCATCGCGCTGATGGTGGTGATCCCGAAGGGCTTCTTTCCGCAGCAGGACACCGGCGCCATCCATGGTTCCACGCAGGCAGGCGCCGACATCTCGCCCGCGGTGATGATGCAGCTGCAGCAGCGCGTGGCAAAAATCGTGCGGCAGAATCCCAACGTGGCCAGCGTCGGTTCGTGGCTCGGCAGCTGGCACGGCGGCGGCAACACCGGCACCTTGCTGATCAACCTCAAGCTGCTCGGCGACGGCCGCAGCGAGACCACCGAGCAGGTGATGAACCAGTTGCGCCTGGCCACGGCGCGCGTACCCGGCATCTCGGTGTTCCTGCGTCCGGTGCAGGACATCGGTGGTCCCGGCGGCGGCAACAGCAAAACCCTGTACAGCTACAACCTCACGGGCGACAACTACGCCGAACTGGAGGCATGGACGCCGAAACTGGCCGCGGCGATGCGCAAGTCGAAAATCTTCACCGATGTCAGCACCAGTCTGGACGGCTCCGGCCTGCGCGAGACGCTGCATATCAACCGCAATACCGCGGCGCGCCTCGGCATCGGCATCGGTGCCATCGACGGGGCGCTCTACGACGCCTTCGGCCAGCGCCAGATCAGCACCATCTACACCGACATGAACCAGTACCAGGTGGTGCTCAATGCCATGCCGTCGATGGCGGCCACGCCCGAGTCGATCAAGCGCCTGTATGTGCGAAGCAGCTCGGGCGGCATGGTGCCCATGACCGCGCTGGCCACGCTCACGCCCGGCATGGCGCCCACCGAGGTCGACCACGAAGGCCAGTTCCCGGTGGTCAGCGTCAGCTTCAATCTCGCGCCCGGCGTGGCGATGAGCGCCGGGTACGCCGCGATCAATCAGTTGATGAAGGACCTGCGTCTGCCCGGCGACATCCATGGTGGTTTCGGCGGCGATTTCCGCCGCTTCACCGAGCAGCAAAACAGCACCCCGCTGCTGCTGCTGGGCGCGCTGCTGGCGGTGTACATCGTGCTCGGCATGCTCTACGAGAATCTCATCCATCCGATCACGATTCTCTCCACGCTGCCCGCCGCCGGCTTCGGCGCCATGCTGGCGCTGCTGATCACCAACACCGAACTATCCGTCGTCTCGATCATCGCCATCGTGCTGCTGATCGGCATCGTCAAGAAGAACGCCATCATGATGGTCGACTTCGCGCTGGCCGCCGAGCGCGAGCGCGGTCTGGCGCCGATCGATGCGATCCGCGAGGCCTGCCTGGTGCGCTTCCGGCCGATCATGATGACCACCATGGTGGCGATGCTGTCGGCGCTGCCGCTGGCGATCGGCTTCGGCTCCGGCGCCGAGTTGCGGCGCCCGCTGGGCATCGCCCTGGTGGGCGGCTTGCTGTTCTCGCAGGCGCTGACCCTGCTCAGCACCCCGGCGATTTATCTGCTGTTCGACCGCGCCAGCCAGCGCCGCCGCGCACGCCGTGCCACGCGTCGTGCCGCGCATGCAGGCAAGCGGGCGCTGGTATCCTGAGCGGGACACGACTTCTTTCAACCCGCGCCGGCATCGCGCTGCGAAAGTCACACTGGGTGCGCATGACGCCTTGCACAGAGCCGCGCCAGCTTCTCCAGCACTGTCTCATGGTGCGGATCGACGGCGGCGCTGGCATGCACTGCCACGACGCACATGCGCTGCAGCTCGAGCGTGCTGTCGCCATGCCGCGGGTCGCGCCGTCCCGGTCAGGCTGCACCACGATCCCTGCTTGCGCCGGTGCCGATCGATGATCGCTTCGCGCCGCGCGCGCATGGCCTGCTGGCTGCTCTGTGCGTTTGCCGGGACCGCAATCGCCGCCACGCCGAGCACGCCATCAGGCGATGCCGCGCGTCTGCAGCAGGAGGCCGCGGCCAACGCCACACTCGAGCGGGTCAAGCAGCAGATCAATGCGCTGGCCGTAGCGCAGCAGCAAACCGCCGCGCAGCGCGATGTGCTCGATGGCGAGATCGCGCAGGCCTCGCAGGCGCTGGCCATGGCGGCGACGCTGCGCGATCAGACCGCGACGGCCTTGCTGGCGAGCCAGCAAAAACTGGTCGTGCTGCAGGCTGACCTCGGCACGCAGCAGGCGCGTCTGGCGCGACAGCGCGAAGCGCTGGGCGCGTTGCTGCGCGCAGCCTATGCGCTGGGCCCGGATTCGGCCCTGCGCGTGCTGCTGGGGGACGCCGACCTGGCGCATCTGACGCGCGCGCTGACCTACGCGCAGTATTTCCAGGGCCAGCGTCTGGCGCGAATCCAGGCGCTGCAGGCGACGCTCGCGCAATTGCACGCGCAGCAGGCCGCGCTGGCGGCGCAACAGCGGCAGCTCGCGCAGGCGCAGGATGCGGCGCAGGCCAGCGAGCAGGCGCAGCGCGACGCGCGCGGCAAACTGCAAGGCCTGCGTGCGCAGGCCGCGACACGTTACCGCGATCAGGGTGACAAGCTGGCCGCGCTGGCGCGCCAGGCGCGTGACCTGCAGAACCTGCTGGCGCGGCTGCGCGACATCTTCGCGGACATCCCCAAGCAATTGCCCGGCAACGTGCCCTTCGTGCAACTCAAGGGCAGCCTGCCGTGGCCGCTCAGCGGCAGCGCGCGCGCCTGGCAGGGTGGGCTGCTGATCGCGCCGGGCGCGCACAGCAAGGTGCGCGCGGTGGCCAATGGGCGCGTGGCCTACGCGGACTGGCTGCGCGGCTTCGGCATGCTGGTGGTGATCGATCAGGGCGATGGCTGGATCACCCTGTACGGCAATAACGAAAGCCTGCTGGTGCGCGTCGGCGATTGGGTGAGTCCTGGGCAGGTGATCGCCGCCGCCGGAACTGCCGCCGCGGGTTTCGACGGTGTCTATTTCGCGCTGCGCCACGATGGCCAGCCGGTGGACCCGCGCGCATGGCTGCAGCATCCGCGACGCTGAGAGGCCGTGAATTTTTCAGCCTCTCAGCCCGGCCATGGATGACCGGACGCGCCAATGAAAAATTCCGCACGACGCGGAATTCTTCACAGGCTCTGGGCACAGCGCCCTGCAACGCCGCGCACACTTCGGGCGTGACCCTGCGCACGCGCGCGACCGCGCGCATGAGCGTGGTGCCGGAAGCATGACGGCAGTCACAGGCACGGCGCTCAAGCGCGTCATGATCATGGCCGATGAATGTTTCGATGGCCACGCGCGCTGCTCTCTCCGGATCTCTTTTTCGTGCCGACTGGCGCGTGGCCATGGGCGCGCCGGCGCTGTATCTGCTGCTGTTGGTTGGTTTTGCGCAGGCGCAGGCCTTGCTGCTGGTCGGCGCCGCCGTCGTCGCGCGCTGCGGCGCGCAGAACATGGCCGTGTACGGCTCGCTGGCGCTGCTGCTCACGCAGCTCGGCGCCGGTCTGTTGACCTTTCGCTGGCTGCGTGCGCGCGTCGGTGCGCGTTGGTGGGCGGGCAGTGCCTGCGGTTTCGGTTTCCGCCGCAGCACGCGCGGCTGGGTGCTGGCCGGCGAGGGTGGCGGCCTGCTGCTGGCGCTGGCCGCGGTGGCGCTGGCCTGGCTGTTGCCGCGCCATGGCGCTCCGCACATGGCCAGCCTGCTGATCGCGATGCCGGCGCTGCCGCTGGCGGGTACGCTGATCAGCGTGCTGCTGGCGCCACTGTTCGAGGAAGGCGTTTTCCGCGGCGCGCTGCTGGGCGCGCTGGCGCCGGCGCTGGGTCCACTGGGCGCGGGCGTGGCCAGCACCGCGCTGTTCACCATGCTGCATGTGCCCGAGCAGGCCGGCTATTTCTGGGGTTTGCTGCCGATCGCCGCGCTGGGCGGTCTGGCCGCGTGGTTGCGCCTGCGCTCCGGCTCGTTGTGGCCCGGCATCGTGGCGCATGTCTGTTTCAATGCGCTGCTCGGCCTGGGTGCGTTGCATTGAGTGACTGCATGCAGCCGGGCGCGCTGCGCGTTTCGCGGCGTGCAGGCATGGCGCAGGCAT
>DZBX01000346.1 GCA_022730075.1 Rhodanobacter sp. | reverse complement strand
GCAACGAGGTGATCTTCGAGCGCATCGAGACTGTCGAACACGCGGTTGTGGAAGTATTTCTCGCGTAGCTCATCCCACAGGTGCTCGACGGGATTGAGCTCGGGCGCGTACGGCGGCAAGGGCAGCAGGCGCATGTTGGTCGGAACGCGCAAGGCCATGCTGCGATGCCAGCCCGCGCCATCGAGCACCATCACGAGGTGTTCGCTGGCATGGCGCTGGGCCACTTCGTCGAGAAATACCTGCATGCAGTCCGTGTTGACGTGCGGCAGCACCAAGGTGTCGAGCACGCCACGCTGCACATCCACGGCGGCATAGGCATAGGTGTATTCGTGGGTCAGCATGGCCTGGCATAGCGGCCGTATCGGCTTGGGGGCCCAGCACCGACGCACGTCGTTGATCCGTCCGAACCGCGCCTCGTCCTGGAACATCAGCGTGATCGGCGCCCCGTGGGCCCAGTCTTGGCGGAGCTGCCGGATTTCTTCGGGGAGTTTTTTTTCCAGTCCTGCTGCGCGTGGGCGTCGCTTTGCGGATGCTGTTTGTCGGGCGCGAGCTTGCGCCAGCCATGCCGATGCAGCAGGTTGTAGACCGTCGACAGCGCCATGGGCCGGCCCAGGGCGGCCTCCAAACTCGGCTTGATCTCGGGAACCACCAGCACACCGCCGGTGCGTGCGCGATCCAGAAACGGCTTCAGTACCTCACGCTCCCGTTCCAGCGTGAAGTTCTCATGGTGCCGTCCGCCACGCGCCGGCGTGCTGCCGTCACCGACCACCTCGCCACGAATGAAGGCGTTGCGCAATCGACTCGTCCAGCCGACCGACAGCCCGACCATCTGCGCCGTGGCCTCCAGGCTCAGGCCATGCTCCAACGGCAACACGACTGCCTGCGCCTGCCTCAACTGCTCCACTGTCTTGGCGGCGGCAATCGCCGCACGTGCAAGCTCGATGGCCTCTTGCCCTCTCGCGATTCTTGCCATCACGTCCACCATGATCAGCTTCGATGGCCATATTATTAGCTTATTGATCTG
>DZBX01000159.1 GCA_022730075.1 Rhodanobacter sp. | reverse complement strand
AAATTCCGCACGACGCGGAATTTTTCACAGGCTCTGAGCCTGCACGAGCGCGCGCAGATCATCCGGCAACGGTGCGGAAAAACTCCAACCCTGGCCGTCGATCTCGAACTCGAAGCGTGCCGCATGCAGGAACAGACGTCTGAGGCCGCGTGCGCGCCATAGTTTGTTGGCCTCGCGCGTGCCGTATTTCTCGTCGCCGGCCAAGGCATGGCCGGCGTGCTGCGCGTGCACGCGAATCTGGTGCGTACGCCCGGTGGCCAGGGTCGCCTCGACCAGGCTGGCGTCGGCGTAGCGCTCCAGCTCGCGGAAAAACGTCAGCGCTGGTTTGCCGTCCGCGGCCACGCGCACCAGGCGCTCGCCGCCGGCCAGATCGAACTTGCGCAGAGCTGCGTTCACGTCGAAGCGCGCGCGCGTCAGGCGCCCGGTCATCAGGCACAGGTACTGCTTGGTGACGCGGCCCTCGCGGATCGCCGCCTGCACGCCCAGCAAGGCGCTGCGCGAACGCGCCAGCACCAGCACGCCGGAGGTGTCGCGGTCGAGCCGGTGCGCCAGTTCGATACTGTCTCCCGGGAACGCCGCGCGCAGCAGCTCGATGGCACCGTGGCTGATGCCGCTGCCGCCGTGGCTGGCGATGCCGGCGGGTTTGTCCAGCACCAGGAAATGCTTGTCGTGATGCACCACGGCCGCCCGCAGGCGCTCGATCTGCCCTGCATCGGGCGCCGCGGCCTGCGTCGGCGCCGACTGGCGCAGCGGCGGCAGACGCAACTCGTCACCCGCGTTCAGGCGCGTATCCGGTTTGGCGCGTTTGCCGTTCACGCGTACCTGCCCGGTGCGCAGCAAGCGGTAGATCAGGCTGCGCGGCACGCCCTTCAAAAGGGTGCCGAGGGCGTTGTCAATGCGCTGTCCGTCACGCTCGGGCCCCACCTGAACGTGCTGAACTCCACCGGCGGGCGCATCGGAAGTTCGCGTCATCATTGAAAAATATCCCGTCTGACCCCTACACTGCGCTGGCTCTTTGCGGGCCCTGGCGGTAAAGCTGCAGGACCGCACCTGCCGGCAGCGCCGGCCGGATCAGGCCGTGCATCGTGTACGAGGCGGCCGCACTCCGTCCAGCCTGTTCATGCAGGTCGGCGTCCAGCCGGTGCCTTTGAAGGCGCCGGGCGGTGCCGATGGGGCAGTCGTATCCCACCCACCAGCGCAGCGTAACCCGCTGCGCTTTGCACCCCGACGGTGCGAGCCCGGTTGGCCGCCTCTGGCGCCACCGCGGCGCGCCCCACGGGCGACCGAGGAACAACACAATGAAACGCATGTTGATCAACGCGACTCAGCGTGAAGAGTTGCGCGTAGCCATCGTCGATGGCCAGAACCTGTACGACCTGGACATCGAAATCCCTTCCAAGGAACAGCGCAAGGGCAACATCTACAAGGGTCGCATCACCCGTGTCGAGGCTTCGCTGGAGGCCTGTTTCATCGAGTACGGCGCCGAACGCCATGGCTTTCTGCCGCTCAAGGAGATCAACAAGATCTACTTCCAGCCCGGTGTGGATGCGCGCAAGGCCGGCATCCGCGAGCTGTTGAAGGAAGGCCAGGAAATCATCGTCCAGGTCGAAAAGGAAGAGCGCGGCAGCAAGGGCGCGGCGCTGACCAGCTTCATCAGCCTGGCCGGCCGCTACATGGTGCTGATGCCGGACAACCCCAACGCCGGCGGCGTGTCGCGACGCATCGAGGGCGAGGACCGCCAGGCGCTGAAGGAAGCCATGGAGATGCTCACCCTGCCCGAGGACATGGGCCTGATCGTGCGCACCGCGGGCATGGGCCGCGACGCCGAAGAGCTGCAGTGGGACCTCGATTACCTGCTGCAACTGTGGAAAGCCATCGACGCGGCCGCCAAGAGCAAGCCGGCGCCGTTCCTGATCTACCAGGAGTCGCGCCTGATCATCCGTGCGCTGCGCGACTACCTGCGCAACGACATCGGCGAAATCCTCGTCGACAGCGAGGAGATGTTCGCCGACGCGCGCGAGTTCATGCAGCAGGTGATGCCCAACAACCTGCGCAAGCTCAAGCTGTACCAGGACACCACGCCGCTGTTCTCGCGCTTCCAGATCGAGTCGCAGATCGAGAACGCCTTCGAGCGCGACGTGCGTCTGCCGGCCGGCGGCTCGATCGTGATCGACGCCACCGAGGCGCTGACCGCGATCGACATCAACTCGGCGCGCGCCACCAAGGGCAGCGACATCGAGGACACCGCGTTCAACACCAACCTCGAGGCCGCCACCGAGATCGCGCGCCAGTTGCGCATCCGCGACATGGGCGGCCTGATCGTGATCGACTTCATCGACATGGACAGCCCCAGGCACCAGCGCGAGGTCGAGGATCGGCTCAAGGACGCGCTGCGGCATGACCGCGCGCGCGTGCAGATCGGCCACATCTCGCGCTTCGGTTTGCTCGAGATGTCACGGCAGCGCCTGCGCCCGAGCCTCGGCGAGTCCACGCAGATCGTGTGCCCGCGCTGCGAGGGTCACGGCCGCATCCGCGGCGTCGAATCGCTGTCGCTGTCGGCGTTGCGCCTGGTCGAGGAGCACGCCATGAAGGAAAGCACCGGCCAGGTGCTGGTGCAGGCGCCGGCCACGGTCGCCAACTATCTGCTCAACGAAAAACGCGCGGCGGTGGTCGAGATCGAAATGCGCCACAAGACGCACGTGGTCATCGTCGCCGACGAGAATCTGGAAACCCCGCACCTCGAAATCACGCGCCTGCGCGACAGCGACATGGGCGAGCACGTCAAGCCCAGCTACGAACGCCTCACCGCGCGGCCGGAAGCGGTGCTGCCCAAGGTCGGACAGATCGAGGCGCAGGGCGAGCAGCCCGCGGTCTCCGGCGTGCGCCCCAGCAATCCGGCGCCGCTGCGCGATGAAGAAGACGGCCCCGCGGCACCCGTGGCCAGCACGCCCAGGCCCGTTGCTGCCGTGCCGATGGCGCTGCCGGCAACCGCCGAGGGCGGCCTGCTCAAGCGCCTGTTCGGCTGGTTCCGCAGTGGCGAGACGCCGCACGCACCCGCGCCCGCGGCAACGACGGCAAAACCACGCAACGGCACGCGTGCCGCCGGCGAGCGCGAACGCGGCACCCGCGAGACGCGCGAGCGCCGCGGCCACCGCGATGAAGCCCGTGGTGGCGGCCGCGGCCGCAACACCACGGCTGGCGCCAAGAGCACACCACCCGCGCAGCAACGTCCGGGGTCGGCCAAGTCCGTTTCCGGCACACGCGTACCGACTCCCGCCACGAGCAAATCCGCCAGCGAGCGTCCCGTCAAGCCAGACGCCGAGCGCGTGGCCGGCGAGCGGGCCGCAAACGAGCGTCCCAACCGCGAGCGTCAACACGCAGCGCCGGTGGCCGCGCCGGAAGCGCACAGTGCGGATGCTTTGCTGGCAGCGGCTGGCGCAACGGAGGCAGGCGGCATAAACGCTGCCCCGGCGCCCAACAGCGCGATCCAGCATCCGGGCGAGGTCAGCGCAGCCAGCACGACACCCGCCACAGCGGCCATAGCAGGTGCCAAGGAAGGCAGCGAGGCGACGCGTTCGCGGCGTCGCGGCCGCCGTGGCGGCCGCCGGCGTCGCAGCGCCGAAGCTTCGACGTTGAACGTTTCCGGCACACCCGACCACACCAGCCACGACGCCGAGGATTACGACGACGAGGATGCCGACAACTCCGTCGCACAGGCGTCGCATCACGCCGAGCCTGCCATGCGCGCGCCGCAGGCGTCCGCGCCGGTATTGCCTATGCCCTCCGCGGCGCCGCCAGCATCCGCGCCATCCGCACCATCCGCGCAGCTTGCGCCAACGCAGTCTGCGAACATGCCAGTCGCCGTGCCCGCAGTTGCAGCAGCGGCAAGCAACGTGGATCCGCGCCCGGCCGCCAGCCTGCTGACGACCGGTCCAATCCCGTCGGCGACCACGCTGCAACCCGCGCCGGCACCCGCCACGGCAACACCCAGACCGCTGATCCCCGTGCCGCGGTCCGCGCCAGCGCCCCAGGCGCAACGCCCCGCGCCCTCGGTGCCGCTGGATGCCGCCGCGTATGTGACCGCGCCGATCGTGAGCGCCGCGCCCACGGCAACGCCAGCACCTGCGTTTTCAGCGCCGCGGTCGATACCCGTCCCTGCCCCATCAGCGCCGCCGGCGCCGCCGGTGCCGGCAACGACGACTGCGGCACCGGTAGTGTCCGCAGCCACACCAGCATCGACCGCGCTGCCTGCGCAGGTTGCAGCCACGGCGCCAGCCTTGGCGAGCGCAGCGTCGACGCCGGCACCGGTCGTCAAGTCCGCGCCCACCGTCGCCGCACCGGCACCCGACACGGCACCCCAACCCGCCACCGCCGCGCCCGATGCTGCTGCCGCACCGCGCCAGTCCAGCCTGTTGCCGCCGGACGCCGCGCGCGAACGCAGCGACAAGACGCCCTGAGAGGCTGTGAATTTTTCAGCC
>DZBX01000158.1 GCA_022730075.1 Rhodanobacter sp. | reverse complement strand
CGCGCAGGCCGGGGATGTTGGTGAACAGGTGCTCGTTGGCCTCGGAGTGGTGCTCGGGGGCGCGGATGCCGCCGCCCCATGGCGCGCGGTACACCGCCGGCACGTGCAGGCGCCCGCGGGTGCGGTTGCGCATGCGCGCGGCGTGGCAGGCGATGTGCTCCATCATCGGATAGATGAAGCCCTCGAACTGCGCCTCGGCGACGGGTTTCATGCCCTGCGTGGCCATGCCGACGGTAAGCCCGGCGATGGTGGTCTCGTCCAGCGGCGTGTCGATCACGCGCTCGGGGCCGAACTTCTGCTGCAGGCCCTGGGTGGCGCGGAACACGCCGCCGTTGACGCCCACGTCCTCGCCCAGCACGACCACGCACGGGTCGTGGGCCATTTCCCAGGCCAGCGCCTGGGTCACTGCTTCGATCAGGGTGATCTGTGCCATCAGTGGCTCTCCGCGATGCAATCGAAATAACCATCCCTGGTGCGTGGCCACGGCCCGGACGTCCTTGTCCGGGCGCTCGCCGGCGCGAACTGCCATTCAAGGCAGTTCGCGTCAGATCCCGGCTCGCCTGCTTCGATCAGGGTGATCTGTGCCATGGTCATTGCGCTCGCTGGCTGGCAGGTTCGGCCGCCAGCACCTGCGCGCGTTGCTGCGCGAGGTCCACCGGCAGTTCGGCGTAGGTGTAATCGAACATCGCCGTCACCGGCTGCGGTTTGCTTTCGAGGTAGGCGTTGACCTCGACATCGACGCGCGCGGCGCACTCGGTTTTCCAGGCCTCCTCGCGGGCGTCATCCCAGACCTTGGCGGCGATCAGGTAGGCGCGCAGGCGCTTCATCGGTTCGCGCGCCCACGCGGCCTTCACCTCGGCGTCGTCGCGGTAGCGGCGCGCGTCGTCGGCGGTGGTGTGGTCGGCCAGGCGATAGGTGACCGCCTCGATCACGGTGCCGCCGCCGCCGCCGCGCGCGCGCGCGATGGCGGTGTCCATGGCGCTGCGCACGGCGAGCAGGTCGTTGCCGTCCACCTGCACGGTTTCCAGGCCCGCAGCGATGCCCTTCTGCGCCAGCGTCTTGGCGCCGGTCTGCGCCTTGCGCGGCACCGAGATCGCCCACTGGTTGTTGATGATCACCGCCACCAGCGGCAGGGTCATCGCGCCGGTGACGTTGATGGCGCCATAAAAATCGGCCTTGGACGAGCCGCCGTCGCCGACGCAGCACACCGCCACGCGCGGCTCGCCGCGCAGCTTGTAGGCCAGCGCCGCGCCGGCCGCATGCAGGCATTGGGTCGCGATCGGCACGCACCAGGCGAAATCGTGGCGCGGGCCGGAGTAATCGTTGCCGCGCTCGTCGCCGCCCCAGTACATCAGTACCTCGCGCGGCTGCACGCCGCGGCAGAACTGCGCGCCGTACTCGCGGTAGCTGGGCGCGAAACAGTCCTCGGGGCGCATCGCCGAGCCGATGCCGACGTGCACCGCTTCGTGGCCCAGGCTCGAGGCATAGGTGCCGAGCTTGCCGGTGCGCTGCAGCGCCACGGCCTTGGCATCGAACACGCGCACGAACAGCATCTGCCGGTACAGATCGAGCAGTTGCTTGTGGTCCTTGGCCAGGGGTGGCGCGTTGACGCCGGCGCACAACTTGCCTTCGGCATCGAGGAATTGCAGATGCTCGATCTCAAAACTTGCACAGGTGGACACGGGGGAATCTCCCGAACTTGGACGCGGCTGGGCCGAAGGGCGCGGGTGCGATCCAGTGCGCGCCTGCGCGTCGATGCAGCCCATATAAATAACAGGCCGCGCACCATGCCGGCAAGGCATGGCGCAGCACGGCGCGCCGCGAAATGCCGCGCGCGGGCGCTACCATGCGCGTGTTTTCCCGATGCGAGCAAGCCATGAGCGAAGACAATCGACGCGCGCTGGAAGCCGGCATCGAGCGCGACCTGGCCGGGCGTCTGACCTATGCCGGTTATCTCGATCTGCCGCGCCTGCTGGGCGCACAGCATCCGCTGTCGCGGCCCGAGCACCACGACGAGATGCTGTTCATCGTGCAGCACCAGGTCGCGGAGCTGTGGATGAAGCTGATCATCCACGAGCTGCGCGCGGCGATCATGCACCTGCAGCTGGATCAGCTCGATCCCTGCGCGAAAATCCTGGCGCGGGTCAAGCAGGTGCAGCGCCAGTTGTTCGAGCAGTGGGCGGTGCTGGAGACGCTCACGCCCAGCGAGTATCTGGAATTCCGCGACGTACTGGGGCCGGCCTCGGGCTTCCAGTCGCTGCAGTACCGCAGTATCGAGTTCCTGCTGGGCAACAAGAACGCCGAGATGCTGCCGGTGTTCGCGCATGATGCCGAGGGCCAGACGCGGCTGCGCGCCATCCTCGAGGCGCCGGGTCTGTACGACGAGTTCCTGCGCCACCTCGCGCGCAGCGGCCACGAGGTGCCGCCGGATTGCGTCGAACGCGATTGGTCCCTGCCCTACCGCCGCCAGCCGGGCCTGGTGCCGGTGTTCCAGCGCATCTACGAGGACACGCGCACGCACTGGGCGGCCTACGCGCTGTGCGAGCAACTGGTGGACGTGGAAGAGAGCTTCCAGCTATGGCGCTTCCGCCACATGAAAACCGTCGAACGCATCATCGGCTACCGCCGCGGCACGGGCGGTTCCAGCGGCGTGGGTTTTCTCAAGCAGGCGCTGGAGCTGACGTTTTTCCCCGAGCTGCTGGAAGTGCGCACGGTACTGGGACGCCCCGCGCCGACGCCGCGCTGAGAGGCTGTGAATTTTCAGCCTCTCGGCCCGGCCATGGATGGCCGGACGCGCCGATGAAAAATTCCGCACGACGCGGAATTTTTCGCAGGCTCTGAAATCGCCAGCATCGTGCGTCGCGGCTTGCCGCGGTGCGGGGTGCGCCGGTATGGTCGCGCGCTGGCTGGTGTGGATCAGCCGTCGGATGAAGGCTGCCCATGCACGCAAACGACGATACGCACGACGACGTCGCGCCGAATTCCGGCAGCTTTCTCGGGCATCCCAGCCTGCTGTGGATGCTGCTGGCGGTCACCGTCGGCACCAACTTCGCGTTTTACGGCTTCCGCGCCTTCCTGGCGCCCTACGCCGCCGACACTTTCTTCGCCAATCTCCCGCACGACCAGGCACTGGCGCAAGCCAACTTCCTGTTCGCCGGCTTTGGCGCGCTCGCCTACGCGGCCGCGATCCTGGGCGGCTGGGTGGCCGACAACGTGCTGGGCGAGGTGCAGGCGCTGCGCCTGTCGCTGTGGCTGATGATCCCGGGGCTGCTGGGCATGACGGTGCCCAACCGCGAGATCTTCACCCTGGCGCTGGCGTTCTTCGTGCTGGCCGTCGGCCTCAGCATCCCGCTGACGGTGCTGGTCGGGCGCAACTACGCCAAGACCGATCCCAAGCGCGACGCCGGCTACACACTGTTCTACCTGGCGATCAATTTGGGCGCCTTCGTCGCGCCCTTCGTGTGCGCGACCTGGATCGGCGCGACGTATGGCTTCCGCTGGGGATTCCTGGCTGCGGCGGTGGGGGCACTGTGGGCTGCCGCAGTGTTCGAGTGGAAGCACCGGCGCATGCCGGGGGTGAACGACACGGTGCGCTTCAGGCGCCCCGGATCGACACCGCTGGTGACCCTCGTGGCGCTTGTGCTGGTGCTGCCCTGCGCGTGGCTGCTGGCGCATCCCGAGGCGATGAATCGCGTGGTGTACACGCTGATCGGCCTGTTGCTGCTGTATTTCATCGTCAGCAGCGTGCGCCGTGGCGACCGCGTGCAGGGCCAGCGTTACATCGCGCTGCTGCTGCTGTTCGTCGCGATGGTGCTGTTCTGGGCGATGAGCCTGCTCAGCGCCAGCGCGCTCAACTTCTTCGCCCGTGACCACGTCGCGCCGCTGTGGCAGGGGCACCTGCTGGGCCTGTCGTGGAGCTACCTGCTGTTCCAGTCGGTGAACCCGCTGTACATCCTGATCTTCGCTCCGGTCATGGCGGTGCTGTGGCCGTGGCTGGACCGGCGCGGCATCAATCCCTCGACGCCGCGCAAGTTCGGCATCGGCCTGCTGCTGGTGGCGCTGGGTTACGGCGTGCTGGTGTACGCGATCGAGCATCTGCAGTTGCCCGATGGCAAGGTGGCCGCGTGGACGCTGCTGGCGTGCTATCTGGGCTCGACCATCGGCGAACTGGCGCTGTCGCCGATCGGCTATGGCGTGATCGGCAAGCTCGCCGCGCACGACGAGGCCGCGCTGGCCATGGGCGGCTGGTTTTTCGGCGTCAGTGTCTCGTACGACCTGTCCGGGCAGATCGCGGCGCTGACCACCAGCGGCGGCATCGAGGCCTACGCGCACGTGTTCGAGTGGCTGCTGTACGGTGGCGTCGCGATCGCGCTGGTCTACCTGATCGCCGCGCCGTGGATCGTCAAACTGATGCACGGCGTGCGCTGAGAGGCTGTGAATTTTTCGGCCTCTCAGCCCGGCCATGGATGGCCGGACGCG
>DZBX01000345.1 GCA_022730075.1 Rhodanobacter sp. | reverse complement strand
AACTCAGGCACCTCAAGCGGATGGTGCAACGACCAAGCACAACCCGGCCAAGCCAAGGCAGGCTCAGGAACATCGGACTGGGCATACAAGCCGCCATGCCAGCGCCGCAAAATCACACCCGGCCACGCCAGTTCAGGCACAGCGTCCTCACGCGCATCGAACACGCGCTGCAATTCAGGCAGACGGCTGGCGGGGGGCGCGGCCAAGCCCAGCTCCAGCAGCCAGGCTCGCAACGCATTTTCCATGCGCGCCACGCTCAGACGACGCAAGCCATCGACCGATAGGCGATGTGGCTCGTCACCACGCAGGTTTTCAAGATCAAGTCGCGCCAGATCAAGCAGCAAACCCTCCGTACTCGCCATACGCTCGGCACAGCGTGCCAGGGTCTGCGTCGCCTGCGGCCAATGCTGCTGCAAACGCGGCACAACCTCGTGACGCACAAAATTGCGCGCGTAGCGCGTGTCCGCATTGCTTGGGTCATCCACCCAAACCAAATCCATCTGCATGGCAAGCGCGTGCAATCGACGACGCGGCATGGTCAACAGGGGACGTAAATGCCACGCCCCGCCCTCGGTCAAGGCCAAAGCTTGCAGCATCGGCATGGCGGACAACCCGCGTACCCCCGCCCCGCGCATCAGTTGCAGCATGAATGTTTCCGCCTGGTCGTCAAGATGGTGCGCGGTCAACAGCACCTCGCCCGCCGCCATGACCTGGGCAAACGCCGCATAACGCGCTTCCCGCGCTGCCGCTTCCACACCCTGCCCTGCCTTGTGGTTGATACTCACCCGCTCCACCCAAATCGGCACCTGCAAACGTGCAGCGAGCTGTTGCGCATGTTCCGCCCAGGCCTCGGCATCGACGTGCAAACCGTGATGTACATGCACGACCCGAAGCTCAGCCAGATGCCCAGCCTGACGCAAGGCGACCAAACCATGCAGCAACAGGGTGGAATCCAGACCGCCGCTCAAACCCAGCCACAGCGGGCGCTGGCGAAAATGCGCGGGGATTGTCGCCAGCAGATCAGCCAGCCA
>DZBX01000157.1 GCA_022730075.1 Rhodanobacter sp. | reverse complement strand
TCCACGCGGCGGATGCGCGAACCGGTGACCACGATGGTCTGCAGTTCCTTTGCCTTGGTGCTGCTGGGTGGCGTGGTGGTGGTGTCCTGCGCCATGGCGCTGCCGGCGACACCTGCGGTGGCAACCGCGCCCAGCGTGAGCGCCAGGCGTACAGCCGATGAAAGCTTGTTCGTATCGAGGTTCATTAAACTCTCCAACGTCGGTGGTGTGACGTGTGTCGGGACATTGTGGTTTCGTCCTTGAACGGCCTGGGGAGGCCCTACCCTTACCCTGGTGCGGCCGACTCTAACAACTTTCTAACCCGGTTGGAATACCCACATCACTTCGCCACCGTAAGCATCGCGGTAGCCAGCGCTGCCCCGCAGTCCGACGACGCAAGCATGCAGGACCATGCGCGAAGTTCAGACAGGCTGGAGATAATCTTGCGGGCGGAGCACGACCCCGCTCGCGATCAGGCCATGGGGCTGTCATCTGATCGCAAGCGCGTGAGGCATCCAGGCCACGCGCATGCCGACTCGCCGCCGGCATCAGCGGCCCGAGCCGGGAACGGCGTGCCTCAGAGATCCTGCTGGTATTGCACGTAGGGAATGCGCGCGGCGGCACCGGGCACATTGGCACCCGGCGGTGGCGCACCCTGCGACCACAGGTTTTGTGCGCCGACGCTGAAAGCGCCGTGCCATGGCAGACGCCAGGTGATGCCGAGGTCCACCGTGGTCCAGGACTGCAGATCAAGGCCGTTGCCCAACGCGCTGCCGGGGGTGAGCACGCGACCGGTCACCACCCCGGTGATGGCGCCGCGGCCGATGCCGAAGTGCAGGGACTTTTCGTTCAGGCCATCGAGGCCGGGCAGCAGGGTGGCGTCGGTGTTGATGCGGCCATAGCTGGCGCCAAGCTCGAAGCGCAAGCCCCCCAGGGCAAGGTCGCTGTTGGCGCTCAGGCGCGTGCTGCTGCCCAACAAATCCAGTGGCAGGCCCGCCGTCACCCCGCCGCCGCTGTACAACGGGGCCAGCGTGGGTGCTACCAGCGGTCCACCGAGATCATTTGGACGCGACAAACCCAGCGAGAACGCCATGCCCACGGGGCCGCGCGCATAGCCGGCACCGAATTCCGCCGTGGTCACGCTGCCCAGATTGGTTTGCCCGCCCGCGCACAGTCCGCCGCGCATGCCAGCCTGCGCCACGGCGCACCCGGGCGCGCGCCAACTGCGTTGCGCGATGCGTGCATCGGCGCGCAAGCCGTTGTCGAACTGATAACGCAGCGTTTCGGTGAGCAGCGGTGAGGCATCGACCGCGCGCAGATTGAGTGCGCCGCCGAGCAAGGGTGCACGCCAACGACCTGCGTCACCCGCCGGACTGGATGCCACGATGGCCAGCAGCTTGCCGTCGTTGCCGCGCCACAGCGGCAACACCACGCCGGGCGCGATTTCGGTGATCTGCGCCGGCACACGATGCAACAGGGAACTGGCCAGAGCTTCCTGCGAGCGTGCATTGCTCAGCGGCCGCCCAAACGCCAGCACTGGCGCGGAAAATCCGACAGCCAGTGCCACGGCAGGCAACAACAACGAGAGCAGGCGGGACAGCTTCATGGCGGGGTTCAGGACGATGCAACAGCGCTCAATGCATGTGTCGCCGAGTTTACCGCTTTTTACATTTTTCTAATAGCAGGGCTACGCACCGCACAGCATATATGCGGTCCGCATCACGTATTTCATACGAACGCCCGATTCGCGCAACTACCATCGCTTCAATCGGGACACCCAGCCCTTCAGAGAGTCGCCACGGCAGCCGGTGAAGGTGGCCGGCGTTCGGGAGCCACCCTGGCCGTGGCGAAATCGATCAGGCGGCAGCCTTCTGGATCGCGCGCAGTTCGTCGGCCAGTTCGCGTTCGGCGTGCCACAGGTCGAAGTCCTGTTGCATGCGCAGCCAGAGCGTCGCGCCGTTGCCCGCGAACGCGCCCACGCGCAGCGCCATTTCCGGTGTGAAGCCCTTGCGCTCGGCCAGCAGGTCATGCAGGGTTTGCCGCGATACGCGCAGACGGCGTGCGCTCTCGGCCACGCTCAATCCAAGGGCAGGCAATACGTCATCGCGCAGGATCGCGCCCGGATGGATCGGCGGACGGTTTCGCTTGGCGGTGTATTCGGTCATGGTTGGCCCTAGTGGTATTGCTCCAAGTCCACGCGCAACGCGTCGCCGCTGGCCCATTCAAAGGTGATGCACCACGGCCCATTGACGTGCAGGCTGTAGCGTGCCGGCTTGTGTCCCTTGAGCGGGTGAAAGTCGAAGCCCGGCACGTTCAGGTCTGCCAGGTCGCCCGCGACGTGCAGCGCGTCCAATCTCCGCAGAATGCGGCTACGCAAGTCTGGCTTCACCTTCGCGGCGTTGCCGCTGCGGAACAGGTCGGCCAGTCCCTTGTGCCGGAAACTGCGAATCATGGGGCATTGTCCGGTGCTGCCAATCGACTGTCAAGCAACACTTGACTAGTCTGCCTTGCGCCGGATCGGCACCACGTCGGCACCCTTGCGCAAGCCGTCGAGATAGTCGGCCCACGCCTGCATCATGCGGACGCGCTCGGGCAGGTGCTGGGCGCGGTTGTAGTCGTCCTTCACCGCATTGCTTTACCCTGTGGGCCAACTGGCGCTCGATGACGTCCGACGGGTAGCCCTGTTCGTGCAGTACGTGCTGGCGGTGCTGCGGAAGCCGTGTGCGGTCATGGTGTCGCCCGGGTAACCCAGCGCGCGCAGGGCGGCGGCAGCGGCGGCATTCTCGGACATGCAGCGGCGGCTACTGCGGGGTGACGGGAACACGTACTGCCCGCCACGGCAGCCGGTGAAGGTGGCCGGCGTTCGGTGATCAGCCTAGCCGTGGCGAAGTCGATCAGGCGCGCTTGCGTGCGCGCTCGGGTCTGGGCGCAAGGCTCAGGTGCAGATCGCAGCCCAGCGCGTCGGCATAGCGGCGCAGCGTGGCAATGGACGGCGCATGCTTGCGACTGCCGGCGCTTGATTCCAGCCGTGCCACGCTCGATTGCGGGATGCCCATGCGTTCGGCCACTTCGGCTTGCGTGAGTCCTGCGGCTTGGCGCGCGCGCAGCAGCTCGCCCAGCATGGCGAACTCGTCGGCCAGCGCGGCGTAGGCCTTGGCGTAGCTGGGCTGTTTCAGCCAGCGCGCATGCGTGGCTTCGGTATCGAAGGGAACCGATTCGTAGCGCTCGGGTTTCATGTCTTGACCTCTTTCAGCCGTGCGCGTGCGGTTTCAAGCTCGCGTGCCGGGGTTTGCTCGGTTTTCTTGATGTACGCATGCAGGATCACGATGCGCTGCCCGATGACGGTGCAGTAGAACGCGCGCCCGATGCCTTCACGGCCCTTGGCGCGGACCTCGAACAAGCCGCCGCCCATGGCGCGCGTATGCGGCATGCCCAAGTCGGGGCCGTGTACCGTCATCGTCTGGGCAATGCGCATGAAGCAGGCGCGCACGCCCGCCGGCCACGCATCGATCAGTGCGGCGACCTTCGGGCTGTAGTAGCTCAGTTGCCATGCCATGAATATATCATGCCTGCTATGCAAGCATCACGCACCGCGCCGGATCGGCACCACGTCGGCACCCTTGCGCAGCCCGTCCAGATAGTCGGCCCATGCCTGCATCATCTTGACGCGCTCGGGCAGGTGCGCCGCGCGGTTGTAGGCGGCTCGCACCTGATTGCGTTCGGCATGCGCCAGCTGAAGTTCGATGACGTCGGGCGAGTAGCCCATTTCGTGCAGCAGCGTGCTGGCGGTGCTGCGGAAGCCGTGGCCGGTCATCGTTGCGCCGTCGTAGCCCAGCGCGCGCAGGGCAAGCGTGACTGCATTCTCGGACATGGGGCGCGTTGCGCCGCGTGGTGACGGGAACACGTACTGGCCGCGCCCGGTCAGCGGCTGAATCTCGCGCAGGATGGCGACGGCTTGCGTACTCAGCGGCACAATCAATATGGGGCTGCCGCATTTTCATCTTGTGGGCGGGTATCGACCACGTCGCCGCGTCCAGGTCGATTTCCTGCCACTCGGCATTGCGAAGCTCGCCCGGGCGCACGAACACCAGCGGCGCGAGCTTGAGCGCGGACGCCACCACGAACCCGCCGCGATAGGTCCACAGTGCCCGCAGCAGGTCGCCAAGCTGGCGCGGGTCGGTGATCGCGGCATGGTGCCGGACTCTCGGCGACTTGATGGTCGGGTGTACCTGATACACAGCCCGTTGCCGTCGGTGACCCTGTAGAGCTTCCCGCGCGGGCGCAGGGCCTTGAGCTTGGTCTCTGTGAGCATGTGAGTAACTCCAGAGCGCCCCGGACGGGCTTACTCTCAAAGTTACTCGCACAAGCTACTGGCTGCGTACAAGCCCGGACGTTCCCGGACGTGAAACCTATGGAATCGCTAGTTTTTTGCTGGGTTTGCCGGACGTCGGCGGACGTGCTCGGAAGTGCTGGTGGCGCCCGAAGTAGGACTCGAACCTACGACCCCCTGATTAACAGTCAGGTGCT
>DZBX01000156.1 GCA_022730075.1 Rhodanobacter sp. | reverse complement strand
GCCAGATCCAGCGTGTTCTTGGCGATGTAGATCTGCGCGAACTGGATGATGCCCAGCGTCAACAACAGCAGCACCGGCAGGATCACGATGAATTCGACCATCGACTGCCCACGCACATGCGCGCGGGTCATGCGCTGTACCGGGCTCATGGCTGCTCTCCATCGGGTGGTGCCGCGGCGGGCGGCGCCGGTGCCGGTGCCTGCTGCGGCGACAGCAGCGCGAGTACTTGCGGCAGCGCCTGCGCGGCGCGCGCGCTGTTGGCACGCAGCATCGCATTCGCCGGGCTTGGCGCCTGCGCCTGCACCTGATTCAGCGCCGCCTGCGCCTCGCGCAAGCGGATCACGGCCACGTTGTGCCATACCCCGGCATCGCCGCCGCCCAGTTGCAGCACATGCTCGTAGGCGAGCAGAGCATGTGCGTAGTGTTCATTGAGCAGTTCCAGATTGCCCAGCCGATGCCAGGCCTGCACATCGTTGGGTGCGCTCTGCACCAGTTGCGTGTACAGCCCGATGGCTCCCGGCGCATTGCCCTGCGCGTAGGCCACCGCGGCGCTTTCCTGCAGCGCCATCAGGGCTTGCGGCGAGATGCGGCTTGCGACATCGGGCTGCTTGCGGAACGGTGACTCGGCACAGCCGCCGAGCAGCAGCGCCGCGCCGAGCATGACCCCTGCGACCAGTCTTCGCTTCATGCGGGCAGCGCCTCCTGCCAGCGCACCACACGCTTCGGCAGCAAGCCGAGGCGCGAGGCCTCGCCCGCCGCCAGCTCGATCACCTGACGCGCGCCGCGCGCCATGGCCATGCGCAGCGGCTTCAGCGCAGGACACACCTTGAGCACGCGGCCCTCGCGATCGAGAAACACCACGTCGATGGCGTAGCGCATGCCGATGGTATGCACCGAGTTGCACGGCGCGATCAGCAGCCCCTGCCCCGGCGCCAGCGCGGGGCGCCACAGCAGGCCGCGCATGCGCTCCAGCGAACCCTCGCAACGCCGCACCGCGGCCAGCGCGCTGCCGCTGTCGGTGGCGATGAGCGTGCCGCTGCGCATCACAGGCCCTGCTGCTTGACCATCTCGAAGATGGGAAACGCGAGGATGATGAAGGTGGTCGGAAAAATGAACACCACCAGCGGAAAAATCAGTTTGACCGGCGCTTCCATGGCCAGCTTCTCGGCGCGCTGGAAGCGTTCGCTGCGGCGGCGGTCGGCCTGCAGGCGCAGGATCTTGCCCATGCTCGCACCGACCTGCTCGGCCTGGATGATCGCCGACACGAACGAACTGATCTCCGGGATCATCAAACGCTCTTCCATGCGCCGCAGCGCGTCGGAGCGCGAGAGGCCCGCGCGCACGTCGCGCAGCACCAGAAAAAACTCCTGACGCAGCGGACCCACCGGACCCTTGTCCACCGTCTGCCCCAGCGCGCCGGTGAAGTTCATGCCGGCCTCGACGCCAAGAATGATGTAATCGAGGAACATCGGCAGTTGCTTGAGGATGCTCTTGCGCCGCGTGGTATTGCGCCGGTTGAGCCAGATCGATGGATAGAAAAACCCCAGCAACAGGCCGAACACGCCGATCGACAGACTCAGGCCCGCGCCCATGCGATGCACCGCCAGCCACAGCAAGCCGCCGGCGAGCACGGCACCGAGGATGCGCAGCGAATAAAACTCCTCGGCGGTGAACATGTAGTTGGCACCGGCGCGTGCGATCTGCTGATACGCGCGTTCCAGCAACGAGGTGGGCACGCGCGAGCCGATGTAGTGGCTGAAGAAACGCACCAGCGGCCAGATCGGCCGCAGCAGCGGCGGCAGCGGGTCCAGATAACCGCGGTCTTCCTCGGGCATCTGCCAGCCCAGTCCGGCCAGCGCCCACACGATGAGCACCACGGTGCCGCCAACCACCAGCACCAGCCCCAGCAGCATGATCAGATCGAGATTCATACGTCGATGTCCGTGATCTTGCGGATGAACATGTAGCCCATGAATTCCATCACCGCGATCAGCGCCAGCACCGCCCAGCCCAACAGGCTGTGAAACAGCGGATGCATCGCCACCGGCTCGAGGATGTTGAGCGCGAACATCATCAACAGCGGCAGACCCGACATGACGATGCCCTGCATCTTGCCCTGCGAGGTGAGGCTCTTGATCTTGCCTTCGGTCTGCATGGTCTTGAACATGGTGTCGGCCAGCGCGTCGAGCATGTCGGCCAGGTTGCCGCCGACCTCGCGCGAGATGCGCGTGCCGGCCGAGAACAGGCTGAACTCCTGCAGCGGGATGCGTTCCTCCATCTTGATCAGCGCGTCGTCGAAGCTGACGCCCAGGCGCTGGTTGCGCAGCATCAGCGCGAATTCCTGGTTCAGCGGCGCCTTCGACTCGCGCACCAGATTCTCCAGCGCCACCGACAGCGAGGCGCCGGCGCGCATCGAGCTGGAAATCATCACCAGCGCATCGGGAAACTGGTAGCGGAACTTCTCCATGCGCCGCTTGCGGATGAAATTCACGATCAGCTTGGGCGCGAGGATCGGCAGCAACAGGCTGATCACCGCCAGGATCGGGTTCAGCGTGATCACCCACACCACCACCGGCACGAACATGAAAGCCGCGATGTTGACGTACACCAGCTTCCTGTAATCCATGAAGATGAACAGGTCGCCGAGGTCTTTCTCGGCGGTGGCCTTGAGCTTGTCCACGCGCTTGCCGGCCATCGCGCCCAGCCAGTTCGATGCGACGAAGCCGGCCATGCCCACCGCGAACAGCACGGTGATGATCAGCAGCACCAGCATCAGGTTCATCCGCGCGACTCCTCTTTGCGGAAGAACACCGAGCGATCCACGTCGATGCCGCGCGCGGCCAGATCCTCGTAGAACTCGGGGATGCGCCCGGTCGGCGTGTAGTCGCCGCGGATCTTGTGGTCGTCGTCGTAGCCGTGCTGCTTGAACAGAAACAGGTCCTGCAACTGGATCACGCCGTTTTCCATGCCGGTCACCTCGCTGATGTGGGTGATCTTGCGCGAACCATCGGACATGCGCTGCTGCTGCACGATCAGGTCGATGGCCGAGGCGATCTGCTGGCGGATCGCGGCCACCGGCAAGTCCATGCCCGCCATCAGCACCATCACCTCCAGGCGTGCCAGCGTGTCGCGCGGTGCGTTGGCGTGCACCGTGGTCAGCGAACCGTCGTGGCCGGTGTTCATCGCCTGCAGCATGTCCAGCGCCTCGCCGCCGCGGCACTCGCCGACCACGATGCGATCCGGACGCATGCGCAGGCAGTTGCGCACCAGATCGCGGATCGACACCAGGCCCTTGCCCTCGACATTGGCCGGGCGCGCTTCCAGCGACACCAGATTGGGCTGGCTGAGCTTGAGCTCGGCCGCGTCCTCCACCGTCACCACGCGCTCGTCTCCCGGGATGAAGTTCGACAGGATGTTCAGCAGCGTGGTCTTGCCCGAGCCGGTGCCGCCGGAGATCAGCACGTTCTTGCGCTGCTCCACCGCCAGCTTGAGAAAATCCATCATGTCCATGGTGGCCGAGCCGTAATTCACCATGTCCTGCGACACCAGCTTGCGCTTGGAAAACTTGCGGATGGTCAGCGACGGGCCTTTCAGCGACAGCGGCGGGATCACCGCGTTGACGCGCGAGCCGTCCTTCAGGCGGCCATCGACCATCGGCGAGGACTCGTCGATGCGCCGGCCCAGCGGCGCGACGATGCGCTCGATCGCGGACTGCACCGCCTGGTCGCTGGAGAACACGATCTCGGATTCCTGCAGCTTGCCCGCGCGCTCCACGAAGATCTGGTCGTAGCGGTTGACCATGATCTCGCTGACCGTGTCATCGGCCAGCAGGCTCTCCAGCGGACCCAGGCCCACGGCCTCGTTGACCGCGGCCTCGACCAACATATCGCGGCTGAGCTTGCCGACGATGCTGGGGTCTTCCTCGATGATCTCCTCGATCAGCTCGCGCGTTTTGTTGCGCAATTCCGTCTCGCCGAACTTGGTTACATCGATGCGGCGGAAATCCAGACGCGCGATCACGCGCTCGTGGATCAGACGCAAAGTGCTGAAGATCTGCTTGGCATCGCCACCCAGCCGCGTGCCCGTACCGTTGGCCTCAGGCTTTGCCGAACGCGCCGCATTGGCCGCGGCAGCAGGCTCGCGCGCTGATTCGGCAACCGCCCTGGCCGCGCCGGCGCCACCGCTGGTGGTCATCTGCACCGCCTCGCGCGTGGCCGTGGGCATGCTGTCGCCGCGCACCATCTCGGCGCTGATCTTGTAGGAGCCGATCTCGACCACGTCACCCGGCGCCAGCGGGCCCTGCGCACCGGATACCCGCAAACCATTGAGCAGGGTCGGCGCGCCGCCTTCCTCGCGCACGAACAACTGATCGTCCTGCTTGATGATGGCGGCGTGCTTGCGCTGCACCGCCCAGCCCTGCAGCACGACCAGGTTTTCATCGGACTTGCCGATCAGGCAGACCGGCGCATTGCAGGTGACCTGGCTGGTCTTGCCGCGCGTGGTGACG
>DZBX01000155.1 GCA_022730075.1 Rhodanobacter sp. | reverse complement strand
TGACCCTGGCCGTGTTCATTCCGCTGAGCGGCTGGTGTGCAGACCGCTTCGGCGGGCGCCGCGTGTTCGTGGCCGCTCTGGGGCTGTTCACCACCGGCTCGGTGCTGTGCGGGCTGGCTGACAGTTTTCCCATGCTGGTGGCCATGCGGGTGTTGCAGGGCCTGGGCGGGGCGATGATGACGCCGGTCGGGCGCCTCATTCTGCTGCGCAGCTTTCCGCGCTCGCAGCTGGTTCGCGCCATGACCTATGCGACGCTGCCCGCCATCATCGGCCCGGTGATCGGGCCGCTGCTCGGCGGCTATCTCACCACGGCGCTGTCGTGGCGCTGGATTTTCTATGTCAACCTGCCCTTCGGTCTTCTGGGCATGGCGCTGACCGCGCGCTTCATCCGCGACCTTGATACCCCTGCGCCGCCAGCCTTCGATCTATGGGGTTTCGTGTTGTTCGGCCTGGCGGTGGGTTTGGTGCAGGTCAGTCTGGAAGGCGCTGACCATCTGCCGGTCGCCTGGCTGGCTGCGCTGCTGTTGGGTGCGTTGGCGCTGCTGGGCCTGTTTTGGCGTCACAGCCGCGGCCGGTCGCATCCGGCGGTCGATCTGGGCCTGCTGCGCGAACGCGCCTTCGGTATTGCCACTTTGGCGGGCGGGCTGTGCCGCATTGCGATGAACGGCCCGGTCTATTTGCTGCCGCTCATGCTGCAACTCGGGCTGGGCATGAGCCCGGTGCAGTCGGGCGCGCTCACCTTTCTGTCGGCCGTGGCCTCGCCGGTGGTGCGGGTGTTCGTCGGCGCCGCCCTGCGGCGGCTGGGTTTTCGCACCCTGTTGCTGATCAGCGCTCTGGCCTGCACCACCAGCCTGTGCACCTTCGCCCTCATCGGGCCGCACACCGAAACGGCGTGGATTGCGGCGGCCATCGTGTTCTACGGCCTGGTGCGCTCCACCCAGTTCATGACCTCCAACACCCTGGCGTATGCCGACATCTCCGAGCAACGCCTGAGCCGCGCCACCAGCCTGGGCGGGCTGCTGCAACAGCTCACGGTGAGTTTCGGCGTTTCACTGGGCGCCGCGTGGCTGGGCCTGTTCACGCCCCACCACTTGATGCCCTCGCTGGCGACCTTTCATCTATCTTTTCTGCTGCTGGCCGCGTTGCCGCTGCTCGCCTTGCCCGCCTTTACCCGCCTGCAGCCGCGCGACGGCGCCATCGTGAGCGGGCATCTGGCCGCGTCGCGCTCCGATCATTCCTGACTGGGCAGCGTCCGGGCGCAGCAAACTTCAGCGATCCACCCGCTGCTGCAGATGCGCCGGATAGCGCTCGCCGACGATGGCAATGGTCTGCAGCGCCTGCTCGATGGCGGACAGATCGGCCGACGTGAGCTCCACGCTGGCCGCGCCGATGTTCTCCTCAAGGCGGTGCAGCTTGGTGGTGCCCGGAATCGGCACGATCCAGGGCTTCTGCGCCAGCAGCCAGGCGATGGCGATCTGCGCCCGGCTCACGCCCTTCGCCGCGGCGAGTGCGCCCAGCACCTCCACCAGCCCGGCGTTGGCCTGGCGGTTCTCCGCGCTGAAGCGCGGCACGACGTTGCGGAAATCGCTCTTGTCGAAGGTGGTGTTGGCGTCGATGGCTCCGGTCAGAAACCCCCTGCCCAGTGGGCTGAACGGTACGAAACCGATGCCCAGTTCTTCCAGCACCGGCAGCACGCTTTGCTCGGGCTCGCGCCACCACAGCGAGTATTCGCTCTGCAGCGCCGCCACAGGCTGCACCGCGTGGGCGCGGCGGATCGTCTGCGCCCCGGCTTCGGACAGGCCGAAATGCCCCACCTTGCCTTCGGCAATCAGATCGCGCACGGTACCGGCCACATCTTCGATCGGCACGTTCGGATCGACCCGGTGCTGGTAGAACAGGTCGATGCGGTCGGTCTTGAGACGCTTGAGCGAGGCTTCGGCCACCGCGCGAATGTGCGCTGGGCGGCTGTCCAGGCCCTGGCTCACCACGCCGTCGGCGAAACCGAACTTGGTGGCAATCACCACCTGGTCGCGGAACGGCGCCACCGCTTCGCCCAGAAGCTCTTCGTTGACGAACGGTCCGTAGACTTCAGCGCTGTCGAAAAAGGTGACGCCGCGCTCGTAGGCGGCGCGGATCAGGCGGATGCCGTCGCCCTTCTCGGTTGCCGGTCCGTAGCCGTAGCTCAGGCCCATGCAGCCCAGTCCGATGGCCGAGACTTGCAGGCCGCTGCGGCCCAATGTGCGTGTTTGCATGATGTGGTCCTTGGTGGAATGTCAGATCATCGCAGGGCCGATCACCGGCCGCTCATGGCCAGAACGGCGGGCGGCAGACGTTCGCCCTGCACCGAAATCTTCGCTGCGGCGCTCGTCAGTTCCATGAGTTCTTCGGGGCGCAAGTCGATCTCGACGGCGCCAAGATTCTCCTCGAGACGATGCGGCTTGGTGGTTCCGGGAATCGGCACGATCCAGGGCTTTTGCGCCAGCAGCCAGGCCAGCGCGATCTGGGCCGGCGTGGCGGCTTTGCGTGCCGCGAAAGACTTGATCAGTTCGACCAGCGCCAGGTTCGCTGCCCGCGCCTCGGGCGCGAAGCGCGGAACGTTGTTGCGGAAGTCGGTGGCATCGAACTGCGTGCTGGCGTCGATCTTTCCCGTCAGAAAGCCCGCGCCGAGCGGGCTGAACGGCACGAAGCCGATGCCCAATTCCTCCAGCACCGGCAGCACGCTTTGCTCCGGCTCGCGCCACCACAGCGAGTATTCGCTCTGCACCGCTGTCACCGGATGCACCGCATGCGCCCGGCGGATGGTCTGCACCCCCGCCTCGGAGAGGCCGTAATGCCGCACCTTGCCTTCAGCGATCAGGTCGCGTAGAGCACCTGCAACCTCCTCGATCGGCACATCGGGATCGACCCGGTGCTGATAGAACAGGTCGATACGATCAGTCTTCAGGCGCCTGAGCGACGCCTCGGCCACCGCGCGGATGTGCTCCGGCCGACTGTCGAGCCGACCGCTGCGTTTGGCGGTGACGGGATCGATGTCGAAGCCGAACTTGGTCGCAATCACCACCCGATCTCGCACCGGGGCCAACGCCTCGCCGACCAATTCTTCATTGACGAACGGGCCGTAAGACTCTGCCGTGTCGAACAGCGTCACCCCCAGATCGACCGCCTTGCGGATCAGGGCAATCATGTCTGATTTGTCCGCCGGCGGGCCGTAGAGGGCGCTCATGCTCATGCAGCCCAGTCCAAGGGCCGAGACCTGCAGGCCGCTGCGGCCCAATGTGCGTGTTTTCATGATGTTGTCCTGGGTTGAAATTTCTGTCACTGCCCGGCTTGCGGCAGGCCGTGCAACGGCTCCTGGATGGCGATACTCGTGCTCTTTGAATGCATTCACAGACTCAGCTATGGAATACGTCTTTCGAGGGCAAGGTCAGTGACATGAGAGCCTCGTCGTTTTTGCGATGAGCAGACTTTAGGCGTCCATCCTCGTCTTGATAAGCTGGAATAATCGGCATGAGCCTATGAGCGAAATTCATCAATGCCCTCTCCAGACTTCAACGCCGACTTCAATGATCTGCAAGCCTTCATCGCCGTGGCGCGCGAGCGCAGCTTCACTCGCGCTGCGGCGCAGATGGGTGTGTCGCAATCGGCGCTGAGTCACCGCATGCGCGCGCTGGAAAACCAGCTTGGCCTGCGCCTGCTCACCCGCACCACGCGCAGCGTGGCGCCTACCGAGGCGGGCGAGCGTCTGTTGCAGACGCTTGCGCCACGGTTTGAGGAGATCGGGAGCGAACTCGCCGCCTTGCGTGAGTTGCGCGACAAGCCGTCGGGCCTCATTCGCATCACGGCGGCTGGGCATGCCGCCGACACCATTCTGTGGCCCAGGCTGCACGCGGTGTTGCCCCAATATCCCGAGCTGCAGGTCGAGATCAATCTCGACTACGGCTTCACCGACATCGTGTCGCAGCGCTTCGATGCCGGGGTGCGCCTGGGCGAAAGTCTGGAGAAGGACATGATCGCCGTGCGCATCGGCCCCGACCTGCGCATGGCCGTCGTTGCCACGCCCGCCTACTTCGCCAGACACCCGCCGCCGCAAACCCCGCAAGACCTCGCCACGCACAATTGCATCAACCTGCGTCTTTCTCGCGGCGGCCTCCTCGCTTGGGAATTCGAGCGCGACGGGCATGCGCTCAACGTTCATGTGCAGGGCCAATGGGTGTTCAACACCAGCGCCCCCTTGTTGCGCGCCGCGTTGGCGGGCGCCGGCTTGGCCTATGTGCCCGAAGACGCCGCGCTGGAGCACATCGCCACCGGTCACTTGCGGCGCGTGCTGCTTGACTGGTGTCCCCGCTTCGTCGGTTATCACCTCTATTACGCCAGCCGCCGCCAGTCGTCACGCGCACTGGCCGTGGTGGTCGATGCGCTGCGGTACCCGGCAAGCACAATGTCATCCTCATGGGAAAACGCAGGGCCGCCCCAAGTTTTCTCATCCCCCTCGGGGGGCTGACGCGAAC
>DZBX01000344.1 GCA_022730075.1 Rhodanobacter sp. | reverse complement strand
GGACCGCTTGTTCCTGCGCGGGCGTTGAGCGTGGCAAGCGGGCGCGGTGGCCGCGTGGCGCGGCGCGTCACGCATGCACCCCCGAAGTGAACGCCCACAGCACGATGACGCACATGATCACCACGTAGATGCGCAGCGCCCAGAACACGCCTTGCTGCCAGGGCTTGAGCTGCTGCCGATGCACCGGCGCCAGCGGCGCGTCCCAGTGCTCGTCGGCGAGCAGGGCCTTGAGTTCGTCGGGGCTGTATTGATCGAGATCTTTCATGGCTCAGGCTCCAAACAGGGTGGGGAATACGGTGACCAGGCCATACAGGACATTGCACAGGATCAGCGCCAGCATGATGGCGATGGACACGCCGTTGCGCAGCGGGCCGTTGACGTGATCGCCCATCAGTTCCTTGTCGTTGAGCAGCATCAGCAGGAACAGCATCGCGGCCGGCATGAACACGGTGGCGATCACCTGCACGCTGAGGTTGAGGAAGCCCAGCGGCAGGTTGGGAAACAGCACCACGCCGGCGGCCAGCACGGTGCCCATCACCGCGGGCGCGTAGAAACGCCAGGCCTGCGCCGGTTTGGCATTGAGCGAGCGCGGCAGGTCGAGTGCTTCGCCGATGGCCCACGCGGTGCTGGCGGTGATCACCACGGCGGCGATCAACCCGGCCTCGATCAGTCCCAACGCGAACAGCTTCATGGCGGTATCGCCCAGGTGCAGGCGCAACGCGTGCAGCACCGCGCCGGCGGTCATGTCGCGGGCATCGGGCAGGCCGGACAGCACCACCGCGCCGATGATGATGACCGCCATTGCCACCACCACCATGCCGGTGACGCCGAGCATCAAATCGCGCCGGCTGGCGGGGATGTCCTTGGGCAGCAGGCCCTTGTCCACCACGCAGGACTGCTGAAAGAACAACTGCCATGGCGCGATGCTGGTGCCGATGTTGGCCGAGAGCAGGATCAGGAACGTCGCCGAAAGCAGACCGCCCGGCAGCATCCAGCCGCCGCCGGCAAAGGCCTGCGCCACCGCGCCCCAGT
>DZBX01000154.1 GCA_022730075.1 Rhodanobacter sp. | reverse complement strand
TGGGTGTTTCCCACCGGCTGGTTCCAGTCGGTCAATCCGGCCGCCATCGTGATCCTGGCGCCGCTGGTGGCGCTGGCCTGGGGCTGGCTGGCGCGGCACCACGCCGAGCCTTCGATCCCGCGCAAATTCGGCCTCGGCCTGCTGTTCAACGCGCTGGCGTTTCTGCTGCTGATGGTTGCGCTCAGCACGTTGGTCGGCAGCAACGGGCAGATTCCGTTCTGGCCGCTGGTGCTGGTGTACGTGCTGCAGACCGTGGGCGAGCTGTGCCTGTCGCCGATCGGCCTGTCGATGGTCACCAAGCTGGCGCCGCTGAAGTACGTCGGTCTGGCCATGGGCGGCTGGTTTCTGTCCACGGCCATCGGCAACAACCTCTCCGGCATCTTCGCCGGGCATGTCAGCGGCGCGGGTGGCATGACCGTGGCCTCGGCCTTGGACGGCTTCACCTTCAGTTTCTGGCTGTTGCTCGGCGCCGCCGTGCTGTTGCTGCTGATCGCGCCGCTGATCAACCGGCTGATGCACGGGGTGAAGTGATCCGCTCGCGCGTGCGAACCGGCGCGGATGCGCCCACGCTGATCGCTAATCGCTGCCGAGCGTGCACAACAGCGCTTCCAGTTCGCTGCGCGAGCTGGCGCGCAGCAGACGCGGCACCAGCGCGCGCAGACGCGCGCACTGCGTGGCCTCGATCGCGGCGCGCGCCGGCGCCAGACGCGCCGGGGCCATCGACAGCTCGCGGATGCCCAGCGCCAGCAGCAGCGGCACCGCCACCGGATCGCCGGCGATCTCGCCGCACACGCTGAGCGGCTTGTTGGCGCGCCGCGCGGCGATGGCGACACCGGCGATCAGGCGCAGCAAGGCCGGGTGGCGCGGATCATAGAGCGCGGACAGCGCGCCGAGATTGCGATCGGTCGCGAGTACGTATTGCGCCAGGTCATTGGTTCCGATGGCGAGGAAATCGGCTTCGGCCAACAGCGCGCGCACGCCCAGCGCGGCCGCCGGCACCTCGATCATGGCGCCCAGCGCCGGCAGTACGTCGGGCACCTGCGCGCCCACGGCCTTGAGTTCGGCGAGGCAATCCAGTGCGTGCGCGCGCACCGCGGCGACCTCTTCGGCGAGGGTGACCATGGGCAGCAGGATGCGCAGCGGTCCCAGCGCCGCCGCGCGCAGCATGGCGCGCAATTGCGTGCGCAGGATTTCCGGATGGCGCAGCGCGTGGCGCACGCCGCGCACGCCCAGCGCCGGGTTGGCCTCGGCCGGCATGTCGAGGCCGGTGCCGATGGCCTTGTCGGCGCCCAGGTCGAGCGTGCGCAAAGTCGCCGGCGCACCGTCCAGCGCCTGCAGCAGCTCGCGCAGCGCGGCGAATTGTTCGTCTTCGTCGGGCAGGGTGTGCTTGCGCAGGTAGAGCAATTCGGTGCGGTACAGGCCCACGCCCATGGCGCCCAGCGCGCGCGCCTCGGCGACCTCGCCGGGCAGTTCCGCGTTGGCGTACAGCGCGACCGCGACGCCGTCACGGCTCCGCGCCGGGATCGCCGGCAGTGGCGGCAGGCGTCCGCGCGCGGCCTGCTCGCGTTGCCACTGGCGCAGGCTGCCGAGGTCTTGCGCGGTGGGGTGGGCGATGGCGATGCCACGCTCGCCGTCGAGCAGCACCAGATCGCCATCGCCGAGGCTGCTGTCGGCGCCGGGCACCGAGCACAGCATCGGCAGGTGCAGGCTGCGCGCCAGGATCGCGGCGTGCGAGTACGCGCTGCCGCCGCTGGCGATGATGCCGCGCAGGCCCAGCTCGGCCATGCCCGCGACCTCGGCGGGCGAGGGATTCTCGGCCACCAGGATCTCGCCGAGGCGCGCGGCCAGACGATGCTCCTCGCTGCTGCCGTCGTGCTGCAGCGCATCGAGCACGCGTGCGATCACATGCTGCAGATCATCCTCGCGCGTGCGCAGGTAGGGATCGTCCATGCTGCGGAACACCTGCACCAGGCGGTCGCGCTGTGCCTGCAGCGCGGCGGCGGCGCGGAAGCGGCCCGTGCGGATCATGTCGTCCAGGCCGGCGCGCAATTCGGGGTCGTCGAGGATCAGCGCATGCGTGTCGAGGAACGGCTGCGCCTCGCGCGCCAGCGCACCGTGCAGGCGCTGGCGCAGATCCGCGAGTTCGCCGCGCGCGCGCGCCAGCGCCAGGTCGAGGCGCTCCAGTTCGGCGTTGACGTCCTCCGCGCGCAACAGGCTGTCGTCGATGACATGGCGCCGCGGTTGCAGCAGGCGCACACGCCCCAGCGCCATGCCCGGCGCCGCGCGCTGTCCTTCGAGCACCTGGCGGACGGACGCGTGCGACATCGGCTCAGGCGCCCTCGTCGAACTTGCGTTCGACCAGATCGATCACCGCGGCCAGCGCCGCGACCTCGTCCGCGCCATCGGCGCGTACGCCCAGCGGCGTGCCGGTGCCGGCGGCCAGCATCATCACGCCCATGATGCTGCGCGCATCGACCTCGTTGCCCTTGGCGCGCAGCCACACTTTGGCCTGGAAGCCCTGCACGGCCTGCACCAGCTTGGCGGCGGCACGCGCATGCAGACCGAGCCGGTTGCTGATGACGATTTCACGTTCGAGCATGGGGTGGCCGTGCGGATTGGGAATGCCGCCAAGCATGCGGTCTGGCGCGCGCGCGGTCCAGCCCGGCGCGTGCTCATTCGCTGGCGGGAAGGTAATCCTCGCGACGCGTGTGGTCCGTGCCGTCGGCCACGCGCAGCGCGCGCAGCAGCGGCGTGGCCAGCAGCGCCACGGCGATGTTCGCCAGCAGCGCGTACAGCGCGGCGTAACCTGGCACGGTCCAGCCGAACGCGCGCAGCGGAAACACCGCGCTGGCGAAGTGCAGGTCCAGCGCCATCAGCGTGCCGACGAGCATGCCCGTGGCCCAGCCGGCGATCAGCGCGCCGCGATGCAGCCAGCGCGTGTACAGACCGAACAGCAGCGCCGGCAGGATCTGGATGATCCACACCCCGCCCAGCAGCTGGAAGTTGATCGCGTAGCTCGATGGCAGCAGCAGCACGAACAGCAGCGCGCCGAACTTGACCACCAGCGAGGCCGCCTTGGCCTGCCCCGACTCCTGCGCCGCGCTGCATTCCGGGTTGAGGTATTCGCGGTAGATGTTGCGCGTCCACAAGTTGGCCGCGGCGATCGACATGATCGCCGCCGGCACCAGTGCGCCGATGGCGATGGCGGCCAGCGCGACGCCCGCGAACCAGCCCGGAAGGCTGTGCAGGATCAGCGCCGGCACGGCGAAGCTGGCCTTGAAGCGCGCGAAATACGGCGCGAACTCGGGCAGCGTGTCGACGCCGCTGGCCAACGCCATGTAACCGAGCAGGGCCAGCAAGCCCAGCGCGAGGCTGAAGGCGGGCAGCAGCGCCATGTTGCGCGTCAGCGTGCGCGGGTTGCGTGAGGCCAGCACGCCGGTCATCACGTGCGGGTAGCAGAACAGCGCCAGCGCCGAGCCCAGCGCCAGGCTGGCGAAGGCGCTGTAGCTGCCCAGGCTGTGCGCGGGCGGTGTCGCCAGCAGCAGCTTGGCGGGCGGCACCGCGGCGAAGATCGGCGCGAAGCCGCCCAGCCGCCATGGCACCACGATCACCAGGGTGATCACGGTGAGGTACACCAGCGCGTCCTTGACCACCGCGATCATCGCCGGCGCGCGCAGTCCGCTGGTGTAGGTGTACGCGGCCAGCACCACGAACGCCACGATCAGCGGCAGATCGCCGAGCAGCCCGCCCATGGGGAAACCCAGCGCCGCGATCACCACCTCCATGCCGACCAGTTGCAGCGCGATGTAGGGCATGGTGGCGAGGATGCCGGTCAGCGCCACCAGCAGCGCCAGCGTCGGGCTGCCGTAGCGGCCGCGCACGAAATCGGCGCCGGTGATGAAGTTGTGCTTGTGCGCCACGCGCCACAGCCGCGGCAGCACCATGAACACCAGCGGGTAGGCGATCACCGTGTACGGCAGCGCGAAAAAACCCATCGCGCCGGCGCCGAACACCAGCGCCGGCACGGCGATGAAGGTGTAGGCCGTGTACAGATCGCCACCGAGCAGGAACCAGGTGATGACCGTGCCGAAGCGGCGCCCGCCCAGGCCCCATTCGTGCAGTTGGCTCAGGTCGGCGCGACGCCAGCGCGCCGCGAAAAACCCCAGCACCGTGACCAGCACGAACAGGACCAGGAAAACCCCCAGCGCGCTCCAACGCATGCCCCGGTCTCCCTCGTCAATGCAAATGCCGCGTGCGCAGGTACACCCACGCCGAGCACAGCGCGCTCAGCGGCACCCAGGCGAGCAGATACCAGTAGAAGAACGGGATGCCGGCCAGCGCCGGCGTGCTGCGGTTGAACCACGGCAGCCACAGCGTGGCGATGACCGGCAGCAACAGCAGCAGATACCACCAGCGCGCGTGTTGCGCGTGCGGTGCGGATCGTGGCGTGCGCATCGGCGGGCTCCGGCGTGGCGATGCGCCGATGCTAGCCGGTGAGGCGGGCGGTGGGGAG
>DZBX01000153.1 GCA_022730075.1 Rhodanobacter sp. | reverse complement strand
TTGCCGGGCCTGTCCGCGGCGTCGCGCGCGCACAGTCTGCGCATGGCCTTTTGCGGTTGCGCGGGCGTGCCTGACGCGCCCGCCCGGCACGGCGTCGCACACCGTGCGATGCGAGTGACTATCCTTGCGCGCATCCCTTCAGACGATCCCCGCGCATGGCCGCTGCCAACGACCCCCTCGTCACGACGCTGCTGCAGCTGCTGCCCGGCGATGGCAGCAGTCTGGGCAACGAGACCCTGCGCCGGCGCCTGTCCGAGAGGCTCGGCCACGAAGTCGATGATGCGGCGTACGCGGCCGCGCGCGCAGCACTGGTCGCCGCCGGCGTGGTGGAGAAGGGTCGCGGGCGCGGCGGCTCGCTGCGCCTCGCCGCGGCCACTCGCGCCGATCTGCAACGCGTCGCCGATTCCCCGGCCGCATATCGCGGGGATGCGTCTCGCACGCTGACACCGGCCGTTGCCGCGCGTGATGCCGGCGCCGCCCCGCGTCGCGGCCGTGCCGCGCGCAACGCCGACGACGGCGCCACCGTCGGCTTCGAGGCGCAGCTCTGGGCCGCCGCCGACGCGCTGCGCAACAACATGGACGCCGCCGAGTACAAGCACGTCGTCCTCGGCCTGATCTTCCTCAAGTACATCTCCGACGCCTTCGCCGAACGCCACGCCCAGCTCGAGGCCGAGCGCGCGCAGGGCGCCGATCCCGAGGATCCCGACGAGTACCGCCGCGACGCCATTTTCTGGGTGCCGCCGGAAGCGCGCTGGTCGCACCTCAAGGCGCAGGCCCGGCAGCCCGGCATCGGCCAGCTCGTGGACGACGCCATGGCCGGCATCGAGCGCGACAACCCCGCGCTCAAGGGCGTGCTGCCCAAGGACTACGCGCGGCCCGCGCTGGACAAGGCGCGCCTGGGCCAGTTGATCGATCTGATCAGCAACATCAAGGTCGGCGATGAGGCCAGCCGCGCCAAGGATGTGCTGGGCCGCGTGTACGAGTATTTCCTGTCGCAGTTCGCCGGCGCCGAGGGCAAGAAGGGCGGCGAGTTCTACACCCCGCGCTGCGTGGTCAGGCTGCTGGTCGAGATGATCGAGCCCTGGCACGGCCGCGTTTACGACCCCTGCTGCGGATCGTCCGGCATGTTCGTGCAGTCGGTGGAGTTCATCCGCGCGCACGCCAACGGCAACGGCAATGGCGGCAAGGCCAAGGCCGACATCAGCATCTACGGCCAGGAGAGCAACTACACCACCTGGCGGCTGGCGCAAATGAACCTCGCCATCCGCGGCATCGATGGCCAGATCGCGCAGGGCGACACCTTCCACACCGATCGCTTTCCCGATCTGAAGGCCGACTTCATCCTCGCCAATCCGCCGTTCAACATCTCCGACTGGGGCGGCGAGCGCCTGCGCGACGATCCGCGCTGGCGCTACGGCACGCCGCCTCCCGGCAACGCCAACTTCGGCTGGGTGCAGCACATGGTCCACCACCTCGCGCCCGCGGGCGTGGCGGGTTTCGTGCTGGCCAACGGCAGCATGAGCAGCAACCAGTCCGGCGAAGGCGAGATCCGCAAGGCCCTGGTCGAGGCCGACCTGGTCGACTGCATGATCGCCCTGCCGGGGCAGTTGTTCTATTCGACGCAGATCCCGGCGTGTCTGTGGTTCCTGCGCCGCGATCGCTCGGGCCGTCATTCCCGTGAAGGCGGGAATCCAGCGCAGACACCCGACCGCCGCGGGCAGGTGCTGTTCATCGACGCGCGCAAGCTCGGCCGCATGGTCGATCGCACCCACCGCGAACTCACCGATGCCGACATCGCGCGCATCGCCGGCACCTACCACGCCTGGCGCGGTGAGCCACTTGAAAGTCGTCATTCCCGCGCAGGCGGGAATCCAGTGCCCTACGCGGACATCCCCGGCTACTGCAAATCCGCCGCGCTGGAGGACATCCGCAAGCACGGCCACGTGCTCACGCCCGGCCGCTACGTCGGCGCCGAGGCGCAGGAAATCGACGGCGAGCCCTTCGCCGACAAGATGCAGCGCCTCGCCGCGCAACTGCGCGAGCAGCAGGCCGAGGCGACCCGGCTCGATGCCGCCATCGCCGCCAATCTGCGGCATCTGGGCTTCGGGACATGAGCGACATGCAAGCCTTATTCAAGAAACTTGAACAAGTCGGCGTGACATGTATAGTCAAGCGAACTTTTCTATACATATCCAGCCCATGACGCATGCGGCCGCCACGCTACGCCCCTTGCACGAACTGGTGCCCGCGCGTTTCGACACTCCGGCGATTCTCAAGCGCTTGAACGCCGCCAGTCGCAGCCTCGCCGAACTCAAAGGCGTCGCCGCCAGCATTCCCAACCAGGGCATCCTGATCAACACCCTGGCTTTGCAGGAGGCCAAGGACAGCTCGGCCATCGAGAACATCGTCACCACCCACGACCAGCTTTACCGCGAGGGCGCTGCCGATGCCGACAAGGCCAATGCCGCCACCAAGGAAGTACTGCGTTATCGCCAGGCTCTGCAAACCGGCTTCGAGCGCGTGCGCGCGACCGGGCTGCTCACGCTCAACACCATCCTCGACATCCAGGCCGAGTTGGAACACAACCGCGCCGGCCTGCGCAAACTGCCGGGCACGGCGCTGGTCGATGGCGCGGGGCAAAGGATTTACGAGCCGCCGCAGGACGCGCGCGAAGTGCAGCGGCTGATGGGCGAGCTGGAACAGTTCATCCATGCCGAGCCGGCCTTCGATGCCGACCCGCTGATCCGCATGGCGCTGATCCATCACCAGTTCGAGAGCATCCACCCGTTCTACGACGGCAACGGCCGCACCGGGCGCATCGTCAACGTGCTGTATCTGGTCAAGGAAGGCCTGCTCGACATTCCGGTGCTGTACCTCAGCCGCCACATCGTGCGCACCAAGCCGGACTACTACCGGCTGTTGCAGGCCGTGCGCACGGACGATGCCTGGGAGGACTGGGTGGATTACATGCTCACCGCGGTCGAGTACACCGCGCGCGCGACCATCGCCACCATCCGGGCCATCAAGCTGCTGCTGCAAGACGCCAAGCAGCGCATCCGCGCGCAGCACAAGTTCTACAGCCAGAACCTGATCAACAACCTGTTCAAGCACCCCTACACCAGGATCGAGTTCGTGCAGCAGGACCTGGGCGTGTCGCGCCTCACCGCGACGAAGTATCTGGATGCGCTGGTGGCCGGCGGCTTTCTGCGCAAGCGCAAGATCGGCCGCAGCAACTACTACATCAACCAGCCCCTGTACGCGGTGCTGATCGGCGCCGAGCGCGAGGCCGGCGATGTCTGAGCGATGAACACCCGAAACGCACGGGAATGGACGAACAATGCACGCGTGCATTTATTTGCGCGGCGCGTGTACTGGGGAGCCAACCTGAAGGAGCCCGGCCATGGCGCGTAAGCCCCCACGCAGCGCAGCGGAGAACCGGCTCGCCCAGGGTCGGCAGCGCGAGGAGGCCCGGTTTCCGGTCGCGCCGGCCAGGGCGGCGCTGCCACGGGATTACGCCGACGCCCTCGGCGCCATCAAGCAGCGCATCCTGGACGAACGCCTGCGTGTCGTGCTCGCCGCCAACGCGGCGATGGTGCTGCTCTACTGGGACATCGGGCGCATGATCCTCGAACGGCAGGATCGTGCGGGCTGGGGCGCGAAGGTGATCGACCGGCTGGCCGCGGACCTGCGCGAGGCCTTTCCCGACATGAAGGGCTTCTCGCCGCGCAACCTCAAGTACATGCGCGCGTTCGCGGCGGCGTGGCCGGAGCGGGCAATCGTGCAAGAGGCGCTTGCACAAATCCCCTGGTATCACCACATCGCGCTGCTGGAAAAGCTCGATGGCGCCGCCGAGCGGCTCTGGTACGCACGGCAGGCGATGGAACACGGCTGGTCGCGCAACATCCTGGCCCTGCAGATCGACGGCCGCGCGCACGAGCGTCAGGGCAAGGCCATCACCAACTTCTCCGACACCCTGCCGCCCGCCGCGTCGGATCTGGCCGCCCAGGTGTTCAAGGATCCGTACCTCTTCGACTTCCTCGGCACCGCCGACCCGCGCCGCGAGCGCGAGATCGAGCAGGCGCTGGTGGACCACATCCAGCGCTTCCTGCTGGAGCTGGGCGCCGGCTTCGCCTTCGTCGGCCGCCAGGTGCCGCTCGAAGTCGGCGATCAGGATTTCCGGATCGATCTGCTCTTCTATCACCTGAAGCTGCGCTGCTACGTCATCGTCGAGCTCAAGGCGGTGCCCTTCGACCCGGCCTTCATCGGCCAGTTGAACCTCTACCTCTCCGCCGCCGACGATCTGCTGCGGCATCCCGACGATCAGCCCAGCATCGGACTGCTGCTGTGCCGCGCCAGGAACAAGCTCGTCGTCGAGTACGCGCTGCGTCATCTGCGGCGTCCCATCGGCGTCGCCGGCTGGGAGACGCAGCTCGTCGACAAGCTCCCCAAAGCGCTGCAAGGCAGCCTGCCGACGGTAGAAGAAATCGAGGCGGAGCTGTCGGGCGCGGTGATGCC
>DZBX01000343.1 GCA_022730075.1 Rhodanobacter sp. | reverse complement strand
CCGCCTTACATCACCTGCCACCGGCTCCGCCTGGCCCCGTTGCGGTGGCGCAATGGCAGCAGTTGGCGCGGGTCGGCGCCAACCTCAACCAGCTCGCTGCGGCGATCAACAGCGCCCGCCTGTCGGGCGCGGCACTGCCCGACCTCGATGCCATCCGGGCCGTGCTCGTGGACCTGCGCAATGGCCTCATTGGCGCCCGCAACGCACGGGAGGACACGGAATGAAAGGCATGAACCTACACATCGTGTTTGTGGCGAAATATCGACGCAAGTCGCTCACGCCCGAATCGCTCGACGACTTGCGCGTGGCCTTCGCCGGCTGCCTGCTACGGCCTGATCCTTGAAGGCATTTCGCTCGGTTACATCATTCCCGCGCTGCCGGCGATGATCATGATTGCCGCGGTGATCGGCTGGGTTTTCCTGGTCGTGGAACTTCTGGTGGCCGCCCCCGTCTGGGCAGTCGCTCACGCCTACGCGGAAGGCGAGGGATTTGCACCCCAGCAAGCCAGCTACGGCTACGGCGCCTTGATCGGCGTCCTGATGCGCCCCGTGGCCATCGTGTTCGGCTTTGTGTTCTCGTTCTTCATCATCAACATCGCAATGTGGTTTGCCTCCATCGGTCTGGGTATTTTCCTCAGCGGCATGCTGACCGACGTCGTGATGGGCCCGATTTCGATGTTTGCCACGCTCTCCGTCATTCTCGGTGTGATCTTCATGGTCCTGCGCTATGTGTTGCGCATGGTCACCCACCTGCCGGAGAACATCCCGAATTGGATGGGTGGACGCAGCAACAGTGCCGGCGAGATGCAGGCCGCCGAAGGCGGCAACCAGGCGATGCAATCGGGCGCCAAGAATGTGGCGCGCGGGGGCTTCGCGGTCAAGCAGCAGTCTGACGCGCGAGCGGAGAAGAAACTGGCGGATGACGCGGGCGCGATCGAGAGGAAGAAATCTGGCGAAGCGGCCGCTACGAAGGACGCCGCCAAGAGCGCGCAGATGGAACGCCTGATCGGCGCGGTGGGCGGCGGGGCGGAGAAGAA
>DZBX01000342.1 GCA_022730075.1 Rhodanobacter sp. | reverse complement strand
CGCGGCCATGATCCAGCGTTCGACCACCAGTACGCCGGCCTCGACCTTGGCCTTGTCGCGGGGTTTCATGCGCCGCGCCGGAATCACCGCCACCCCGTAATGGGCAGCCATCTCCTCGTAGGTGCGGTTGATGTCCGGCTCGTAGCGGCAGGCCTTGGTCACGCCGGATTTCAAATTGTCGGGGACCACGATCTCAGGCAAGCCGCCAAGGAATTCGAAGGCGCGCAGGTGAGAGCCGATCCAGTCCGCCAGGCCTTGCGTCCACGTGGCCTCGGCGAAAGTGTAGTTGCTGGCCCCGAGCACGGCCACCAGCACGGCGGCCTGCCGGACCTCTCCCGTGGCGGGGTCGTGCACGGCAATCGTGTCGCCGGCATAGTCGATGAAGAGCTTCTCGCCGGCGCGGTGCTCATGGCGCAGCACGACGTCCTGCCGCTTCAGCCAGGCGCGGTACAGGCCGCAATACCGGCTGTAGCCGTAGCCTTCCGAATGCCGCTCCCGGTACTCCTGCCAAAGCAGTTGCAGCGTGAGATGCTTGTGCGTCTGCAACTCGCGCCGCATGGCGGCAAAGTCGGGCTCGGCGGCTTTCCGCCACGCCGGTGCGGCACGCGGCGGCGGCGATAGCGCGGCCAGAAGCCGGTCCTCGTCCCAGTCCGCCATATCCGGCCACATCAGCCCTGCCTGATCGGCCAGACGCAGGTAGTCTGAAACCGTGGCTTGACCGATCTGACAGCTCAGCGCGATCTGGCGCTGGCTCAGCCCGAGGCCGGCCAGCCTCAGGACAGCTTTGATCTTATGCATGGACAACCTTTCTTGCGGCAACCGGAATCCTCCACCTCTTGAGTGGAGTCCGGCCGGCCGCCGGATTGCCCAGCGCCGACGCTCGCCAAGGTGTCAGCGCACCGGTCTAAACTCGGCCGAAACTGATCGGCAGAGGATTGGAACGGTGATCGCCATCACTTTGGAATGGTGATCGGCATGAGATTGGAATCGCGATCGGCATCAGTTCGGAACGCTGATCGGCATCGCTCGGAATACGCA
>DZBX01000341.1 GCA_022730075.1 Rhodanobacter sp. | reverse complement strand
CTTCCGTTCGGGATGCTCGGCGGCCTGATCATCTTCACCATCCCGCAGCTGCTGGCCGCCCGGCATGTGCCCGAGGACCGCATCGCCATGCTCACCGCGCTGGCGATGTCGCCGATCTTCTGGATATTCCTGATCTGTCCGCTGCTCGACGTGCGCTACACCCGGCGCACCTATGCCGTGGCCGGTGCCGTGATCGCCGCGGTGCTGACGCCGCTGGCTTTGCTGAACCTGTCCAACTTCACCCTGCTGAGCAGTGCATTGCTGCTGGCGATGGCCGCAAGCGCGGTCATGCAGAACGCGCTCGGCGGCTGGTTTTCGACCGTGATCACGCGCGCGGACGAGGGCCGGCTCAGCGCGTGGTACATGATCGGCAACATCGGCGGCGGCGGGCTGACTGTCATGGTCGCGGTCGACCTGATCCGGTACCTGTCGCTGCCGGTCGCCGCGGTCGTGCTGGGCTTGGCACAACTGCTGCCGCTGGCGATCTATCCCTTCATTCCGGCCACGCCGCCCGATGCCGGCCTGGCGCGCGACAGCTTCGGGCGGTTTTTCGTCGAAGTGGGGCGCCTGTTCAAGCGCCGCGAAGTGCTGGTCGCGCTGGCGATGTTCCTGCTGCCGTCGGCGTCCTTCACGTTGACCAACGTGCTGGGCGGGCTCGGCGACAACTTCCACGCGTCGATGCAGGTCGTCAGCGTCGCCGGTGGCATCGGCATGATCGCGGCGGGCATCGTCGGCTGCCTCGCCCTGCCCGTGCTGGCCAAACGCCTGTCGCTGCGCCCGCTGTACCTCACCATCGGCATCGTCGGCGGCCTGTTCACGCTGTCCCTGCTACTGCTGCCGCACACACCCACCGTGTTCGTGCTGGCGCTGCTGGGCGAAAACGTGTTCCAGTCGCTGGCGCTCACCGGCAGCACCGCGATCACCTTCGAAACCATCGGCTCCAACAACCCGCTGGCGGCAACGACCTTCAGCCTGCTCACCGCCGCCGCGGCGTTCCCCATCGACTACATGGTGGCCGTGGATGGCCACGCCTATGCAGGTTACGG
>DZBX01000340.1 GCA_022730075.1 Rhodanobacter sp. | reverse complement strand
GGCACCAGTCCCTCCTGCACCGTGACGATGAACCAGGCGCAGTCGGTCAGCGCCACCTACAGCGGCACGCCACCGGGTAGCGCGCCGGTGCAGGTGGTCGCACACACGATCAAGGCCGATACCGCCGGCGCCGGCAGCTCGCCGATGACCACGCCCCCGGTCGACACTCCCGCATCCGGCTCACTGATTCTGGTGCAGGTGCTGACCCAGAACACGGGCACCTTCGACGGCCTCAGCGACAACATGGGCAACACCTATGTCGAAGTCGGGACACCGCAGACCTACGCCGGCATATCCGCTGGCAGCTATTTGTTCGAATGTGCGAACGCCCGCGGCGGCCCCGGCCAGACCTGGACGCTGACCAAGAATCCCAACGGCTACGCCACCAACGAAGCCACACTCTTCGTCGTCGTGCTGTCCGGCGCCAGCCAGATCGGCAACTGGAGCTACAGCAATACGTCGGACTACAGCGGCTCCACCATCCGCACGACCGCGGCCAACAGCGTGGTGGTGTCGTTCTGGGGTCCAGCCGATTACACCGGCTCGACCAGCGACCCCGACAACAGCTACGCGCCACCGACGGGCTGGACCCTCGGTGACTCCGCAGTCGATGCCTTGAACCAGAACTCCGGCGCCGATGCATGGATCACCGTGCCGAGCAGCGGCAGCAGCGTCAACCCCACCTGGTCAGCGGCCAATGCCATCAACAACCCCACCAGTTCGATGTGGCTGGTCGAGGTCAAGCCATGATCCGCCGCAGCAGTTCAAGCAAACCTGTCATCCGTTGTGCCGCGCCACCACAGACTGCAGCAGCAGACGCCAATCACCGCATCACCGCGCGCGCATCGGCGTCGTTGCTGTCGAGCTTGCTTCACCATGGGAGCGCAAGCCCGCGCAGCACGCTGTCCGCGCCACGCCACGAGCGTCCTGGATGGCGCGTTGCCGCCGCTCAGCGCCGATGTCGTGCCCCCGGCTATTTCAACGCCACGCGCAGCGCAAAGGAGTCGAACCGATGAAACCCGCGACGCCGGACACAGTCCCTCGCAACCG
>DZBX01000034.1:2819-20681 GCA_022730075.1 Rhodanobacter sp. | reverse complement strand
GTGGCCGGCGTTCGGGAGCTACCCTAGCCGTGGCGAAATCGGGTCATTGGCTGCGCGTCCAGTTTTCGCAGCGCAGCCCCGGCACGCGTCGGAACTCGCGCAGGTTGTCCGTCACCAGTACCAGGTTGTGCGCGACGGCCTGCGCGGCAATCAGCAGGTCCAGCGGGCCGATACTGGCGCCCTTGCGTTCCAGCACGGCGCGGATGCGACCATAGGCTTCCGCGTCCGCAGCCTCGAACGGCAGTGCAGAAAATCCCTGCGTCACGATATCCAAGGCGCTGCGCACTTGCGCGGCACGTTGCGACTTCTCAGCGCCGTACAGCAATTCAGACAGCACGATCCCTGACATGTGCAGACGGTTCGGCGCGAGTGCCGCCAGACGATTCAGCAGCGCATGCGGCTCGCCCTTCATCGCAGCGATGATCGTGCAGGTATCCAGAAGGTAGGCATCCGCCACGGCATCAATCCAGCGCAGGCACGGGACGTGCGACGCCTTGTCCGGGCCGCTCCCAATCCTTGAATGCGTCCCCAGCTTTGGCACGGGCCAGCGCGAACACGTCGGCAGCAGTGCGCGGCTTCGGGCGCAGGATCAGTGCGCCATCCTCGGTGCGACTGATCTCCACTTCCTCGGCATCGATGCGGAAACGCGCGGGGATCCGCACGGCCTGCGAGTTGGCGAGCGTGAACAGTTTGGCGGTGGCGTTCATGGGTAGGCTCCCGGCATCCGCAGTGGACGCCTGCGGCTCAGTATAGACCGCTGCGGATATGGTGTAAGGATATGACTCAGACGCCGCGCCGGATCGGCACCACGTCGGCACCCTTGCGCAGCCCGTCCAGATAGTCGGCCCATGCCTGCATCATCTTGACGCGCTCGGGCAGGTGCGCCGCGCGGTTGTAGGCGTCCTTGACGGCGTTGCTTTCGCGGTGCGCCAACTGGCGCTCGATGACGTCCGACGGGTAGCCCTGTTCGTGCAGCAGGGTGCTGGCGGTGCTTCGGAAGCCGTGTGCAGTCATGGTGTCGCCCGAGTAGCCCAAGGCTCGCAGGGCGGCAGTGGTGGCGTTTTCGGACATGCAGCGGCGGGGCGTGCGGGGTGACGGGAACACGTACTGCCCGCGTCCTGTCAGCGGCTCAAGCTCGCGCAGGATGGCAACGACCTGCGTACTCAGCGGCACGATATGGGCCTGCCGCATTTTCATCTTGTGCGCGGGAATGCACCACGTCGCCGCGTCCAGGTCGATTTCCTGCCACTCGGCATTGCGAAGCTCGCCCGGGCGCACGAACACCAGCGGCGCGAGCTTGAGCGCGGACGCCACCACGAACCCGCCGCGATAGGTCCACAGTGCCCGCAGCAGGTCGCCAAGCTGGCGCGGGTCAGTGACGGCGGCATGGTGCCGGACCTTGGGCGACTTGATGGCACCGCGCAGGGCCACAGTCGGATCGCCAGGCGCGCGCAGGGTGGACACGGCATGCCTGAACACGCAGGACACCATCGAACGCGCCCGCATTGCGGTTTCCAGCAATCCGCGCCCTTCCAGCGCTTGCAACATGGCCAGCACGTCGGCGGCGGTGATCGATGCAATGGGCTTCGCGCCCAGCGCCGGCAACACGTGCCGTTCGAGCAGCCAGTGATGCTTCTTGGCGGTGGCCGGGGCCAAGTCCTGCCGTGCGATCCATTCGCAGGCGATGGCCTCGAACGTCAGCGCGTCGGCATCCTTTGCGGCCCTGCGCTCGGCGCTTGGATCGATCCCTTGGGCAACAAGCGCGCGGGCTTCATCGCGACGCTCGCGCGCTTCGGCCAATGACACGCCGGGCCATTCGCCCAAGCTCAGCATGCGTGCCTTGCCATTGTGGCGATACCGGAAGCGCCACAAGCGCGAGCCGGTCGGGGGCACCCACGCATAGCCCCTTGCCATCGGTGACCCGGTAGAGCATTGCGCGCGGGCGCAGGGCCTTGAGCTTCGTGTCTGTCAGCATGTGAGTAACTCCAACCGGAAAAGTGAGTAACTACAGCGCACCCCGGACGGGGTTACTCACAACCCTACTCACGCCAGCCACCGGCTGCAAGCGTACAAGCCCGGACGTTCCCGGACGTGAAACCTAGGGAATCGCTAGTGTTTTGCTGGGCTTGCCGGACGTCGGCGGACGTGCCCGGAAGTGTTTATGGTGCCCGGGGCCGGAATCGAACCGGCACGGCCCTTGCGGGCCTGCGGATTTTAAGTCCGCTGCGTCTACCAATTTCGCCACCCGGGCATGGCGGCGGGCGTATTCGATACGCCTGGGGATTGTTGTGGAGGCCAGGGTCGGAATTGAACCGGCGTACACGGCTTTGCAGGCCGCTGCATAACCACTCTGCCACCTGGCCTTGCTTGCACGATACCTTGCACGATACCGCAGTCATGCACGATCGGGGCGTGGTAGAACCCCTGAAACAGCAAAACCCCGGAGCGCCGAGGTTTTGGAAAACTGGAGCGGGAAACGAGACTCGAACTCGCGACCCCGACCTTGGCAAGGTCGTGCTCTACCAACTGAGCTATTCCCGCAACGGAACGCGAATTGTAGATGCGGGGCCGTGACTGTCAACCCCCATCCCGGGGATCGGGCTCACTGAGGCTTGGCCAGGCCGCACGCAGATATCCGAAACCGGAGATCAGCGTCAACGCCGCGGCGAGCAGCAGCAGCATCTCGCCAACTTTGTAAAAGCGCAGCGTGTTGGCGTCATGCTCGACCAGCAGTACCACGATGGCCACGAACTGCACCATGGTTTTCAGCTTGCCCAGCAGTTGTACGCGTACGCGGGCGCGCTGTCCCAACTCGGCCATCCACTCACGCAGTGCGGATACGCCGATTTCGCGCCCGACGATGACCGCGCTGGTCAGCGCCAGCAACGCCGAAGGGTGGTCGGACACCAGCAGGAACAGCGCCACCGTCACCATCAGCTTGTCGGCCACTGGGTCGAGGAATGCGCCGAATGGCGAGGTCTGGCGCAGCTTGCGTGCCAGCCAGCCGTCCAGCCAGTCGGTCAGCGCGGCAGCCACGAATACGCCCGCCGCCGCCAGGCTTGCCCAGCGCCATGGCAGGTAAAACGCGACCACGACCACGGGCAGCAACAGGATACGGAACAGGGTGAGCCAGGTCGGCAGATTGATGCGCATGGTCGAGGATTCGGGCAATGCGCAAGTGTGGCACGCGCGGCGCGGATGCGTCAGCCATGCAGGGCAGCATAAATGCGCGCAGCCAGCCCACGATCGATGCCGCTGACCCGGGCGATTTCCTCCACGCCCGCGTCCTGCAAGCCAGCCAGCCCGCCAAAGGCGTTGAGCAGCATGCGGCGACGTCGCGGCCCGATGCCGGGTATGTCCTGCAGCACGCTGCGCTCGCGCGCCGCCTCACGGCGACGGCGGTGTGCGCCGATGGCGAAACGATGCGCCTCGTCGCGTACTGCGTTGATCAATTGCAGTGCCGGCGAAGCGCTGCCTGGGTGTAGTTGCCCGGCGCCATGCGCCAGCACCAGGGTTTCCTCGCCGCTGCGCCGTGCCGGACCCTTGGCCACGCCGACGATCGACACATCACGCACGCCCAGAGTGTCCAGCACATGCTCGGCGCGCGCCAACTGCCCTGCCCCGCCATCGATCAGCAACAGATCCGGGCAGGCCCAGTCGCCACCTTCCGCGGCCCTCCTGAATCGGCGCGTGAGCGCCTGCTCCATCGCCGCATAGTCGTCGCCGCCGACGATGCCGGTGATGTTGAACTTGCGGTAGTGGCCCTTCATCGGACCTTCGCGGCCAAATGCAACGCACGATGCCACCGTGGCTTCGCCTTGGGTATGGCTGATGTCGAAGCATTCGATGCGCGTCACCGGACGCGGCAATGACAGCAGGCGCGCGAGGTCGGCGAAACGCGCTTCCAGCGTCTGTCCGCTGGCCAGGCGCGTGGCCAGCGCGGCCTCGGCGTTGCGTCCGGCCAATTCGATGAAGCGCGCGCGATCGCCGCGCACCATGGTTTTGATGCGCACCTCGTGGCCGGCGTGCTCCGCCAGCGCGCGCGCCAGCAGTTCGGGCTGCTCGGGTGCGTGTTCGAGGATCAGCTCGGCTGGCGCCACGCGCTCGACGTAGTACTGCGCGATGAATTGCGCCAGCAGCGCTCCCGGCGTCGGTGCGTCCACGCCCAGACGCGGAAAGAAGTCGCGCGAGCCCAAGGCCATGCCGTTGCGGAAAAACAGCACGCTGACGCAGGCGCTTTCACCCTGGATGCGGCAGGCCAGCACGTCCATGTCGGCGTTGGCGCCTTGCACATAGTGTTCGCTCTGCACCGCGCGCAAGGCCTGGATCTGATCGCGCAGTCGCGCCGCACGCTCGAACGCCTGCGCGTCACTGGCACGCTGCATGAGCGCGGCCAGCTCATCGATGACCGCGCTGCTGCGGCCCTGCAGGAACATCTGTACGTGGCGCACGTCGACGGCATAGTCGGCGGGCGAGATCAAACCGACGCAGGGCGCACTGCAGCGTCCGATCTGGTACTGCAGGCAAGGACGCGTTCGATTGCGGAAATAGCTTTCTTCGCAGCCGCGCAGGTGAAAGAGCTTGTGCAGCAGGTTCAGACTCTCGCGCACGGCGCCGCTGCCTGGGAATGGCCCGAAATAACTGCCCGGCGCCGCGCGTGCGCCGCGGTGATAAGCGAGGCGCGGATACTCCGCATGCGCGGTGATAAGCACAAACGGGTAGCTTTTGCCGTCGCGCAGCAGGATGTTGTAGCGCGGCTGGAATTGCTTGATCAGTTGTGCTTCCAGCATCAGCGCCTCGCTCTCCGTGCGCGTGACCGTGGTTTCCATGCGCGCGATGTGCGCCACCATCGAGGCGATGCGCGGCTCCAGCAGCGGGCGCATGAAGTAGCTGCTGACGCGCTTCCTGAGGTTGCCGGCCTTGCCGACATAGAGCAACGCATCGTGGGCGTCGTACATGCGATAGACGCCGGGCGCGTGGGTCAGGTGGCGGACAAAAGCCTTGCCGTCGAACGTGATCGGAGTGGATGCGTGCGCTGGCGGCATTTCACGCGCCGAGCGACAACTTGCCGAGGACGCCGCTGTCCAGATCGAGGCGTTGTACCTGGTGCGCATTGCGCTCGGCCAGCCACAGGCTGCGCCCGACGATGGCGAGTCCGACTGGTTCCTGCAACGGTTGCGGCAGTACCACGCTTTGTACGGTCCAGTCGCCGCGCCCGACCTGGTTCATGCGGCACAGGCGCCCATTGAGTGTATCGGCGACATACACCGTGCCGGTGCCATCCACCGCCAGGCCCTGCGGATGCGCGAATCGCGCGGTCGTGGCCACGCCGTCGGCCAGTCCTTGCTGCCATGGCCCCCGTCCCGCCAGCGTCGAAACCTGGCCGTCGGCGATGCGCAGCGCGCGCACGGCATTGGCGCCCGCATCCGCGATCAACAACTGTCCGGCGTGATAAGCCAGAGCCGCAGGCTGCACCAATCCCGCTTCGAGCGCCGGGCCATCGACAAGGTTGTTGTAGCCGTTGCCGGCAAGCACCTCGACGCGGCCAGCGGCGAGGTCCATGCGCCAGATCTGATGCTGGCCGGCCATGCTCACGAACATCAGGTTGTCGCGCACCAACAGCGCCACCGGCGCGCTGACCGCGAGCGCGGCGGGCGCGATCGTCGCGCGCGGCGTGTCGAAGCCTTCGCGTCCACTGCCGAGCAAGGTTTCGATTTGCCCCGAAGCCAGCCGTACGCGGCGCACGGCATGGTTGCCGGTATCGGCGATGTACAGCGATTCCCCGCTCAGCGCCAATCCCTGCGGATCGCAGAGTCCGGCATCGTTGAGACGTCCGTCCCAGTAACCCGGCGTGCCGGAACCGAACTGGCGCAGCACGCGGCCATCGTGGGTGCATTCCAGCACGCGATTGCGGCTGCTGTCGCTCACGTACAGGCGCTGTTCGCCCAGCACCACGGCGGACGGAAAGCGCAAGCTCATCTGTGGCTCGCCGCCGTCGACGACAGGTGCCGCATCGAAGCGGCGCAGGTCACGTGCCGCGGCATCTTCCAGCAAGTTGTCGGTCAGCGTTTCTAGCTCGTCACCCATCGACTCGCCCTGCAGCACGCGCAGCACGCCGCCTTCACAATCGATCACCACCGCGCTGGGCCAGGACTCGATTGCGAACGCGCGCCACGCGCGCCAATCGGCATCGTTGGCCACCGGCATGCGCAAGTGCAATCGATGCGCTGCCTTGGAGAGGGTCAGCGCCTGCTGCTGCGCGGGGTATTTCGGTGTATGCACGCCCAGCAGCACGACACCATCGTGCAGCCGGCCGGCCATCTTTTGCAGTCGTGGCAGCAAGTTCATGCAGTGGATGTTGTCGTAGCTCCAGAACAGCAGAATCACCACGCGGCCGCGCAGACTCTCCAGGGTGAAGCGCCCACGCGTGTTGACCCAATCCAGCGCATCCAACGGCAGCGGCAGTTGCGGCTTGGCGGACATGGCGAATTCCTCGATGTCATCGCGCCTGTGTTAGCCAGGCGCGCATTCAGGATGTGCGATGGCGATGTTAGCCGACGCGCGCAAGCTGCGGCGCTCAGGCGCGCAAGTGCGCTTCGGCGCGCGCGAGATCCTGCTCGGTGTCGATGCCGGGTGGAAACTCGTCCACGCTCATGGCCACGCGGATGCGATAACCATGCTCCAGCGCGCGCAACTGTTCCAGCGCCTCGGCGCGTTCCAGCGGGGTCGGCTCAAGCTGCGCGAAATGGCGCAGGAAGCCGGCGCGATAAGCGTACAGACCGATATGGCGCAACAGGGGAGTGTCCAGTGGCAGGCTGCGGCGATCATGCGCCAGTGCGTCGCGCGCCCACGGCACCGGCGCGCGGCTGAAATACAGCGCATGCCCGCTGCGATCGCACACCAGCTTGACCACGTTGGGATCGAACAACGCGTCGATCTCCGTGATCGGGGCCGCGAGCGTCGCCATCGCCGCATCGCCTTGCGCCAGCGCCGCAACCACGGCATGCACGCCGGCGGCCGGCACGAAGGGCTCGTCGCCCTGCAGATTGACGACGATGTGATCCTCGGGCCACGCGCAGGCCGTGGCGCATTCGGCGAGCCGGTCGCTGCCCGACGCATGATCAGCGCGCGTCATCACCACGCGCACGTCGAGGCCGCCCACCGCCGCGGCGATGCGCGTGTCATCGGTGGCCAGCACCACTTGCTCTGCGCCCATGCTCAGCGCGCGTCGCGTCACGCGCGCGATCAAAGGTTCGCCGGCCAGCAGGCGCAGTGGCTTGCCCGGCAGCCGCGTGGAGGCGAAACGCGCCGGAATGACCACGCTGAACCCGGGCAAGCCGCCAGCGTTCATGCCATCTGCGCCTGGGTGTCCACGTGCAGATCGAAACCGACGCCGCGCGCCAATGCCTCGAAGCCGGGGAACGAGGTTGCGACATTGGCGCAATCCGCGATGCGCACCGGGGCACCGGCGCGCAGTGCGGCCACGGCGAAGCTCATCGCGCAGCGGTGGTCGCCATGGCTGTCCACTGCGCCACCGCGCAGGCGGCCGCCATGGATCAGCGCGCCGTCGGGGGTTTCGCGCACGTCGACACCCAGCGCGCGCAAGCCGCCGGCCATCACCGCGATGCGATCGGACTCCTTCACGCGCAATTCGGCGGCCCCGCGCACGCGCGTCACGCCCGTGGCGCAGGCCGCGGCAACGAACAGGATCGGGAACTCGTCGATCATGTCCGCCACATGGTCGCGTGGCACTTCGATGCCGCGCAAGTTCGCATGGCGCACGCGCAAGTCGGCGGTCGGCTCGCCGCCGTGCTGGCGCGGCGCCTCGATGCGGATGTCCGCGCCCATGGCGCGCAAGACTTCGATCAAGCCGATGCGGCGCGGATTGATGCCGACATCCTGCAGCAGCAGTTCGCTGCCCGGGACCACGGTCGCGGCGACCATGAAAAACGCCGCCGAGGAAAAATCGCCGGGCACCTGCACGTCGCAGGCATGCAGGCTTTGCCGCCCTGGCAGAGCCGCCCAGCCGGGACCGAACTCGACCGGCCAGCCGAAGGCCTGCAACATGCGCTCGGTGTAATCGCGCGTGGGCTGCGCTTCGTCCACGCGCGTCACGCCCTTGGCATAAAGGCCCGCCAGCAGGATGGCGGATTTGACCTGGGCGCTGGCGACAGCCGGACGCAATGCACGCGCATGCAGCGGCGCACCGCCGTGAATGTGCAGCGGCGGCCTGCCGTCGCTGCTGTCGATACGCGCACCCAATGCGGTCAATGGTTCGATGACGCGCCGCATCGGCCGTTGCGACAGCGAGGCGTCGCCGATCAGCACGCTGTCGAAATCCTGTCCGGCCAGCAACCCCGCGAGCAGGCGCATGCCGGTGCCGGCGTTGCCGCAATCCAGCGGCTGTGCGCTGGCGCGCAGGCCATGCAGGCCGACGCCATCGATCACGCGTTCGCCGGCGCTGGGCGTGGCGATGCGCACCCCGAGCTGCTGCAGGATGCGCGCGGTGGCACGGGTGTCCTCGCCTTCGAGAAAGCCGCTGATGCGCGAGCTGCCCTGCGCCAGCGCCGCCAGCATCAGCGCGCGGTGCGAGATCGACTTGTCGCCCGGCACGCGCACGTTGCCGCGCAGCGGGCCGCGCGCCTGGCCGATCCAGTCCAGCCGTTCGCTCATCAGCATGGCGCCGCACGCAGGCAGGTCATGGAATCGCGACCGGATAGGAACCCAGCACGCGGATCTCGGCTGCGTGCGGCGCCAGCTCCTGCAGCGCGGCGCGCAGCGGCGCATCCTCGATATGACCGGCCAGGTCGATGAAGAATGCGTATTGCCAGGCGCCGCTGTGTGCCGGTCGCGATTCGATGCGATTCATGCTGACACCGTGCGCGGCGAACGGGCTGAGCGCATTGAACAGCGCGCCGGGTTGATCGTTGACGGATACCAGCAACGAGGTGCGATCGTTGCCCGATGGCGAAAACAGTTCGCGCCCGAGCACCAGGAAGCGCGTCGTGTTGTCGGCGCGGTCCTCGATCGGGCCGGCGATGACCTTGAGGCCGTAGATGTGTGCCACGGCCTCGCCGGCGATCGCCGCGGCATCATCGGCCAGTCGCGCGCGCCGTGCGCCTTCGGCGTTGCTGGATACTGCCGCGCGCTCGCTGGCCGGCAGGTGTTGGCGCAACCAGACCTTGCACTGCGCCAGCGATTGCGGGTGGGCGTAGACGCGCTCGACATCCGCGAGCTGTCCGCTGCGCGAGAGCAGATACTGGCGCACGCGCAACTCGACCTCGCCGCAAATCTTCAACGGCGAGGTCAGGAACATGTCGAGCGTGGACTGGATGGTGCCCTGCCCCGAGTTTTCCACCGGCACGATGCCGAAATCGGCGTGCCCGGCTTCGACCTCCTGGAACACCTCCTCGATACTGGCCAGCGGCAGCAGGCGCGCGCTGTGACCGAAGTGTTTTTGCGCGGCCTGTTGGCTGAAGGTGCCCTCGGGGCCGAGGAAACCGATGCGCAATGGCTCCTGTTGCGCCAGGCAGGCCGACATGATCTCGCGAAACAGGCGCACCAACTCGGCATCCGAAAGCGGCCCCTGGTTGCGGTCCACCACCATGCGCAGCACCTGTGCTTCGCGCTCCGGGCGGTAATAATCCACCGCCGCTTTCAGCGGTCCCTTGGCGCGGCCCACCTGCTGCGCCCAGCGCGCACGCTCGGCGATCAGCGCCTGCAGTTCGCGGTCGATGCCGTCGATGCGCTGGCGTGCCTCGGTCAGGTCGGCGCCTGGCGCTGGAGCAGCTGGAGGTGACGGGTCGGTTTCGTTGGCCATGATGGTGCACCGCGACAGGAACCCGCATCCTGCGCGAAGCACGGCGATGATTCAACCATGGCGCACACGGAAGTCCTGCATGAACGCGACCAGCGCATCCACCCCTTCCGGCGGCATGGCGTTGTATAGCGATGCGCGCATGCCACCCAGCGCACGATGGCCCTTCAGGCCGAGCAGCCCGGCCTGCTCGGCCTCGCGCAGAAAGTGCGCATCAAGCTGGACATCGTGCAGAAAGAAGGGGACATTCATGCGCGAACGCGCGCGTGGCGCGACCTCATTGCGGTAAAAGCCCCCCGAATCATCGATGGCCGCGTACAGCGTGTTGGCCTTGCGCTGGTTGCGCGCCGCCATCGCCACAAGCCCGCCGTGGCGCGCGATCCAGCGAAAGGTAAGTCCGGCCAGATACCAGCCGAAGGTATTGGGCGTGTTGAGCATGGATTGGTGCGCCGCATGCTCGGCGTAGCGGAAAATGCCCGCCATCGGGCGCGTGGCGCGGGTCAGCAGGTCCTCGCGAATGATCAACAGGGTCAGCCCGGAAGGTCCGATGTTTTTCTGCGCGCCCGCGTAGATCATGCCGAAGCGCGTGACATCCAGCGGCGCGGACAGGATGCTCGAGGAAAAATCCGCGACCAGCGGCACATCGCCGACCTCCGGGATGTCGGCAAACTCGAGCCCGTGGATCGTCTCGTTGGGCGTGTAGTGCACATAAGCCGCGCCGTCATCCAGCTGCCAATCGGCACGCGCCGGCAAGGCTCGATACTGGTTCGCGCGCGCGTCGGCGGCGATGCGCACCTCGACATAGGGTGCGGCCTCGCGCGCGGCCTTCTCGCCCCAGTGCCCGCTGAGCAGGTAATCGGCGCTCTGCCCGGGCATGGCCAGGTTCATCGCCAGCAGGGCGAATTGCAGCGTGGCGCCGCCCTGCAGGAACAGCACCTTGTAGTGCGGTGGAATCGAGGCCAGCGTGCGCAGGTCGGATTCGATCTCCGCGGCCAGCGCCATGAACGCCTTGCCGCGATGCGATATTTCCATCACCGAGGCGCGCGTGTCGCGCCACTCCAGCAGCTCGGCCTGCGCCTGCAGCAGGACTTCCTCGGGCATGGCGGCGGGGCCGGCGGCGAAGTTCCAGGTGCGGCTCACGGCATCACTCCAGTAGCGTTGACATCAATGGCGGAGGGCCAGCAACAGCGCCAGCACGAGCGCGATCACGGCCGCGGTCAATAGCAGCCACCACACTTCGCGACGTGGCCCGGCGGTATCCTCCGGACGTGCGGCCTCGGCTGGAATGAAGGCATGCGCGGCATCACGGCGTGCCGCGTCGACGGGTGCATCCACCAGATAACGCTGCGCGCCGATGCTGATCTGGTCACCGTCGTGCAGCCATGCGGACGCGGTGACATGACCGTTGACGCGCGGCCACGCGGCCATGGGCAAGTCGTGGCTGCGCACGGCCGGGCGGCCGTGAACGCAGAAAACGCGCAGCGAACCGGCTTGCACGCCGAGGCCGATGGGCAACCCATCGGCCCCAAGCTCCAGCGTCGGCGCAACGCGCAGCGCCGCACCGCTGCGTGAGCCACCGACGCCGCGCAGGCTCAGCGCGCCTGCGGGCAAGTTGCCGTCTGGCTCGGCATCATCCGGGCAGGCCTCGCGCACGTGTTCGCCCAGCAGCAGGACCTGCACTGCGCCGATGCTGATCCGGTCGCCCGCATGCAGCAGTGCGCGTTCGCGCACTGGACGCGCGTTGACGTGGATCGGTGCCATCGTGGCAAGCACTTCGAGGACATGGCCGCGTGCGTCCGAGGTCAAGCTCGCGTGGGTGGCAGCGATACCCTCACCGGCAAGAACGATGTCATCGCTCGCCGCGCTGCCCAGCGTGATCGACGCGGTCGTGCTGCTGAACTCGGTTTTTTCAGGTGCCAGGATGGCGATGCGCATGATGTACTCCTGGCGCGAACTTTATCAGGCGGGCCCGTGCCGGGCGCTTCGATCTGCAACTATGATCGCGGCATGCCCAGCATCGACATCCATCGCGAGCACGTGCTGCAGGAAGCGCAGGCGCGCGCCATCATCGACCAGATCGCCGCGACGTTGCGCGCACGTTTCGCGTTGCAGACATCATGGCAGGGCGATGCGCTGCAATTTCGGCGCAGCGGCGTCGATGGCAGCATCGGCCTGCAGCCAGGCCGGGTGCATATCCGCGCCGAGCTGGGATTGCTGCTGGGCTTCATGCAACCGGCCATCGAAACGGAAATCCGGCGCCAGCTCGACCAGCACTTTGGCGCCGAACCTTGAGCCGTGTCCCCGGCGCAAGCACAGGTTTCACTATCGCCGCAGCGCCCGCGCGTGGCAGAATCGCCGATTGATGCGGCCCCGCGCCGCGGTTAGTCACGAGCAATGGCCAAAGACGACGTCATCGAAATGGAGGGCACGGTCTCCGAAACCCTGCCCAACACCATGTTTCGCGTGCAACTGGAAAACGGTCACATCGTGATCGCGCATATTTCTGGACGCATGCGCAAGAACTACATCCGCATCATCACCGGCGACAAGGTCAAGGTGGAAATGACGCCCTACGACCTGACCAAGGCACGCATCACCTACCGCGTGCGCTGATCCGCCTCGGAAACACTCTGCTGCAGGACGGTTCCGGTCACTCCACCGTAACGGGTGCCTGCGCGCTGGCCTCGACTTCGCTGTACAGCTTGCCATCGCGCACGCGCAGGGTCACACGGCCTCCTGTCGCCAGTTTGCCGAACAGCAATTCATCGGCCAGCGGACGCTTGACCTGCTCCTGGATCACGCGCGCCATCGGCCGCGCGCCCATCTGCGCATCGAAACCGTGCTCGGCCAGCCAATGCCGCGCGTCCGCCTCGACAGTGAGGCTGACGCGCTTCTCGTTGAGCTGGGCCTCGAGCTCGATCAGGAATTTGTCGACCACGCGCAACACATGATCGAAGCCCAGCGCGCCGAACTGCACGATGGCATCCAGGCGATTGCGGAATTCGGGCGTGAAGGTGCGGCGGATGACTTCCATGGCATCGCTGGTGTGGTTCTGCTCGACAAAACCGATGCTGCGGCGCGCCGCCAGCGCGGCGCCGGCATTGGTGGTCATCACCACGATCACGTTCTTGAAATTGGCTTCGCGGCCATTGGTATCGGTCAGCGCGCCGCGGTCCATCACCTGCAGCAGGATGTTGAATACATCCGGGTGCGCCTTCTCGATTTCATCCAGCAGCAGCACGCTGTGCGGATGCTTGACCACGGCTTCGGTGAGCAGACCGCCCTGATCGAAACCCACGTAGCCAGGCGGCGCGCCGATCAGGCGGCTGACCGAGTGACCTTCCATGTACTCGGACATGTCGAAGCGGATCAGTTCGATGCCGAGCTGCATGGCGAGTTGCCGCGTGACCTCGGTCTTGCCCACGCCGGTCGGGCCGGCCAACAGGAAACAACCGATGGGTTTTTGCGGGTCACCCAGCCCCGAACGCGCCATCTTGATGGCACTGGTCAAGGTGTCGATGGCATCGTCCTGGCCGAACACGACCATCTTGAGGTTGCGATCGAGGTTGCGCAGCACGTCGCGATCGGATGCCGAAACCTGCTTCTGCGGAATGCGCGCCATGCGCGCGACGATGTACTCGATGTCCGGCACGTCCACGCGCTGGCTGCGCGTTTCGACTGGCAGCAGTCGTTGCCGCGCGCCGGCCTCGTCGATGACGTCGATGGCCTTGTCCGGCAGCAGGCGATCCGGCAAGTGCCGCACCGACAGATCAACCGCGGCACGCAGCGCCTCGGCGGTATATTCGACGCTGTGGTGCGCCTCGAAACGGCTCTTCAGGCCGTTGAGGATTTCCACGCTTTCCGCCAGCGAAGGTTCGGGCACGTCGATCTTCTGGAAACGCCGTGCCAGCGCGCGATCCTTCTCGAAGATGCCGCGATACTCCTGAAACGTGGTCGAGCCGATGCAGCGCAGCTCGCCCGAAGCCAACACCGGCTTGATCAGATTGGAGGCGTCCATGGTGCCGCCCGAGGCCGAGCCGGCGCCGATGATGGTATGGATTTCGTCGATGAACAGGATCGCCTTGGGATCCTTGCGCAATTGCGCGATGACACCCTTCAGGCGCTTCTCGAAATCGCCGCGGTACTTGGTGCCGGCCACCAGTGCGCCCAGATCCAGCGCCCAGACGACGGTGTCCTTGAGGATCTCGGGCACCTCGCCCTCGACGATGCGCCGCGCCAGACCCTCGGCCAGCGCGGTCTTGCCAACGCCAGCCTCGCCGACATACAGCGGATTGTTCTTGCGCCGCCGGCACAATACGTGGATGGTGCGCTCGATCTCGTCCGCGCGCCCGATCAGCGGATCGATCTTGCCTTGCCGCGCCAGTTCGTTGAGGTTGACCGCGTAATCGCCGAGCGGATTGGATTTGCCCTCGCTGCCCTCTTCCTGCTCGCGCTCGCCAGGACTGCCGTTGCCCGAGGCATCCGGTTCCAGCTTGGCGATGCCGTGCGCGATGTAATTGACCACGTCCAGCCGGCTCACTTCCTGCTGGTTGAGGAAGTACACGGCGTGCGAATCCTTTTCGCCGAAGATCGCCACCAGCACGTTGGCGCCGGTCACCTCTTTACGCCCCGAGGACTGCACGTGATACACGGCGCGTTGCAGCACACGCTGGAAGCCCAGCGTCGGCTGCGTGTCGCGCTCGTCATCGACGGGCAGCACCGGCACGGTCTGCGCGATGATTTCGCGCAAATCATGCTCCAGCTTGGGCAGGTCGGCACCACATGCGCGCAACGCCCCGGTCGCGGCCGCATTGCCGAGCAGCGCCAGCAAAAGATGCTCGACTGTCATGAATTCATGACGGTGCTCGCGCGCGTCCTTGTAGCACTGGCCTATGGTGAGTTCGAGATCCTTGCTGAACATCGAATTGACCTCAGTATCAATCTGCGCACCGGGCTTCCTGTCGCGGCTTGCAAGCGAACGGTCACGGCCAGGCCGCGCCACTTTAAGTTGCCACGCGCGCGCTCGCGTGCGCTGCGTGACGGCCTGTCCATGTGCCGCAGCGGCCATGCCGGCCGCCTCTCGTCAATGCCGTCGATATGGAGCCAGCTTAGAGCTTTTCCATATCGCAAAGTAAAGGATGCTGGTGCGCGCGTGCGTACTCGTTGACCTGATTGACCTTGGTTTCCGCCACCTCGCGCGTGAACACGCCGCACACGCCCTTGCCACGCTGGTGCACATGCAACATTACCTGCACTGCGCGTTCCTGTTGCATGGCGAAGAACACGCGCAGCACCTCGACCACGAACTCCATCGGCGTGTAGTCATCGTTGAGCAGCACCACCTGGAACATGGCCGGACGCTGCAATTCCGGCTTGGCGGTTTCCAGCGCCACGCCATGTTCGTGCTGGTGTTCCGATTCGGGATGCGGATCTGCGCTCATCGCGGGACCGTTGGATTTCCAGGGCAAATCATACTCTGCGATGCATGCGACAAGGTGTCGCGAATGGCACAATGGCGGCGTTTCCGGAGATTGCAAACATGCTGCAGCAAGCCCGCGCCGACACGGTCTGGCGACCCCGTGTGACCGTGGCCGCGGTGGTCGCGCGCGACGACACGTTCCTGATGGTCGAGGAAGACATCCGCGGCGCGTTGTGTCTGAACCAGCCGGCCGGGCACCTGGAATCCGGCGAGGAGATCGTCGATGCACTGGTGCGCGAGACGCTGGAAGAAACCGGCTGGCACGTGCTGCCGCGGCACTTCATCGGGGTCATGCCATGGCTGAACCCGCGCCACGGCGATGTCACCCTGCGCTTCGCTTTTGCCGCAGAGGCGGTGCGGCACGATGCAGCACAACCGCTGGATAAAGGCATCGTGCGCGCGCTGTGGCTGACGCGTGCCGAAATCGCGGCACAGGCCTCGCGCCTGCGCACCGCGCTGGTGCTGTCCAGCATCGACGCCTGGCTCGCTGGCCAGCGCCTGCCGCTGGCTACGATCGGGCGCCTCGGCGCGACGGGCAGCGGCTGAGATGCGCGTTGCCGTGGGCTTGTCCGGCGGGGTCGATTCCTCGGTCGCCGCGCTGTTGCTGCAACAGGCCGGGCACGAGGTGGAGTGCGTGTACATGCGCAACTGGCGCGCGGACGCCGACGATCCGCACTGTCATGCCGAACAGGATCGCAAGGATGCCGTCGCCGTCGCCGGTCGCCTCGGCCTGCGTTTTCATCTGCGCGACTTTTCCGCCGATTACCTGCGCGAGGTATTTAGTCATTTTCTCGACGACTACGCGCGTGGGCGCACACCCAATCCGGACGTGCTGTGCAACCGCGAGATCAAGTTCAAGGTGTTTCTCGAGGCCGCACTGGCCTTGGGCGCCGAGCGCATCGCCACTGGCCATTACGCGCGCGTGCGCGAGACTGCGCAGGGCTTCGAGCTGCTGCGCGGCGTGGATGCGGCCAAGGACCAGAGCTATTTCCTGCATCAGTTGGGCCAGTACGAGCTGTCGCGCACGCTGTTTCCGCTGGGCGCGATGCGCAAGCCCGCGGTGCGCGCACTGGCGCGCGAACATGCGCTGCCGACGCAGGCCAAGAAGGACTCAACCGGTATCTGCTTCATCGGCGAGCGCGACTTCCAGGCGTTTCTGGCGCAATACCTGCCAGCGCAGCCAGGGGATATTCTCGATACCGCCGGGCAGCGCATCGGCACGCACCCGGGCAGTCTGTACTTCACTCTCGGCCAGCGTGCCGGGCTCGGGCTGGGCGGCGTACGCGGCGCGAGCGCAGGTGCCTGGTACGTGGTCGGCAAGGACGTCGCCAGCAATCGGCTAATCGTCGCCCAGGGCGATGCCGCGCGCTGGCTGGACGCACGCACGCTGTGCGCTTCGGCGCCAACCTGGATCGCGGGCCGCGCGCCGGGCGACACGTTCACCTGCCAGGCGCAGATCCGCTACCGCCAGGCCGCGCAAGATTGCCGCGTGCAAATCGATGCCGCGGGCTGCCGCGTGGACTTCGCGCAAGCGCAACGCGCGCCAGCTGCCGGACAATCCGTCGTGTTCTACCAGGGCGAGGTGTGTCTTGGTGGCGCTACCATTGAGGCCAGCGACGCCGTGTTTGGCGGTTTGCTCGCACCGCCCGAACCCCACCCGATGAGCATGCCGCGATGAGTTCTCCGCAATGACCGCCGATCGCCCGGAAGAACGCACCCTTGCCCTGGCTGGCCTGTTTCAGGCGCTGGCGCTGGTACGCGCGCTGGCTACCAAGGGCCAGGCCGACAACACTGCCTACGCGGCCAGCCTGGCCAGCGTGCTGCGCATCGATGCGCCCGACACGCTGGCAGTATTCGGCAGCATCAGTGACGTGCGCCTGGGGCTGCAGACGTTGGTCAAGCAGATCGAAGGCGACCAGGCTGACGCCATGATCACGCGCATGGCGCTGACCGTGCTGCGCATCGAACGCCGCCTGATGGCAGATGGCCCGCGTATCGAGCACCTGCAGCAAGGCTTGCGCGACGCGCAACGCCAGGCCGAGCATTTCGGCAGCCCCGATCACGCCAGCGTCATTGCACGGCTGGCCGGCCTGTACGCCGAAACCGTCAGCAGCCTGCGCCCGCGCGTGCTGGTCACCGGCAATGCACAGATGCTCAATCAACCGGCGCTGGTCGAACGCATCCGCGCCGCGTTGCTGGCTGCGGTGCGCGCAGCGGTACTGTGGCGCCAGATCGGTGGCACGCAATGGCGCCTGCTGCTGCAGCGCAAGCAGATCCTGATGCTGGCGCGCGGGCTGCAGACGCGGGTGACGCTGGGCGACGGCTGAGCCACGCCCGCCCGGACCTCCGAACTTCGCCGTGCAGCGAACCGCGTCCGGCGAAATCCATCCCGAGACGGACGCGCCGGCGCCGAATGCGGCCCCGATCAATCCTCGACACGGATCAGTTGCAGACCCCGGCGTTGTTGCGCCAGTTCGGTCAGCAAGATGGCGAAGCGGAGCACGTCGGCGCGCCAGGGCGAAGACTCGCGCCAGTACAGCGCGATCTCGCGACCTGGCGTCTGGTC
>DZBX01000034.1:0-2719 GCA_022730075.1 Rhodanobacter sp. | reverse complement strand
GCCAGGGCGAAGACTCGCGCCAGTACAGCGCGATCTCGCGACCTGGCGTCTGGTCCTTGATCCGCGCCAGCACGATGCCCGGCATCGAGGCGAGGCGTTCGTGCGCCAGCGCCGGCACCAGCGCGTAGCCGCCGCGCAGCGTGGTGAGCGCTGCCAGGCTCTCCAGACTCACGTCCTGCACGTGGCCCAGCCCATCGTCGGCGTGGCTCTCGGCCATCAGTGTGGCCGTGCTGGGGTCGAGCTGCGTCAGCGCGATCTGGCGGCGTCCGGCCAGCGGGTGATCGGCGCGCAACATCAGCTCCCACGGCTCGAAAAACAGAGGCCGCATGGCGATCCCGCTGAGCGCTGGCGCGACGGGTGCCAGCACGGCATCCAGTTCGGCTTCCTGCAGACGTCGCAGCAAGCCCTTGGGCTTGCCCTCGGACAGGCCCAGCCGCGCGCCAGGGAAATGCTGCGGGAACGGCGCGATCAGATGCGGCAGCAGGTACGGTCCCAGGGAAGCGGGCACGCCCAGGCGCAGTTCGCCACCAAAGGCCACGGCGCCGGCCCGCGCCAGTTGCTGCAGGTGCTCGGCGGCATCCAGCAGGGTATCGATGTGCGCCAGCAAGCGCTGGCCACCCGCTGTGGGTACCACGCGCCGTCCGCCGCGCTCGAACAAGGGCGCGCCAAGGGCCTGCTCGACTTTCTGCACCTGATGCGACAAGCCGGACGGGCTGATGTGCATGGCGCGCGCCGCGCTGTTGAAGCTTCCGGCGCGCTGCACTGCCTGTACCAGCGCCAGATCGCGCAGCGACACTGCGGCCAGCATGGTCGAAATCATCGAATGCTGCATGTCATGAAATGCGATTGTATGGAGTGCGCATCCGGCCCATGCTAGCGCGGATGAACCACTGCCGTTGATGTTGGCGCACCTGGCCGAACGCATCCGCGAGCGACTTGTCTCAACTGACCGGGCGCCCGCGCGGGGACATGATCCCGGCCTGCAGCCAGCATGAATCGGGCAGCCATATCGGCCACCAATCCAGCCAGGAGTTCGACCCATGAAAGACTCATTTGCCGTGCGCGACACCCTCGAGGTGCGGGGCCAGCGTTATACCTTCGCCAGCCTCGCCAGACTGGGCCAGCATTTCGATCTCAAGCGCCTGCCCTACTCGATGAAGATCCTGCTGGAGAACCTGCTGCGCCACGAGGACGGCGTGAATGTCAGCGCGCGCGAAATCGAGGCGGTCGCCCGCTGGAACGCGAAACAGGAACCCGAGACCGAGATCGCCTTCATGCCCGCGCGCGTGGTGTTGCAGGATTTCACCGGCGTGCCCTGCGTGGTCGACCTGGCCGCGATGCGCGACGCCATGCGCGCGCTGGGCGGCGATCCGAAGCGCATCAACCCGCTGATTCCCTCCGAGCTGGTGATCGATCACTCGGTGCAGGTGGACGAGTTCGGCACCGCCAAGGCGCTGGAGGACAACGTCGCCATCGAGTTTCAGCGCAACGGCGAGCGTTACGGTTTCCTGCGCTGGGGGCAAAAGGCGCTGGACAATTTCAAGGTGGTGCCGCCGCGCACCGGCATCGTGCATCAGGTGAATCTGGAGCATCTGGCGCGCGTGGTGATGGGCGCCGACAAGGACGGCACGCGCTGGGCCTATCCGGATACCGTATTCGGCACCGACTCGCATACCACCATGGTCAATGGTCTGGGCGTGCTGGGCTGGGGCGTGGGCGGCATCGAGGCCGAGGCGGCCATGCTCGGCCAGCCTTCGTCCATGCTGATACCGCAAGTGGTGGGCTTCAAGCTCAGCGGCAGGCTGCCGGAGGGCGCCACGGCGACCGATCTGGTGCTGACCGTGACGCAGATGTTGCGCAAGTTGGGCGTGGTTGGAAAATTCGTCGAGTTTTACGGCGATGGCCTGGCGCATCTGGCACTGGCCGATCGCGCCACCATCGCCAACATGGCGCCGGAATACGGCGCGACCTGCGGCATCTTTCCGATCGATGCCGAGGTGCTGAATTATCTGCGCCTGACTGGCCGCGAGAATGCGCAAATTGCCTTGGTCGAAGCCTATGCCAAGGCGCAAGGCTTGTGGCACGACGCGAACACGCCGCACGCCGAGTTCAGCGCCACGCTCGAGCTGGACCTGGCCAGCGTGCGGCCCTCGCTGGCCGGACCCAAGCGCCCGCAGGACCGCGTGTTGCTGGAGGACGTCAAAGCCAGTGCCGCCGCCGCCATCAAGCCACTGGCGGCCCTACGCAAGCCGCGCAACGGCGACGCCGCGCGATTTGTCGGCGAAGGCGGCGACAGCGCGGTCGGCAATATCGCCAATACGGTGTCCGACGGCGACGTGCGCGTCGAACATGCCGGGCAGACATTCGACCTGCGCGATGGCGCCGTGGTGATCGCCGCGATCACCTCGTGCACCAACACCTCCAACCCAGCGGTGATGCTGGCCGCTGGCTTGCTCGCCAGGAAGGCCGCTGCGCGTGGTCTCAAGGCCAAACCCTGGGTGAAGACCTCACTGGCGCCGGGTTCCCTGGTCGTCACCGATTACCTGCAAAAGTCCAAGCTGCTCGGCGAGCTGGAAAAGATCGGTTTTTATCTGGTCGGTTATGGCTGCACCACCTGCATCGGTAATTCCGGTCCGCTGCCGGCGGCGGTCAGCAAGGCCATCGCCACGGGCGATCTCGCCGTGGGTGCGGTGCTCTCGGGCAACCGCAACTTCGAGGG
>DZBX01000152.1 GCA_022730075.1 Rhodanobacter sp. | reverse complement strand
GCCGGCGCGAGTTTCGCCGTCGCCCTGCCGCAGGCCAGCCGCTGGTATCCGCCCAGGTACCAGGGCGTCGTGCTCGGCATCGCCGGCGCGGGCAACATGGGCGTGGTGCTGGACTCGATGATCGTGCCCTGGCTGGCCGAAAGCTTCGGCTGGCAGTCGGTGTTCGGCTTCCTGCTGATCCCGCTGTTGATCGTGTTCATCATCTACACCCTGCTGGCGAAGGACGCCCCCGAGGCCCGCAAGCCGGTGAGCCTCGCCAACTACGCCGCCCTGCTGCGGGACAAGGACAGCTGGTGGTTCATGTTTTTCTATTCCATCACCTTCGGCGGCTTCGTCGGCCTCGGCAACGCCCTGCCCCTGTACTTCACCCACTGGTACCACGTCTCCGGCATCGCCGCGGGCATGATGGTCGCCATCGTGGTGATGGCGGGCTCGATGTTCCGCCCAATCGGCGGCCATGTGGCCGACCGAATCGGCGGCATCCGCTCCCTCTCCATCCTGTTCGTGCTGGTCTCGTTGAGCTACCTGACCGTCGCCCTGCTGCCGGAAGGCCCGGCGCCGCTCGCCGGCCAGATTGCCGATGCCAAGGTGGCCGGCTGGGGCCTGGCCGAGCTGCCGGGCATCGCCTGGCTCGCCACCCTGGCCTTCTTCATCGGCGCCATCGCGCTCGGCATGGGCAACGGTGCGGTGTTCCAGCTGGTGCCACTGCGCTTTCGTGGCGAGATCGGCGTGATGACCGGGCTGGTCGGCGCGGCCGGCGGCATCGGCGGCTTCTTCCTCGCCAAGACCCTCGGCATCTCCTGGGCCACGAGCCACGGCTTCATGAACGGCTTTTTGATCTTCGCCTTCCTGCCGCTGCTGGGGCTGGTCGGCCTGACCCTGGTCAAGCGCCGCTGGCGCACCACCTGGGGCGCGGTCTCCGGGGCGCGCGTCTAAGCGCCCCCGGAATCCGGCATGAACGAGCATCGCCTCAGCCTGCACCACGGCCTCGCCACCGCGCGGGGCCGGCGCGCGGACAATCAGGACTTCGCCGCCCTGCACGTTCCCGTCGAGCCGGATCTGGCCCTGCGCGGGGCCGTGTTCGCGGTGGCGGACGGGGTGGGCGGACACAAGGGCGGGCGGGTGGCCGCTGAGATTGCCGTACGCGGCTTCCTTGAAGGCTACTACGGCCTGCCCGACACGCTGGGGGTGGAGCATCTCGCCGCCCGCGCCCTGAGCGCGGTCAATGGCTGGATCCACGCCCAGGGCCGGCATGATCCGGCGCTTGCCGGCATGGCCAGCACCTTCACCGCCGCCGTGCTGCGCTGTCGCCAGCTGCATGTGGTCCACATGGGCGACTCGCGCCTCTACCGCCTGCGCGACGGGCGCATGGAACTGCTCACCGAGGACCACACGCTCAAGCATCCCGACATGCAGCATGTGCTCTACCGCGCGGTCGGCATCGAGGCGCAGTCGCGCGCCGACCACGCCATGCACACCCTGCTGCCCGGCGACCGCCTGCTGCTGTGCAGCGACGGCATCCACGGCGTGCTGCGCGAGGCGGAACTCCGCGTGCGGCTCGCCGACGGCGCGGAGGCCCAGGTCAGCGCCGACCGCCTGCTGGAGGCCGCCATCGAGAAAGGCAGCCAGGACAACCTGACCGCCCTGATCATCGACGTGCTGGACGTGCCGGCCGCCGACCGCGACCTGCTTGAGGAGGGCATCGACACCCTCCCGCTGCTGCCCCTGCCCCGCGCGGGCGAGACGGTGGATGGCTTCCGCCTGCTGGAGCAGCTCTCGGACGGGCGCTACAGCCGCCTGTTCATGGCCGAGGACACGACCGACCCGGAGCGCCCCCTGGTGCTGAAGTTCCCCCACCCGCGCGTCGCCGCCGAGGACGAATACCGCCGTGCCTTCGTGCGCGAGGCCTGGATCGGCGCGCGGGTGCGCAGCCCCTGGGTGGCGGAGGTCATCGCCCTGCCCGAGGGGCGGCAGACGCGGCTGTACTCGGTCATGCCCTTTTACCGTGGGCACACGCTGGAGAGCATGGTGAGCGCCGCCCGCCCGGTCGGGCTGGACCAGGGCGTCGGCCACGCCCTGAAGCTGTGCAAGGCCGTCTACGCCCTGCACCGCCAGCGCATCGTCCACCGCGACATCAAGCCGGACAATATCCTGCTGCTGGATGACGGCGGCCTCAGGCTGCTCGACCTTGGCGTGGCCCGCGTGCCGGGCTGGGAGGAGACGGGGGACGAGGACATTCCCGGCACCCCGAGCTACATGGCGCCGGAGCAGTTCCATGGCGAGCGCGGCACGGCGGCGACCGATGTCTATGCCCTCGGGGTCACCCTGTTCCGCCTGTTCACCCATGCCTATCCCTACGGCGAGGTGGAGCCCTTCTCGACCCCGCGCTTTGGCCGCCGCAAGCGCCTGAGCGAGCCGCGCCCGGACCTGCCCGCCTGGCTCGATACCGTGCTGGGCAAGGCGCTCGCCGTGGATCCACGCGAACGGCACCAGGACGCCATGGAGCTGGCCTTCGAGCTGGAACAGGGTCTGGCCGGCGGAGCGCAAGGCACGCCAAGGAAGGAACCGCTGATGAGCCGCAACCCCCTGCGCTTCTGGCAGGGGCTCTCGGCCCTGCTCGCCCTGTTGCTGATCATCGCATGGGGGCAGCCGTGATATGCCGCGCACCAAAACGGTGCGCATGCCCCGCCACGAGACGGGCATCCCCGGGATATTCAGCAACTTGCACATTGGCCCGCTTGTTGCTCATTCACACATCATGAACATGGCCCGATGAAGGACCGAGCGATGAAACAACGCCTCGTGGTGATCGGCAACGGCATGGCCGGGATGCGCATGGTGGAAACCCTGCTGCGTCTGGCGCCCGATGCCTACACCATGACCGTGATTGGCAGTGAGCCACGCGGCAACTACAACCGCATCCTGCTCTCGCCGGTGCTGGCGGGTGAGAAGGACTTCGCCGACACCCTGCTGCACGACCTCGACTGGTACGCGGAGAACGGCGTCACCCTGCACGCGGGCGTGACTGTCATCGCCATCGACCGCGCCGCGCGCACCCTGCGGGCCGACAACGGCCTGTCCCTGGCCTACGACCGGCTGGTGCTGGCCACCGGCTCCGCCCCGTTCATGCCCGCCCTGCCCGGTATCGAGCTGCCGGGCGTGCTCGGCTTCCGCGATCTGGACGACGTGGAGACCATGCTCGACGCCGCCCGCAACCATCGCCACGCGGTGGTGATCGGCGGCGGCATCCTCGGCCTGGAGGCGGCGGACGCCCTCACCCGGCGCGGCATGGACGTGACCGTGGTGCACCGCAACGCCTGGCTGATGGACCGTCAGCTGGACGAGACCGCCGCACGCATGCTGCAAACGGCACTGGAGGCGCGTGGCATTCGCTTTGTGATGAATGCGCGCACGGAGGCGATCGAGGGGGATGGGCGCGTCCAAAGCCTGCGCATCAGCTTGAGCCAAGGCGATGGATTTTCCCCCTCCCCCTTGACGGGGGAGGGCGCCAAACCCATGAGCAAAACCCTCCCCGCCGATCTGGTCGTGGTCACCGCCGGCGTCCGGCCACGCATCGAGCTCGCCCGCGCGGCGGGTCTCACCTGCCACCACGGTGTCCAGGTCGATGACACGCTCACCACCTCCGACCCGGCCATTTCCGCCGTGGGCGAGTGCATCGAGCATCGCGGCGAGACCTTCGGCCTGGTCGCCCCGCTGTGGGAACAGGCCGAGGTGCTGGCGCGGGTGCTGGCCGGGGACAACGCGGCCCGCTACGAAGGCTCGCCGCCGCAGACCACCCGCCTCAAGGTCACCGGCATCGAGGTCTTTTCCGCCGGGGATGTTCATGGCGGTGAAGGCGGCGAGGCCCTCACCCTGCACGACCCCATCGCGGGCCATTACCGCCGCCTCGTGCTGCGCGAAGGCCGCCTGAGCGGCGCCGTGCTGTACGGCGACGCGAGCGACGGCGGCTGGTACTTCGACCTGATGCAACGCGGGACGGATCTTTCCGCCGCCCGTTCCACCCTGATCTTCGGCGAGGCGTTCTGCCGCCTCGACGCCCCCGAACCATCCGCCGAAAACGCGACGAGGAATCACGCCATGAGCATGCCCACCCCAAGACCCACCCTCGTCATCGTCGGTCACGGCATGGTCGGCCACAGCTTTGTCGAAAGGCTGGTCGATCACGGCCTGCATCAAAGCCACCGCGTGATCGTGTTCGGCGAGGAGCGCCGCGCCGCCTACGACCGTGTGCATCTGACCGAATACTTCGGCGGCAAAACGGCCGACGAGTTGAGCATGGTCAGCGACGGCTTTTTTGACGAGCACGGTATCGAGCTGCGCCTGCATTCCCCGATCACCGCCATTGACCGCGTGCGCCAATGCGTCACCGATGCGCATGGTCACGAAACGCCTTACGACCTGCTGGTGCTGGCCACCGGCTCCTATCCCTTCGTGCCGCCGATGGAAGGATTATTCAGCGAGACCGATTCGCCGGGAGCGAATCGGGGATTGCCGTCAGGCAAGCCCGAAGGGGGCCGTCCAGGGATGGACGGCATCCGCGATGCCTGCCTGGTGTATCGCACCATCGAAGACCTGGAAGCCATCACGCATT
>DZBX01000339.1 GCA_022730075.1 Rhodanobacter sp. | reverse complement strand
GTGCTAATCCTTCGTAAGCCACCTGATACACCGCATGGGTGATGGGCATGTCCACCTGATATTCGCAGGCCAGTCGCCAGGCTTCGCGGGCGCTGGGCAGACCTTCCACTGCTTGAGCAATCTGTGCCAGTGCGGCTGCAACGCTTTGCCCTTCGGCGAGTGCCATGCCAAAGCGCCGGTTACGGGATTGGTTGTCGGTGCAGGTCAGGACAAGATCGCCCAGCCCCGCCAGTCCCATGAGGGTTTCGCGGCGGCCTCCCATGACCTCGGCCAGACGCATGATTTCAGCCAGCCCACGGGTAATGAGCGCGGCGCGTGCGTTGGCACCGAAATGCAGGCCATCGGCAATGCCCGCAGCAATGGCGAGCACGTTTTTCACCGCGCCACCCAGTTCCACGCCGATCACGTCGTCCACGCGGTAAGCGCGGAAGCTTTGGCTGTGCAGCAGCGCGGCAACGCGCTCGGCAAAGGCGCTGTCATGCGAGGCCACGGTGACGGCGGTGGGCAGCCCGGCGGCGACTTCACGCGCAAAGGTCGGGCCGGAGATGATGGCGGGCGCGGCATGATCCGGCAGTTCTTCGGCAAAGACCTGATCGAGACGTTTGGCCGTGCCGCTTTCCAGGCCTTTGCTTGCCCAGGCAATACGCGCTGAGTTGGCGGCCAAGTGCGGGTGCAGTTCATGCAGGAAGGCGCGAAAGCCGCTGCTGGGAACCACAATAAGAATAAGGTCGGCGCGCTCAAGAGCCTGGCCGAGATCGGCGGTCAGATCCAGAGCATCCGGGAAGGGTGTTTCAGGTAGGTAGCGCGCATTGCAGCGTGCAAGCTGCATGGCGTGCATCTGTTCGGGGTTGCGTCCCCACAGGCGCACGCGCTGTTGGTTGCGTGCCAGATGGATGGCAAGTGCCGTACCCCATGCACCTGCGCCCAGCACGGCGATCGTCTGAGGTGTCGTCATGCTGGGCGGATGGCTTACTGAATGGTGCTTGGTGCGGGCGCTTCGGTTTGCTGCTGCATGTGCTGCATGTAGAGCGCGTCGAAGTTGATCGGTTGCAG
>DZBX01000033.1:18501-20799 GCA_022730075.1 Rhodanobacter sp. | reverse complement strand
CTAGATGTGCTGCATGCGTCACACTGGCTGCATTGCACTGCTGCGCCTGGCGCCTGTTCGACGATCAGGCTGGCGTGTGCGGCTGGCGCAGCAGGATGCGCAGGCGCAGTCCCTGCGCGCCTTCAATGACGCGGAACGTGCCGCCCAGTGCCAGGACGCGTTCGCGCATGCTGCGCAGCCCGCGTCCCTGGTGCAGGGCCGATGGCGCGCCGTGGGCAGCACCCAAGCCGACGCCGTCGTCGCGGATATCGAGCAGGGCCAGCAGCTGATCGCCGCGCCTGGCGGCGCGCAGACGTATGCGGAAGGAGCGTGCGCGCGCATGGCGTACGCAGTTGGTCGCTGCTTCCTGCGTGATGCGGTAGAGCGTATTGCGCATGCCTTCATCGAGCAGGCGCAGGTCGCCGCGCAGCTCGACGCTGTAATTCATGTTCGCGCTCTGGATCAGATCGCGCAGCGGGCCCTCATCGAGGGCGCGCGCCAGACCGAACTCGTTCAGTGCCGCCGGGCGCAGCGATTCCAGCAGCCCGCGCACGCTGCGCCGCATGGTGGCCACGATATCGTTGATCGATGCCGACACATCGCCGAGGCCAGCCGTCTCGAGGCGGTTCTGCGCGATCTTCACGCGGATCTGGATGGCGGTGAGGTTCTGACCCAACTCATCGTGCAGTTCGGCGGCGATGCGCTTGCGCTCGCTTTCTTCCTCGTAGAGGTTGCGCCGTGCCGCGGTGGCCAATTGCCGAGCGAGTTGATCCAGGCGCTGATTGGCATTGGCCAGGCGCGCGTTCTGCAGCGCCATACGCAGGCCGCTCTGGCGCAGTGCATCGGTGGCGGCACCCAGCAGCAGCGCGCCGGTGCCGGCCACGGCGAGGAACAACTGCGCCTCGGCCGGCGCCTCGGGGCGCAATTGCAGGCCCGCATGCATGGTCACCGCCGCGCTGCTGGCCAGCATCGCCAGGCTGGCGCCACGCCAGCCATGGCGAAACGCGAAATACAGCACCGGCACCAGGGTCAGCACGCGCGCATAACGCGCCAGCGGCGCGCTGTCATCCATCATCAGCAACAGGGCGAGGATCGCCGGCAACAGGACCAGCAGCATCTCGGCGAGCAGCGCACGCGCCTGCGCGTGATCGGGCGGCGCGCGCAGCAGCATGATCAGCAGCGGCGTGACCAGCAGGATGCCGACGTAATCGCCGAGCGCGAAGTTGGCCAGCGTGCTGCCGATGTGCGGCAGCGGCAAGCCGACCAGCACCTGCAGGATCGGGGCGTTGACCGCGGTACTGGCCAGCGCGGCAAGCAGGGCGCCGACCAGCAGGCGCACGACGCGTTCCGGGCGCTCGATCACCACCGGCATGCCGTGGCGGCGCATCAGGGCGATGATCGCGGCGACCGCCAGCGGTTGCGGCAACACCATCCATGCCAGCAGCAGTGGATCGTGCACCGGATGCGCGCCATGCAGGCGCAGCAGCAGGCCGGCACACCATTCCGCGCCGATCAGCCACGGCCACAGCCGCCGCGGCGCCAGCAGCAGTGCGCCGAAGCGCAGGCCGGCAGGCAGATACCAGTACAACTGCGAAATCTCGAACAGTCCGGCCCAGGCCAACCCGTAGCCGAGCGCGGCGGCCGGACCTTGCAGCCACGGCGATAGTTTGGGCGGGGACAGGCGCAGCATGGCGGCATGGTACAAGGCACGCCACGCGTCTGGCCTGCTATCGTGGCGCCATGACACGCATCGTGCTGGTGGACGACCACGCCATCGTACGCGAGGGTTTCAAGCGCCTGATCGAGGCCGAACCGGGTCTCGATGTGATCGCCGAATGCGGTGATGCCGAGGATGCGCTGGAGACCATCCTCGCCAATGCGGCCGATTTGGTCGTGCTCGATCTTTCGCTGCCCAACGGTGGCGGCCTGCCGCTGCTCGAGCACCTGCTCAGCCTGCGCCCCGGCTTGCGCGTGGTGGTGCTGAGCATGCATGACACCGAGCCGTACATTTCCGAGGCATTGCGCCGCGGCGCCTGGGGCTATGTCAGCAAATGCGCCGCGGCCGATGAACTGATCGCCGCGCTGCGTGCCGTGCTGGCCGGTGAGCGCTACCTGAGCAGCGACATTGCACGCAGTCAGAGCACGCGCGACGGCGATCTCATGGCGCGTCTGACCGCGCGCGAGCACGAGGTGTTTTTGCTGCTGGCGCGCGGGCTCACGCCCAAGCAGGCCGCCGCGGAGCTGGGCATCGGCCAGAAGACCGTGTACATCCACCGCGCCAGCCTCATGGGCAAGCTGGGCGCCGGCTCCGAGCTGGAC
>DZBX01000033.1:0-18401 GCA_022730075.1 Rhodanobacter sp. | reverse complement strand
GCGCTTGCGCCAGTTCCAGCATGGTGCGTGCATGCGCGCGCGTTTCCGGCGTGATCGACACGCCGCCGAGCATGCGCGCCAGTTCGTCGCGGCGTCCGTCGACATCCAGTGTCTCGATCTGCGTGCGCGTGGCCGCGCCGTCGCTGTGCTTGCTCACGCGCAGGTGTGCGTGTCCCTGCGCCGCGACCTGCGCCAGATGGGTCACGCACAGCACCTGACGCACACGGCCGAGCGCGCGCAATTTTTGTCCGACGATCTCCGCGACCGCGCCGCCGATGCCGCTGTCGACCTCGTCGAACACCATGCAGCCGACATCGTCCAGACCCAGCATGCTGACCTCGAGGGCCAGGCTGATGCGCGCCAGTTCACCGCCGGAGGCGACGCGTCGCAGCGCGCGCGGCGCTTGTCCGGGATTGGTGCTGATCAGGAATTCGCAGCGCTCGCGGCCCTGCGCATCGATCGCATCGGGCGCGCTCGCTTCCAGCGCCACCTGCAGCTGTCCGCCGGGCATGCCGAGCGTGCCCATCAGTGCGCTGACCTCGGCGCCGAGGCGTTGCGCGGCCTGCTGGCGTGCCGCGCCGAGGGCGGCAGCTGCGGTGTCGTAATCGCGCGTCAACGCATCGCGCTCGCGCGCCAGTACATGCAGGCGCGCGCCGGCACCCTGCAGGCGCTCGTGCTCGGCGCGCAGTTGCGTCAGCAGCACGGGTAGTTCGGCCGGTGCGCAGCGGTGTTTGCGCGCGAGGTCGTGCAGGTGCTGCAGGTGCGCGTCGATCTCGGCGAGGCGATCGGGATCGAGATCGCGTGCCTCGGCGTAGTGGGCCAGCGTGCTGCCGGCCTCGCCGATCTGGATCAGCGCGGCATCCAGCAATTCGCGGCTGGCGCCAAGCTCCACGTCGATTTCGGCCAGGCGTGCCAGTTCGGCGCTGGCGCGTGCCAGGCGGGCGCGCAAGCCTTCGTCGCCTTCGATCTGATCGACCAGTGCGGCGCTGCCAGCCAGCAGGCGCTCGGCGTGGCCCAGACGGCGTTGCTCGGCTTCCAGCGCGGCAAGACGCTCCGCGGGCAGCGCCCAGCGCTCGAGTTCCGTGCATTGGTGCGCAAGCAGATCCAGACGCGCATCGCGCTCGCTGCCATCGCCCAGCGTCGCGGCTTCGCGCGCCAGCGCGCGCAAGTGCTGGGCCAGCTCGCGCACCTGCGCCAGCGTGGCCGCGTGACCGCCGTAGGCATCGAGCAGGGCCAGTTGCTGCTCGCGCTGCAGCAGCGCCTGATGCTCGTGCTGGCCGTGGATCTCCAGCAGATGCGCGGCCAGTTCGCCCAGCTGCGCCAGCGCCACCGGGCGGCCGTTGATCCACGCGCGCGAACCGCCCGCGGCGGCCAGCACGCGGCGCAGGCTGCAATGCTCGCCATCGTCCATGGCTTGCTCGCGCAGCCAGGCGCGCGCGGCGGGGGCGGCAGCGAGATCGAATTCGGCGCTGACTTCGGCGCGCTCCGCGCCGCTGCGTACCAGCGTGGCGTCGGCACGCGTGCCGGCGAGCAGCAGCAGGGCATCGACCAGCAGCGACTTGCCGGCGCCGGTTTCGCCGGTGACCACGGTCAAACCGGCGCCCAGCGCGATCTCGGCCTCGGCGACCACGGCCAGGTCGCGTACATACAGCGTCGTCAGCATGAAGTTGTGCAGCGCATGGCGGGAATGATGGCGTGATTCTATGGGCGCGGCGCGGCCGGCGCAGCAGTTTCACGACGCCGCGCGGCATGCATCCGGCTGGCGGGCCTGGCTCACGGGGCTTGCAAGCAGGCCGCGCAGGCCTTATCCATGCTGCAGCTTTGTCCGAATCCAGTCCATGGCAGCCTATCCACCCGGTCTCGATGCGCGCGCGCGGCAGTTGCTGCGCAGCCTGATCGAGCAATACCTCAGCGGCGGCGAGCCGGTCGGCTCGCGCACGCTGTCGCGTTCGGCCGGTCTGGAAGTGAGCCCGGCGACGATCCGCAACATCATGGCCGACCTCGAGGACGCCGGCCTGGTGGCCTCGCCGCACACTTCGGCCGGGCGCGTCCCCACGCCGCAGGGCCTGCGCCTGTTCGTCGACAGCCTGCTGGAAATCAAGCCGCTGCCGCTGGCGGATCAGCAGCGCCTTGCGCGTGGTCTGCAACACATGCCGGGCGACGCGCGCGAGCTGGCGACCGGCGCTTCGGCGCTGCTCTCGGCCATGACCCAGTTCGTCGGCATGGTCACGGTGCCGCGCGAGGATGATTTGCCGCTGCGCCAGATCGAGTTCGTGGCGCTGCCCGACGAGCGCGTGCTGGTGGTGCTGGTGTTCGCCAATCAGCACATCCAGAACCGCATCCTGCAAATGACGCGGCGCCCCGACGCGGCCGATCTGGAGCGCGCCGCGACGGTGCTCAACGCCGGCTTCTGCGGCATGCGCCTGGGTGAAATCCGCGCCCATCTGGCGCGCGAATTGCAGGCCGCCGACGGGGCGCTGCGCAGCGCGCTGGGCAGCGCGGCGGAACTGGCAACCCATGCGCTGCAGCCCGGCCCGGAGAGCATCCCCGACCTGATGGTCAGCGGCCAGGCCAACCTGATGGGGGTACACGATCTGGTCGACCTGCAGCGCCTGCGCGGCTTGTTCGAGGCGTTCCAGCAGAAACGCGAGCTGCTGGCGCTGTTCGAGAGTTGCGCCGCCGCGCCGGGCGTGCGCCTGTTCATCGGCGAGGAAAGCGGCTTCGCGCCGCTGGCCGGCTGCTCGATGGTCACCGCGACCTATGGCGTGCAGGGTCGCGTGCTCGGCAGCATCGGCGTGATCGGGCCGACGCGCATGGCTTACGACCGCGTGATCCAGGTGGTGCAGACCAGCGCCGATCTGCTCGGCGGCATCTTGAATCGCATCGTCACGCCCGCATAACCCTCCGCGTTGCCTGCCCTCGCCACGCGTCCTCGCCTGGCGTCAGCGGATCCATCCTCATCCATACGCATACGAGCCGCAGCGATGACCACGCCTGAGACATCCCCCGAGAACACCCCCGATTCCATCGATGCCGATCTCTCCGCGCTCAGTGAGCGGCTGGCTACGGCCGAGAACGCCGCCAATGCCGCGCGCGAGATGATGTTGCGCGAGCGCGCCGAGATCGAGAACCAGCGCAAGCGCCTGCAGCGCGATCTGGAGCAGGCGCGCAAGTTCGCCAACGAACGCGTGCTCGGTGACCTGCTGAGCGTGGCCGATGCGCTGGGCCACGGACTTGCCCTTCCCAACGCCGATGCCGCCAGCCTGCGCGCCGGCATGGAGCTGACCTTGAAGGAACTGGAGCGCGTGATGCAGGCGCACGGGCTCAGCGCCATCGAACCCCTCGGTCAGCCTTTCGATGCCGAGCGCCATGAGGCCGTGAGCCTGGTCGATGCGCCCGGGCACGCGCCCGACACCGTGGTCGCCGTGCTGCAGAAGGGCTATCTGCTCAACGAGCGCCTGCTGCGGCCGGCGCGGGTCAGCGTGGCGCGCGCGGCGGACGCTTGAATTGGCGCACGCGAACCCCACCTGATCAGCAGCGCGGCCGCGGCCGCAACACCACACATCCACCACTTCCCCGGAGCTGACTCATGGCCAAGATCATCGGCATCGACCTCGGTACCACCAATTCCTGCGTCGCCATCATGGAGGGCTCGAGCACGCGCGTGATCGAGAACGCCGAAGGCGATCGCACCACGCCCTCGATCGTCGCCTTCACCAAGGACGGCGAGGTGCTGGTCGGCGCGCCGGCCAAGCGCCAGGCGGTGACCAATCCCAAGAACACCTTTTACGCGGTGAAACGCCTGATCGGGCGCAAGTTCACCGACGCCGAGGTGCAGAAAGACCTCGACGTCGTGCCCTACAAGATCCTCAAGCACGACAACGGCGATGCCTGGGTGGAGACCTCCGACGGCAAGCGCATGGCGCCGCCGGAAATCTCCGCCAAGGTGCTGATGAAGATGAAGAAGACCGCCGAGGATTATCTCGGCGAGCCGGTCACCGAGGCGGTGATCACGGTGCCGGCCTACTTCAACGACAGCCAGCGCCAGGCGACCAAGGACGCCGGCAAGATCGCCGGGCTCGATGTCAAGCGCATCATCAACGAGCCCACCGCCGCGGCGCTGGCCTATGGTCTCGACAAGAACATCGGCAAGGATCGCAAGATCGCCGTGTACGACCTCGGCGGCGGCACCTTCGACGTGTCCGTCATCGAGATCGCCGAGGTCGATGGCGAGAAGCAGTTCGAAGTGCTGGCCACCAATGGCGACACCTTCCTCGGTGGCGAGGACTTCGACATGCGCGTCATCGATTACCTGGTCGAGGAGTTCCAGAAGGAGCAGGGCATCGACCTGCGCAAGGATCCGCTGGCGCTGCAACGCCTGAAGGACGCCGCCGAGCGCGCCAAGATCGAGCTGTCCAGCGCGCAGCAGACCGACGTCAACTTGCCCTATGTCACCGCCGATGCGTCCGGCCCCAAGCACCTCAACATCAAGTTGACGCGCGCCAAACTGGAGGCGCTGGTCGAGGCGCTGATCAAGCGCACCATCGATCCGTGCCGCACCGCGATCAACGACGCCGGCATCAAGGTCAGCGACATCAGCGAGGTGATCCTGGTCGGCGGCATGACGCGCATGCCCAAGGTGCAGGAGGCGGTGAAGGATTTCTTCGGCAAGGAACCGCGCAAGGACGTCAACCCCGACGAGGCCGTGGCCGTGGGCGCGGCGATCCAGGGCGCGGTGCTGGGCGGCACGGTCAAGGACGTGCTGCTGCTGGACGTGACCCCGTTGAGCTTGGGCATCGAGACCATGGGCGGCGTCATGACCAAGCTGGTGGAGAAAAACACCACCATCCCGACCAAGGCCGCGCAGGTGTTTTCCACCGCCGAGGACAACCAGTCCGCGGTGACCGTGCATGTGCTGCAGGGTGAGCGCGAACAGGCGCGCTACAACAAATCGCTGGCCAAGTTCGATCTGGCCGGCATCCAGAACGCGCCGCGCGGCATGCCGCAGATCGAGGTCACCTTCGACATCGACGCCAACGGCATCCTGCACGTCTCGGCCAAGGACAAGAACACCGGCAAGGAGCAGAAGATCGAGATCAAGGCCGGTTCGGGCCTGTCCGACGCCGAGATCCAGCGCATGGTCAGCGATGCCGAGGCGCACCGCGAGGACGACAAGAAGTTTCATGAACTGGTGGGCGCGCGCAACAAGGCCGACCAGCTGATGCATGCCACGCGCAGCGCGCTCAAGGAGCATGGCGGCAAAGTGGCGGCAGCGCAGATCGGCGCCATCGAGTCCGCGCTGAAGGATCTCGAGGATGCCATGAAGGGCGACGATCAGGCACGCATCGAAGCACGCACGCAGGCGCTGGAGCAGGCCGCGCAGGCCTTGCAGGCGGCGGCGGCCGCTGCTGGCGCGGCGCCGGGCGCGGAGTCCGCTGCCGGCCCGGGTGCGGGCACAGGCGCCGCGCAGGACGACGTGGTCGACGCCGAGTTCACCGAGGTCAAGGACAAGCAGTAAGCGGGGCCGGGAAGCCCGCAGCGGGTCATCGGTGGCCGGATCGATTGCGGCCACCAGGCGCTATTCTCCCCGCACCGCGGCTTCGGCCCTGAAGCTCCCTCCGTCGATCACCTCTGCGCGCAACCCATGTCCAAACGCGACTATTACGAAGTTCTCGGTGTGCCGCGCACGGCAGGCGAGGAAGAGATCAAGAAGGCGTTCCGGCGCCTGGCCATGAAGTTTCATCCGGATCGTTGCCCGGATGACCCGGCCGCGCAGGACAAATTCAAGGAAGCCAAGGAAGCCTACGAGGTGCTCTGCGACGGCGAGCGCCGTGCGCTGTACGACCGCCACGGTCACGCCGCGTTCGCCAGCGGTGGCGCACGCGGCGGCGGCGCGGGTTTCGCCGACGCCGGCGACATGTTCAGCGATATCTTCGCCGACATTTTCGGCGGCGGCGGTGGGCGCTCACGTCGCGGTGGCGACCTGCGCTACCTGCTCGATCTGGATCTCGAGGAAGCCGTGTTCGGCTGCGACAAGACCATCGCGGTGCCCGGCATCGTCGCCTGCGAGGCCTGCAAGGGCAGCGGCTCGGCCGATGGGCGCAGCAAGACCTGCCCGACGTGTCGCGGCCAGGGCCGGGTGCGCATGCAAAATGGCATCTTCTCGGTGCAGCAGGCCTGCCCGCAGTGCCGCGGCAGCGGACGCGTGGTGGAAACACCATGCGCGCAGTGTCACGGCGAGGGTCACGTCGAGCGCACGCGCAAGCTCGAGGTGCGCATTCCGGCCGGCGTCGATACGGGCGATCGCATCCGCCTCGGCGGGCAGGGTGAGCCCGGCCCGGCGGGGCAGCCGGCCGGTGACTTGTATGTGGAAGTGCGCGTGCGCGAGCACGCCCTGTTCCAGCGCGATGGTGATGATCTCCACTGCGAAGTGCCGGTGCGCATCGCGCAGGCGGCGTTGGGCGCCGAGATTATGGTGCCCACGCTGGACGGTGAGGTCAGCCTGAGCGTGCCGCCCGAGACCCAATCGGGCCAACAGATCCGCATGCGCGGGCGCGGCGTGCGCTCGGTGCGCAGCGGCCACGCCGGTGACCTGATCTGCCACATCGTCGTGGAAACGCCGGTGCAATTGACGCGGGAGCAGCGCGAGTTGCTGGAGCAGCTCGACGCCAGCATGCGCAGCGAGGGTGCCGCGCAGCACTCGCCGCGCGCGCAATCGTTCCTCGATGGCGTCAAGTCGTTGTGGTCGCGGGTGACTTCCTGAGGTGGCGGCACCCGCGCCTGACGCACTGCGTGCGCAACTGCAATGGCGCGCGCGGCTGTATGCGCTGATCCGCGAATTTTTCGCCGCGCGCCGGGTGCTGGAAGTGGAGACGCCGATGCTCTCCGCCGCCGCCAATCCCGATCCCAATATCGAAAGTTTTCGCACCGAGTTCAGCGGTCACGTCGATGCCGGTGCGCGCACGCGCTGGCTGCGCACCTCGCCCGAGTACCCGCTCAAGCGCCTGCTGGCGGCGGGCATCGGCGATTGCTACGAACTCGGACGCGTGTTTCGCAATGGCGAGACGGGTCCGCGCCACAACCCCGAGTTCACCCTGCTGGAGTGGTACCGCATCGGCTGGGACCAGCGCCGCCTGGCGGGCGAGGTGGTCGAACTGGTGCAGGCGGCGCTGCGCATGGCCGGTTGCGCAGCGCGCGTCGAAGTGCTTGGTTACGCGGCCTTGTTCGCGCGCGAACTGGGCGTCGACGCGCACCATGCCGGTGACGCCGAATTGCGCGCGGCGCTGGGCGGGCAGCAGGTCGATCCCGCCGGGCTGACCCGTGACGACTGGCTGGACCTGCTGCTCAGCCATCGCATCCAGCCGCGACTGCCGCCCGGACAGATCACCGTGCTGCACGATTACCCCGCCAGCCAGTGCGCACTGGCGCGCGTGGTTGCTGGCGATCCGCCGCTGGCCGCGCGTTTCGAGGTGTATCTGGGCAGTGTCGAGCTGGCCAACGGCTACCACGAGTTGAACGATGCGCGCGAGCAACGCCGCCGCTTCGTTGCCGACAATCAGCGGCGCCAGGCGCGCGGGCAGGCCGTGCTGCCGATCGATGAAAGGCTGCTGGCAGTGCTCGATGCCTTGCCCGATTGCGCCGGCGTGGCGCTGGGCGTGGATCGGCTGCTGCTGGCATTGAGCGGTGGCGATGCCATCGCCGGGACCCTGGCCGTGCCGTTCGCCGATGCATGACTGCTGCGGCACGTGCCGGCAGGCGCGTTAAACTGCACGGGTTTTGCATTCCGAGATGCCGATGTCCTCCGCCGCGCCCGTCCCCGTGCTCACCATCGATGGTCCGTCCGGCTCGGGCAAGGGCACCGTCAGCCGCCTGCTTGCCGCGCAGATGGGCTGGCATTTGCTGGATTCCGGCGCGCTTTACCGTGCGGTGGGCTACGCCGCTTCGCTGGCCGGCATCGACCTGTCCGATGCCGAGGCGGTGACGCGCTGTGCCGAACACACGCGCATCGGCTTTCGCGACCCGGGTGCAGGTGGCGAGATACGGGTGCTGGTCAACGGACACGATGCCAGCGACGCCTTGCGCACCGAAACCTGCGGCGCTGCGGCATCGGCCATCGCCGCCATCCCCAGCCTGCGCGCGGCGTTGCTGGACAAGCAGCGCGCGTTCCGCAAGGCGCCGGGGCTGGTCGCCGATGGCCGCGACATGGGCACGGTGATTTTCCCCGACGCCGGCACCAAGGTGTTTTTGACCGCCAGCGCAGCCGAGCGTGCGCAAAGACGCCATAAGCAGTTGAGGGACAAGGGGCTTCGGGTTACACTCGCCGACTTGTTGCGGGAGATCGAGGCGCGTGACCGGCGTGATGCCGAGCGCGCCGTGGCACCGCTCCAGCCTGCGACGGACGCCGTGGTGATCGATACCACAGGTGTGCCGATCGGGGAAGTCGTCACACGGATTCTGGCGTTGCTGCCGCGGCATTGAGCCGCGACAGGGCGCAAGGCCCACTCCGCGAGGGGTGGTTTTCAACGGCGCGCGAGCGTCCACAACCCGGTTCCGAGCCGCCCGTCGGGCTGTGCCGGCAACCACACCGGATAAACCCATGACTGAAAGTTTTGCCGAGCTGTTCGAGAACAGCCAGACCCTGTCCAAGCTCAAACCCGGATCGATCGTGTTGGGCACGGTGATCGACATACGTTCCGACGTCGTCGTCATCAATGCGGGCCTGAAGAGCGAGGGCATCATCCCGATCGAGGAATTCCGCGACGACGATGGGCAGATCCGCATCCAGATCGGCGACGAGGTCAAGGTCGCGCTGGACGCCATCGAGAACGGCACCGGCGAGACCAAGCTCTCGCGCGAGAAGGCCAAGCGCTCGATGGTGTGGGACGACCTCGAAGATGCGTTCACCAACAACACGGCGATCAGCGGGCGCATCACCGGCAAGGTCAAGGGCGGCTTCACCGTCGATATCAAGGATGTGCGCGCGTTCCTGCCGGGTTCCCTGGTGGACGTGCGTCCGGTGCGCGATCCGGTGTACCTGGAAGGCAAGGATCTCGAATTCAAGCTGATCAAACTCGACCGCAAGCGCAACAACGTCGTGGTCAGCCGCCGCGCGGTGGTCGAGAGCGAGTTCTCGGTCGAGCGCGAGCAGCTGATGGAGCGCCTGCAGGAAGGCGCGGTGCTCAAGGGTGTGGTCAAGAACCTCACCGATTACGGCGCGTTCGTCGATCTCGGCGGCATCGACGGTCTGCTGCACATCACCGACATGGCGTGGAAGCGCGTGCGCCATCCGTCCGAGGTGGTCAATGTCGGCGACGAACTCGAAGTGCGCGTGCTCAAGTTCGACCGCGAGCGCAACCGCGTAAGCCTCGGCCTGAAGCAGCTCGGCGATGATCCGTGGGTCAACATCGCGCGCCGCTACCCGGTCAATGCGCGCGTGTTCGGCAAGGTCAGCAACGTCACCGATTACGGTTGTTTCGTCGAGATCGAGCCGGGCGTCGAAGGCCTGGTGCACGTCTCCGAGATGGACTGGACCAACAAGAACGTCAACCCGGCCAAGGTGGTGCAGGTCGGCGACGATTGCGAGGTCATGGTGCTGGATGTCGACGAGGAGCGTCGCCGCATCTCGCTGGGCATCAAGCAGACCCGCGCCAATCCGTGGGAAACCTTCGCCGCGATCCACAAGAAGGGCGATCGCGTCAATGGCGCGATCAAGTCGATCACCGACTTCGGCATCTTCATCGGCCTGGACGGCGGCATCGACGGCCTGGTGCACTTGTCCGACATTTCCTGGAACAGTACCGGCGAGGAATTGGTGCGCAACTTCAAGAAGGGCGACGAGATCGAGGCCGTGGTGCTGGCCGTGGATCCGGAGCGCGAGCGCATCAGCCTCGGCGTCAAGCAGATGGAGCAGGACCCGTTCGGCCAGTTCATGGCCGGCCATCCGCGCGGCAGCATCGTCAGCGGCGTGGTCAAGGAAGTGGACGCCAAGGGCGCGCTGATCGCGCTCGAGGATGGCGTCGAGGGCTACCTGCGCGCCAACGACATCGCCAAGGAGCGCATCGACGACGCCACTCTGCACCTCAAGGTGGGCGACAAGGTCGAGGCCAAGTTCACCGGCATGGACCGCAAGGGCCGGCAGATGCAGCTCTCGATCCGCGCCAAGGACGAAGAAGAGCTGCAGGACGTCATGGCCGATTACCAGAGCGCATCCAGCGGCACCACCAAGCTGGGCGCCTTGCTCAAGGAACAGATGAAGAAGGGCTGATCCTGCCCGTCCCCCGGCGGGCGGGGTTCGCCTCGCCCGCCTACTGGCGCCGCCATGACCAAATCCGATCTCATCGAAGTCCTGGCACGCAGCCAGGCGCACCTGGACCTTGCCGACGTCGAAATCGGCGTCAAGCACGTGCTCGACCAGATGACCGAGGCGCTGTCCGCCGGCGCGCGCATCGAGGTGCGCGGCTTCGGCAGTTTCTCGCTGCACTACCGCGCGCCGCGCATCGGCCGCAATCCGAAATCCGGCGAGGCCGTGGCGCTGCCGGGCAAGCACGTGCCGCATTTCAAACCAGGCAAGGAATTGCGCGAGCGCGTCAACGGCGATTGACACGCGCGCGGCAGATGGGTCCGCGACGTGACACGTGTCCGGCCTGCTAAAGTTCGGCCGAGGGAGACACCATGCGCTTCGTGATCGCCGCTTTGCTGCTCATCTTCGCGCTGCTGGGGGCCGCTTTTGCTGCCCTCAACGGTGGCGCCGTGCATTACGACTTTTTGCTGCTCGAAGCCGACTTGCCCAAGGGCGTGACGCTGTTGGTGGTGCTGGTGCTGGGTTGGCTGTTGGGTGGCCTCAGCGCGTGGCTGGGTCTTGCCGCGCGCCGCCGGCGCGGCGCGGGGCGTGGTGATGGCCAAGACGCTGCATGAATCCACTTCTGCTGCTGTTCCTGCTGCTGCCGATCGCGTTTTTGTCCGGCTGGTGGAGCGCGCGTCGACTGGGCGCGCGGCGCTCGGGCGCGCGCGTCGATGAACTGTCCTCGAGCTATTTCCGCGGGCTGAATTACCTGCTCAACGAGCAGCCGGACAAGGCCATCGAGGTATTCCTGCAACTGGCCGAGGCCAACCGCGACACCATCGAAACGCACCTCGCGCTGGGCAACCTGTTTCGCCGCCGCGGCGAGGTGGAGCGCGCCATCCGCGTGCACCAGCATCTGATCGCGCGCGCCAATCTCAGCGACGACGTGAAAACCATGGCGCTGCTCGAACTGGGCGAGGATTACATGCGCGCCGGGCTGCTCGATCGCGCCGAGACGCTGTTTGCCGATCTGGTGGCGATGAACGCGCAGGCGCCCTCGGCGCTGCGTCATCTGATCGCCATCTGCCAGCACGAACGCGACTGGCACAAGGCCATCCTGTATGCGCGTCGGCTGCAGGAAACCTCGGGCGAACCGCAATCGTTGCAGATCGCGCACTTCTACTGCGAACTGGCCGAGAACGCGCAGGCACACGGCGCGATGCAGGATGTCGCCGATTATCTGCAGCAGGCGTTCGTTGCGCATCCCGAGTTCGTGCGCGCGCTGATCCTGCGCGGCCGCTTCGCCGCCGCGAATGCGGACTATCCCGTGGCGATCGCGTCCTACGAGCAGGCGCTGGCGTCGGACATCGACTACGTGCCGGAGATACTCCCGGCGCTGCTCGACACCTATGCGCGCGCCCAGCAGATGCAGCGCGCCGAGCAAACCCTGGGGCGGATCGTGCTGCGCTACGAAGGCGTCTCGCCGGTGCTGGCCTTGGCGCGCATCTACGCGCGCCGCGATGGCCAGGGGCGCGCGCTGGAATTCCTCGGTACGCAGTTGCGCCAACGGCCTTCGGTGCGTGGCCTGGTGCAGTTGATGGACACGGCGATCGAGAGCGGTGGCGACAGCGGAGCGAGCCTGCGTCTGCTGCGCGACCTCACCGCCGCGGTGCTCGAAGGCCAGGCGCTTTATCGTTGCACGCAGTGTGGCTTCGGCGCGCGCGCGCACCACTGGCAATGCCCGAGCTGCAAGAACTGGAGCACGCTGCGCCCGGTGCACGGCGCGACGGGCGCCTGAATGGACGTGGCCGCGGGCGTGTTGGCTCCGATCCTGCTGCTGACGGCGCTGGTCGCGCTGCTGGCCGGCGTGCTGGTGTTCGCGATGATGCTCTACGCGCAGCGGCGCGGCCTGCTGGACCAGCCGGGCCAGCGCCGTCTGCACCGCCTGCCCACGCCGCGCGGTGGCGGTGCCGGCGCGGTGCTGGCGCTGGCGCTGGGCCTGTTGTTGCTGCAACTGCTGCCCGGCGCCGCCTTGCCATGGCGCTGGACAGGGATGTGGCTGCCGGCATTGCTGCTGACCGCGCTGGTGGGCGCGCTGGATGATCACCGTGGTCTGGGCATCGGTTCGCGCCTGGGTGCGCATCTTGCCGTCGGCGTCCTGCTGGCGCTGAGCCTGTGGCCGCTGTTGCCGCCGGCGCTGTTGCCGGCGTTGCTGCTGGCGGGGGCACTGGTGCTGGCCACGGCGTGGTCGATCAATCTGCACAATTTCATGGATGGCAGTGATGGCCTGCTGGCCATGCAGGTGTTCACGCTGGCGCTGGCGTTCGCGTGCATGGCCGCGCGCAGCGATCAACTGCCGCTGCTGGCATTGGCGTTGCTGCTGGCCGCGGCGCTGGCCGGATTCCTGCCGTTCAATCTGCCGTTGCCGCGCGCGCATGTGTTCATGGGCGATGTCGGCAGCGGCGCGTTCGGCTTCATGCTGGCGGCACTGGCGTTTGCCGGCGTCGCGCGTGGCGCATGGTCGTTGCCGGCGGCGCTGCTGCTGGTGTCGGCGTTCGCCGTGGATGCCGGCGCCACGCTGCTGTCGCGCATGCTGCGCGGGCGGCGCTGGTGGCGGCCGCACCGTGAACACTTCTATCAATGGCTCGCGCGCACGCGGCATTCGCACGCACAGGCACTGCTGGCCTACCTCGGCTGGAACCTGCTGCTGGCGATCCCGCTGGCGCTGTGGGCGCAGCGCGATGCCGCGCTGGGCTGGTGGCTGGTAATCGGGCTGTATATGCTCGCCGGCGCGGCATGGTGGCAGGGCAAACGGGCCTGTCGCCGTGCGCCGCGACGTCACGGGAATCGCCATGCGCCTGTCTGAGTTACGCCTCGGTCTGCTGCATCCGCGCAGTGCGGTGGTGCTGCATGACCTGGGCATGGTCGCGCTGGCGTGGTGGCTGGCCCTGTTGCTGCGTTACCACCTGGCGCATGCCGGCGGCATGCAACTCAGCCTGACCCAGTTCGGCGTGGTGCTCGCGGTGCAGGGGACGATCTTCGCATGGACCGGTCTGTATCGCGGTCTGTGGCGCTTCGCCAGCATGCCGGATCTGTGGAACATCGCGCGCGCCGCGGCCTTGGGCACGGTGCTGGTCGGCGTGGCCTTGTTCCTGCTCGATCGCCTGGCCGGCGTGCCGCGTTCGGTGTTGTTCCTGTATCCGCTGATCCTGGCGTTACTGCTGGGTGCGCCACGGTTGCTGTATCGCTACTGGAAGGACAGCCGCCTGGAACTGTTCGGCCGGCGCACGCAGCAGCGCGTGCTGGTGATCGGCGCCGGGCGCTCGGGCGATGCGCTGGTGCGCGATCTGCGCCGCGACGCCGAATACCGCGTGGTGGGCTTCATCGACGACGCGCCGCAGTTGCGCGGCGCGCGCGTGCAGGGCGCGCCGGTGCTGGGCAGCATGGCCGAACTGGTCGAGCTGGCGCGTGCCAGCAGCGCCGAGATGCTGCTGATCGCGGTGCCTTCGGCCAGCGTCGCGCAGATGCGTGTCATCGTGTCCGCCTGCGAGCGCACCGGGTTGCCGTTTCGCACCCTGCCGCGTTTCGAGGACGTGGTCAGCGGGCGCGCGCAGCGCAACGAGCTGAAGCCGGTGGCGATCGAGGACCTCCTCGGCCGCGATGCGGTGAGCCTGGACTGGGAGCGAGTGCGCGCCGGTTTCGCCGGGCGCCACGTGCTGATCAGCGGCGGCGGTGGCTCGATCGGCAGCGAGCTGTGCCGGCAGGTGGCACGTCTGGGCGTCGCCTCGCTGACCCTGCTCGACAGTTGCGAGTTCAACCTGTACCGCATCGCGCGCGAATTGAACGCGGCCTATCCCGATCTGCTGCTGCGGCCGTTGCTGGGCGACTGCGGCGATCCCGCCGCCGCGCACCACGCGCTGCGCGTTTCGCACGCGCACGTGGTGCTGCATGCCGCCGCCTACAAACATGTGCCCTTGCTGCAGGAACAGCTGCGCCAGGCGTTTCGCAACAACGTGCTGGCCACGCGCACGCTGGCCGCGGCGGCGGGCGCGGCGGGCGTGGAAACCTTCGTGCTGGTGTCCACCGACAAGGCGGTGAACCCGAGCAGCGTGATGGGCGCCAGCAAGCGCATCGCCGAGATGGCCTGCCAGGCCGAGGCGCAGCGCGCGCCGGGTTGCCACTATGTCACCGTGCGTTTCGGCAACGTGCTCGATTCGGCCGGATCGGTGGTGCCGCTGTTCCGCGAGCAGATCGCGCGCGGCGGGCCGGTCACCGTGACCCACCCGGAAGTCACGCGCTATTTCATGACCATTCCCGAGGCCTGCCAGTTGATCCTGCAGGCCGCGGTGCAGGGGCGCAGCGGCGACATCTTCGCGCTGGACATGGGCGAGCCGGTGCGCATCCACGATCTGGCCACGCAGATGATCCGCCTGTCCGGCAAGCAGCCCGGACGCGACATCGCCATCGTCTACACCGGCCTGCGGCCCGGCGAGAAGCTCTTCGAGGAGCTGTTCCACGCGCAGGAAAACTACGCGCCGACCACGCATGCCAAGCTGTACCTGGCCGAGCCACGACACGTCAGCGCCGAGTTGCTGGACGCGCAGCTGGCGCGTGCCGGCGAAGCCGTGATCAGCTTCGACGAGCCCGCGTTGCGGCGCGTGCTGCAAATCCTTATGCCCAGCCTCGACTGGGTCCACAATGCGCAACCGGGCACGGTGGTGCCGTTTCTGCGCGGCGACTCTGGAGATTCGGCATGAGCCGGCATTTGCACAAGGTGGTGTTTCCCGTGGCCGGTCTGGGCACGCGTTTTCTGCCCGCGACCAAGGTCGTGGCCAAGGAGATGCTGCCGGTGCTCGATCGCCCGCTGATCCAGTACGCGGTGGACGAGGCCGTGGAAGCCGGCGCCGACACGCTGGTGTTCGTCACCAACCGCTACAAGCACGCCATTGCCGATTATTTCGACAACGCCTACGAGCTGGAGCAGAAGCTGGCCGAGGCGGGCAAGACCGAGCTGCTGGACATCGTGCGCAACGTGCTTCCGAGTCATGTCCGCTGCGTGTTCGTCACCCAGCCCGATGCGCGCGGCCTGGGCCATGCCGTGTTGTGCGCGGCGCCGGTGATCGGCGATGAACCCTTCGGCGTGATCCTGCCGGACGACCTGATCCGCACGCCGCATGCCGGTGCGCTCAAGCAGATGGCCGAACTGGCCGCGGTGCGCGGTTGCGGCGTGGTCGCGGTGGAGGAAGTGCCGCGCGCGCAGACCCACAAGTACGGCATCGTCGACGCCGAGCCGGTCAGCGAGCGCGCGGCCAGGCTGCGCTACGTGATCGAGAAACCGAGTCCGGAGGACGCGCCGTCCAATCTCGCCATCGTCGGGCGCTACGTATTGCCCGCGCGCATCTTCGAGCTGCTGCGCGCGACCGCGCCCGGCAGCGGCGGCGAGATCCAGCTCACCGATGCCATCGAGGCGCTGCTGCACGAGCGCGAGGTGCTGGCCTATCGCTTCGAGGGCACGCGCTTCGACTGCGGCAACAAGGCCGGCTTGGTGCGCGCCACCCTGGCACTGGCGCTGGAGGATCCCGAACTGGCGCCACTGGTGCGCGCCGCGGCCTGTCCGTGAACATGGATCTGGACTGGATCATCAACCACCACGGCGAGGAGCGGCAGCGTTACTTCGGCGCGGTGGCGCCGCCGGTGCTGCAGAGTTCGATCTTCACCTTTCCCGATGTCGCCGCCATGCGCGCGGCGGCGGCGCGCGAATTCGACGCGCCGTTCTACACGCGCGGCAGCAACCCCACGGTGCACATGCTGCGGCAGAAGCTGGCCGCGCTGGAAGGCGCCGAGGAATGCCTGGTATTTGCCTCCGGCGCGGCGGCCATCGCCGCCGCGGTGATCGCCTGCGTCGCGGCGGGCGACCATGTCGTCTGCGTGCAGAAACCCTACAGCTGGACGCGCGCGCTGCTGGCCGATCTGCTGGCGCGCTTCGGCGTGGCGCACCGCTTCGTCGATGCCAGTGACATCGCTGAAGTCGCCGCCGCGCTCACGCCGCAGACACGCCTGATCGTGCTGGAAAGCCCCAATTCACTGACCTTCGAGGTGCAGGACCTGGCCGCGATCGCGGCGCTGGCGCGGCCACGCGGCATCCTGACGCTGTGCGACAACAGCCACGCCAGCCCGCTCAACCAGTCGCCGCTGGCATTGGGCATCGACCTGGTCGCGCATTCGGCGACCAAATATCTCAATGGCCACAGCGATGTCGTCGCCGGCGCGCTGTGCGGCTCACGCGCGCTGCTCGAGCGCGTGTTCCACGGCCCGTTCATGACCCTGGGCGCGATTCCAGGCCCGCACGATGCCGCGCTGATCCTGCGCGGGCTGCGCACGCTCAAGCTGCGCATGCAGCGCATGGCCGAGACCACGCCGCGCATCGCCGCATTTCTGGCCGCGCATCCGCGCGTGGCCCGCGTGTGGTATCCGCATGCGCCGGATCACCCGCAGCGCGCGCTGGTCGCGCGGCAGATGCGCGCGTCATCCGGACTGGTTTCCTTCGCGCTGAAGGACGCCGATGCTGCCGCCATCGCGCGCTTTTGCGACGCCTTGCAGCGTTTTTTGCTGGCGGTGTCCTGGGGCGGATATGAATCGCTGGTGTGCCCGCTGGTGGCGTTCCTGCCTGTCGGCGCGCCGTTGCTGCAACAGCCCGGGCGCGCGCCGCCGCAGTTGATCCGTCTGTCGATCGGTTTGGAAGATGCCGAGGTGCTGATCGCGGATCTCGAGCAGGCATTGGATCGGGCATGCGACCCGGCCACCGCGCACGCGGGAGTAGCACCTTGATGCATGCGCCCCTGGCCGCAGCCAGCTATTACGAGGCGCGTGCCGCCGCGGTGCCGGCGTTGCCCGCGCTGACTGGCCAGATCGAGGCCGAGGTCGCCATCGTCGGCGGCGGCTATGCCGGGCTGACCACCGCGCTGGGCCTGGCCGAGCGCGGCCAGCGCGGCGTGCTGCTGCTGGAGGCCGAGCGCATCGGCTTCGGCGCCTCCGGGCGCAACGGCGGGTTCGTGTTCGCCGGCTATTCGCTGGGCGAGGATGCACTCATCAAGCGCCTGGGCGTGGAGCGCGCGCGCGCGCTGTACCAGGCCACGGTGCAGGGTGTGAATCTGCTGCGGCGGCGCGTGCAGCAGTACCAGATCCCCTGCGATCTGGCCGATGCCGGCGTGCTCTGGGCCAACTGGTTCCGCGACCCGCGCGTGTTGGCGCAGCGCCGTGACACGCTGGCGCAACTCGGTGCCGAGTGGCAACCGATCGAGCCCGATGCGTTGCGCGAATGGATACACAGCACGCGCTACCACGGCGCGCTGTTCGAGCCCAACGCCATGCACCTCGATCCGCTGGCCTACGCGCGTGGTCTGGCGCAGGCGGCGATCGGGCAGGGCGTGGATGTGCGCGAGACCTCGCGCGTGCTGCGCCTGGAGCGCCTGCGCGGCGGCGGTTTCCGCCTGCATACTGGCGGCGGGCGTGCGGAGGTACGCCAGGTGCTGCTGGCGACGGGCGGTTACCTCAGTGGTCTGGACGCGCGCATCGATCGCGCCGTGTTGCCCATCGCCACCTATGTGATGGCCACCGAGCCGCTGGGCACGCGCCTCTACGATTGCCTCACCTCGGCGGCGGCGGTGTACGACAGTCGCTTCGCTTTCGACTACTACCGCCCGCTGGCCGACACGCGCCTGCTGTGGGGCGGGCGCATCGCGGTGCGCGAGCGCAGCCCCGAGGACGTGCGCCGGTTGCTGTACCGCGACCTGCTGCGCGTGTTCCCGCAGTTGCAGGGCGTACGCATCGACTATGGCTGGTCCGGCCTGATGAGTTACGCGCGCCACCAGATGCCGCAACTCGGCGGCGACGGCAAGGGCCTGTGGTGGGCGCAGGCCTTCGGCGGTCACGGTCTGGCGCCGACCACGGTGGCCGGCGAACTGCTGGCCGCCGCCATCGCGCGTGGCGACGAGGCGTGGCGCGAGTTCGCGCGCTTCGGCGTGAGCTCGGCGCTGCGCCCGTGGGGTTATCTGGCCGCGCAGGCGCGCTACAACTGGCTGCAGCTGCGCGATGCGCACAAGGACCGCCGCGAGCGGCG
>DZBX01000338.1 GCA_022730075.1 Rhodanobacter sp. | reverse complement strand
CCGCGTGCACCACCGCGGCACCCGCGAAGGCTGGCCGGAAGGGGCGGATGCGTGAGGCTGCCGCCACAGATTTCCGGGACGACTAGCGGATGACACCGAACGCGCCGGTGGCGAGGTTCAGCCCCATCTCGTAGCGAAACCGCTCTTGCCCCTGCGATTTGTTCTGAATGTCCAATGGAATTCCGGCATCCAGATACAGATCCAAATCCGGCACGTAGCTGATCACGTGATCGGCCCATGCGCCGGGTATCAGCCAACTCACCGGGCGCAAGCCCAGCGTGGACACCGCCACCGTCTGCACGTCGATGCCGTTCTTTTTCATCACCGCGCGAAACAGCAGGGCGATGCCTTTGCAGTCGGCCATGCCGCTGTCCAGCAGCGCGGAGACCGATTGTTTGGGGAACACGGCGCCATCGCGGAAACGGTCGTGGTCGTAGCGCACACGCGCGTGCATCCAGCGCAGGGCGTGCGCGACAACCTCGCGTTTTGACAGCCCAGCGAACACCGGCAGCCTGGGCTCGTCATCGAGCAGGCTGTCCTCGCGCTGCCGGTGCAGTTGCGCCAAAGCGCGCCAGCTCGGCAGCGTGCTCAGCGCGATAGATGGCACTGCGGACGGCGGATACCTGGGTTCGGCGACGATCATTTGCGCTTGCTTGAGGACGCCATAGGCGCGCTGACCCGCCTCGTTGCGCGCGTCGAAATGGACCGGCACATCCGCAGCCGCTGGCGACACCACGATCAGGGCGCGGTCGCGAAAGGCCGGGTCCAGACGCACCGAAAAAGACAGGAACGAATCGGCTGCCCTCGTGACGCGCGAATCGACGGTCACGCGCAGCGTTTCGCCGGCCTTGATGTGCTGCGGGGCAAGGCAGCCCGCGGCATTTTTTTGCAATGGCGCAATCGTGACCCAACGCCCATCGACGCGGCGCGCGATCGAAAACGCTTCGACTTTGACCTCGGCGCTTGAAAGCGAGGGGCAATAGCTGGCCTCGCTCAACCAGCGGCGTGCCAGCTCGAGATCAAGCGCGCTGCGCATCGTTCGCATAAAAACCTCGCGCGTGG
>DZBX01000337.1 GCA_022730075.1 Rhodanobacter sp. | reverse complement strand
TGCTGGCGCCGCCAACCGAGGGCCCCGCCGGTGCGATCCTCGCCTTGCTCGAAGATGGCGAGACCTGGTCCACGTCGGCGCTCGCGCATGCACTGGATACGAGCCAGCGTACAGTCCAGCGCGCATTGCTTCAGCTCGAAGCAAGCATGGCGGTACGCGCCATCGGGCACGGTCGCGCCCGGCGCTGGATCGCACCCGGTCTCGGCGAATTCACGACAAACTTGTTACTCCCCGGTGTGCTGCCGCTTGGCTAGTCTTGCGGTACGGCATTCATGCCGTTCACTCAACGCAACCAGGAGTCATACCATGTCTGAAATACTGCATCGCATCGGCATCAAAAACGCTTCCGTGAAGGATGTTTACACAGCACTCGCCACCCGCGACGGCCTCGCCGGCTGGTGGACGCGCGACACCCAGGGCAAGAGCGAAATCGGTGAAACGATCCGCTTCCGCTTCCACCTTCCCGACGGCAGTGAGTTGGGCGGCTTCGACATGCGAGTGCGCGAACTCGATCCCGGCAGGCTCGTACGCTGGCAGGTGATCGACGGGCCCGAAGAATGGATCGGCACCACAATCCGCTGGGAGCTGAAGCAAGAAGGCGACTACACCATCGTGCTGTTCAAGCATCTGGATTGGCGCGAGCCGGTGGCGTTCATGCACCATTGCAGCACCAAGTGGGCAATTTTTCTGATGAGCCTGAAAGCGTTCGTGGAAACAGGGAAAGGCGCGCCCAGTCCCGACGACGTCGCGATCAGCGACTGGCACTAACGCAGGAGATCGCCATGACCAAGACAGACAAGATCAAATCCGGACAGGCGGAGATCGTGCGCGAGTACGGCCCCTATCCCGGCAAGGAGAACGTAGCTGGCGTGAGCTTCGACGGCGGGCGCGTCTGGTTCGCCAGCGGCGAGTGCATCGTCGCGCTCGATCCCGCGAGCGGCGAACTGGTGCGCGAACTCGCCGTCGCCGCCGACGCCGGCACCGCTTTCGACGGCACGCATCTCTATCAGATCGCCGAAGCGCGCATCGACAAGATCGATCCTGCCAGCGGCAAGGTCGTGG
>DZBX01000151.1 GCA_022730075.1 Rhodanobacter sp. | reverse complement strand
CGGGGATCCACCGGAGAGCCGAGCAAAACGGCCTCGCCGTTCGCGCGAAGAATCTCACTTTGTCGAATGCACTTTGCCGAGATGAAACCACAACGTGCCCGTCCCGGATCCCTTCAGGCCACGCGCGTCACGTCCGCGCTGGCGGGCGCGGCGCGTGCAGCAGCGCCCGCGCGCAAATCGGCCGGATCGAAGTCATCGACGTTGATGAATTCGGCGCCGGCCTCGCGCACGTGCTTGAGCAGGGCGCCTTCGCTGGCCGTGATGGCACCGGCGCGCACCGCCGCGTCCACCTGCGCGGCGTACTCGTGCGCCTTGACCAGGCCGGTTTTCAGCGCCTTTTGCAGCTTGCGCTCGACCGGCTCGGCGGCGACCACGTCCGCCAGCAGCGCGTGCAGGCGCCCGACCGGATGGTTGGCGCTCGGCGTGAGATAACACCACTCCAGCATCATCGCGCGCGCCGCGCCGGGCGCGGTGATGGCGGCGGCCACGCGCCGCCCCAGCCGGTCGGACGGCGGCACCTCGCGCCGCCCCAGCGGAAACACCAGCGCACGCAACAGCCACGCTACGGGGCGGATCGGAAAGTTGCGGATCACGCCGTCCAGCGCGTTCTGCAGACGCCAGATGCTTTCGTGGAACGCGAATGCCAGCAGCGGACGCTCGGCCTCGGGGCGACCGTTGTCCTCGTAGCGCTTGAGCAGCGCGCTGCCGATGTACAGATAGCTCAGCACATCGCCCAGGCGCGCGGAGAGTTTCTCCTTGAACTTCAGGCGCCCGCCCAGCGTGCCCATGGCCACGTCCGCGCACAGCGCCAGCGCGGCCGAGTAGCGGTTGAGCTTGCGGTAATAGCGCTGGATGTGCGCGTCGCCCGGTGCATTGCTGAGCCGTCCCAGACTCATCGCCAGAACGAAACTGCGCACCGCGTTGGACAGGCCGAAGCCGACGTGGCCGAACAGCGCCGCGTCGAAATCGCGCAGCGCCTTGCGCCGGTCGGGCTCGGCCACGGCGGCCATTTCCTTGAGCACCCAGGGATGGCAGCGAATGGCCCCTTGGCCGAAGATCATCAGCGAGCGCGTCATGATGTTGGCGCCCTCGACGGTGATGCTGATCGGCGCGCCCTGCCAGTTGCGCCCCAGATAATTGCCCGGGCCGAGGATGATGCCCTTGCCGCCGTGCACGTCCATGGCGTCGCGCACCACCTCGCGGCCGATCTCGGTGGCGTGGTACTTGGCGATGGCCGAGGTGACCGCCGGCTTCTCGCCGCGATCGACCGCCGCCGCGGTGGAACGCGACAGCGCGGTGACCAGATAGCTCATGCCGCCGATACGCGCCAGCGCTTCCTCGACGCCCTCGAAACGCGCGATGGACAGCCCGAACTGCTTGCGCAGGCGCGCGTAGGCGCCGGTGGCGGCGACCGCCAGGCGCGCGAAACCGGCGGCATTGGATGGCAGCGAAATCGCGCGCCCCACCGACAGGTTCTCGACCAGCATGCGCCAGCCGTGGCCGGCCATATCCGGCCCGCCGATCAGTTGCGTCAGCGGCACGAACACGTCCTTGCCGCGCACCGGGCCGTTCTGGAACGGGATGTTCAACGGCAGATGGCGGCGCCCGATATCCAGCCCCGGCGTCTCGCGCGGGATCAGCGCGAGGGTGATGCCGCGATCCTCGCTGTCGCCGATCAGGTGTTCGGGGTCATACAGGCGAAACGCCAGGCCGATGATCGTGGCGACCGGCGCCAGGGTGATGTAGCGCTTGTCGAAGGTGAGCCGCACGCCGGGCACTTCCTCGCCCTTCCACAAGCCCCTGCAGACGATGCCGTAATCTGGAATCGACGTGGCATCCGAGCCCGCATACGGCCCGGTGAGCGCGAAGCACGGCACCTCGCGGCCATCGGCGAGGCGCGGCAGGTAATAGTCCTTCTGCTGCTCGCTGCCGTAGTGCAGCAGCAGCTCGGCCGGGCCCAGCGAGTTGGGCACGGCGATGGTCGATGAGGCCGTGGGACAAATGCTGGAGACCTTCTGCAGCACCGCCGAATGCGCCAGCGCCGAGAACTCCAGGCCGCCGTAGCGCCTGGGGATGATCATGCCGAAGAATTTTTCGCGCTTGAGGAACGCCCACACCTCGGGCGGCAGATCGGCCAGCTCGTGGGTGATGCGCCAATCGTCGAGCATCGCGCACAACTGCTCCACCGGGCCGTCCATGAAGGCCTGTTCCGCGGCGCTGAGCGCCGGCCTGGGCTCGGCCAGCAGCTTGTGCCAGTCGGGCTTGCCGGAAAACAGCTCGGCCTCGAAGCCGACGCTGCCGGCATCCAGCGCGGTGCGCTCGGTCTCCGACAGACGCGGCAGCGCATGCGCGAAGGCTTTCAGCAAGGATCGGCTGAACAGCACGCGGCGCAGCGGCACGATGGCGAACGGCAGCGTCAGCACGGCCAGCACGATGGCGGCGATGAGCGCCTCGCGCGCACTGCCCTCGATCAAGCCCATCACCGCCGCCAGCACGATGCTCGAGATCGACCACAACCCGGCGCTGCCGCGCAGGAACGCCAGCAGCAAGGCCAGCAGCAGCAGCGCGAGCACCATCCACACGATCGTCATGACACTACCCCGGCAGGTGTGCGCGGCAACGCGCGCACGAAATCGGCGATGGCGGCGACGAAGGCATCATTGGCATCGCCCGCCAGCATGTGCGTGGCACCCGGCACGTTCACGTGAACGGCGCCAGGCAGGAGCTGCATGAACTCGTCCACGGTAGTCGCCGAGACGACATCGCTCAAGCCGCCGGAGACCAGCAGCGTCGGCAGGCGGATGCGCCGCGTCGCATCCACCAGCGCCTGCTGTTGCGCGCGGCCCTCGTGCTCGACCACATCCAGCAGCGCCGGGTCCCAGTGCCAGCGCAGGCGGCCATCGCTGCCATGGCGCAACAAGGCGCGCAGGCGCTGCTCGCCCTTGTGCGCGCCGCGCTGCGGCAGATAGGCGGCAACCGCCTGCGCGGCGGCTTCGTAATCGGCAAAGCCCTGTGGATGCGCGCGCATGAATTCGAGGATGCGCGCCACGCCGGTCGGTTCCCAACGCGGGGTGATGTCGATGAGTGCCAGCGCCGAGAACGGCACCGGACGCTGCGCATCGCCGGCCACCGCGATGCCCAGCAGACCGCCCATCGAAGCGCCGATCAGCACCGGCGGCGTCGGCTGCGCGGATGCCAGCGCGCGCAGATCCTCGATGAACTGCGCGAGGTGGTAGCGGCCACCGGCCACGCGCCCGCTGTCGCCGTGGCCGCGCGCGTCGAAGCTGACGCATTGCCAGCCCGCGGCCGCCAGCTTGCGGGTCGCGCCGCGCCACGCTTGTCGGGTCTGGCCGAAGCCGTGCGCGAACAGCAGGACCGGCGCATCCGCCGCGCCGCAGCGTTCCACGGCAAGGTCAAGGCCATCGGGCGCGGTGAAGGTGAACTCATCCGGCCGCGCCGGCATGTGTGGGCACATCGTATCCATCGCGCAAGTGTGCGCAGGTGGCGCAGCACCAGTCAATACGCAAGCGTACGGGACAAGCCTGTGCGCGCCGTCCTACCATGCCCTCCATGCCCAACCTGAATACGGACAAACCCGAACGCTCGCGTCTCAGCGCCGCCGACTGGGAGCGCGCCGCGCTGGCCCTGATCGCCGAGCAAGGCGTCACCGCGCTCAACGTCGAGGGCCTGGCACGCGAGCTGGGCGTGACCAAGGGCAGCTTCTACTGGCATTTCCCCAGCCGCGAAGCATTGCTCAATGCTGCGCTGGAGCGCTGGGAGCTGGACGTGGAGCACGAACTCGGCGTCGAAGTGGAATCCGCCGGCGACCCGCGCGCGCGGCTGCGCGAACTGTTCCGCCGCATCGCGCACGAGGTGCAACCGCACCGCGTGTATGCCGCGCTGCTGCGCGCGCTGGATCATCCACGCATACAGTCATTGATGGCGCGCGTGTCGCAGCGGCGCATGGATTTTCTGGCCCTGGCCTATCGTCAGGCCGGCATGGAACGCAGCGCCGCGAACCATCGCGCGCGCCTGACTTACGCCGCCTACGTCGGCTTCCTGCAAATGAACGTGCACCTGGGCGTGCCGCGCCTGAGCCAGGACGACTACGAGGCCTACGTCGAACACGTGATCGACACGCTCATTGCGGAGTGAGTGCTGGATGTGCTTCAGTGACGCCATCGATGCACGAGTGCAACAACATGTACACGCGTGTGACCCACCTGCTCGATGCAGCGCTCGGCCTGCCGTCGGATGAACGCTCGGCCTTGACCGTAGCACTACTCGACAGTTTGCATGGCGACGACAACGGCAAGCTTGCCGCGGCATGGCGTGCAGAGATCGAACGCCGCCGCATCGAGCTGCGGGCAGGTCAAGTTCGCCCAACCCCATGGGCTGAAGCCAAGGCTCGCCTCGGCCAGCCGTGAGCGCTTTTGCGGTTGTCATTCTGCCGGACGCCAGGCCGAGGCACGCGCAGCGTTTCACTGGTACCTCGAACGCAGTCCATTGGCCGCACATGCGTTTCGTACCGAGCTTTTCGCGATGATCGACGACTTGACGAGCAACGCCGCCATGTGGCCGGAACATGCGGACGGCGTTCGCTGTGTCACCTTGCAACACTATCCGTACACGGTGCAGCATCTCGAATAACCAGCATTGGCTCG